>JBEKHI010000102.1:0-21542 GCA_050012355.1 Streptosporangiaceae bacterium | reverse complement strand
AGCGCTTGCCGCGTCTCGTCAACGAGGTCGGCCAGGTCCAGATGTTCATTCACGACAGCCTGCACACCGCCAGGAACACGACATTCGAACTGACCAGAGCGGCGTCCGCCATGCCATCCGGCGGCGTCCTGCTGGCCGACGACATCAAAATGCACCGCGGCTTCGACGTTTTCGCCAAGAAGAACCCGGCCTACCAGACGATCGTCTGCCCCCACACCGACGAAATCGGGATGTTCGGCATAGCCGTCAACGCCAGCCAGTAAGCGCGCCCCCAAGCCGCCTGCCGGCCCCAGCCGCTACCCGCCCGACCCGCTACCCCCCGCCGCTAACCCGCCCGAGCCGCTAACCTGCCCGAGCCGCTAATGCGGCCCGCAGCCGACAACCCGCCCGAGCCGCCGCCCTCCGAGGCGTTCACAAACCGGGCATCCGCGCCATCTTGCCCTGCCGTTGCGCCTGGGGATCATGGTCGGTGCTGCATTACCCAGCCTCTTTGCTGGTTGGTGTCGCACCAACCAGCAAAACTCGATCCCAGGAGCGGTCGCGACAGCCGACGCAATCGGGTCATACCTCACCAAACCGATCGGCTGCGGCGGCACGCGGAACACCGACACCTGGCCGACAACCCGCCCCGGAGCAGCTCAAGCGGCCCGCAGGGCCCGCTGAACCCCTTCCGCAGCCTCAGCGATGGGACATCGATAGCGCCAGTACCCCAGCGATGGGACATCGCTGGGGTACTGGCGCTAGAGGCTCAGGGGGTCTGCAGCAGTACGCGCAGGCGCGCTAGGCACCTGCCTCGGGTGGGACCGATGCTGCCGATCGGCAGGCCGAGCTGGTCCGAGATCTCGGCGTACGAGGCGGGCGGATCGGCCATCAGCATCTCGATCATTCGCTGCCACTGCCGCGGCAACCGGGTCAGTGCCGCCCGGACGACCTCGGCCCGCTCGTCCGCGAGCAGCCGCTCATCGACCTCGGGCCCGTGCGAGGGTACGCCCTGCAGATCCTCTTCATCGTGCCCGAGCACGACCTTTTTATGGGCTGCCAGGTGGCGCAGGCACTCGTGCCGGGCGGTCGCCGCCAGCCACGATCCCACCCGCTCGGGGTAGTCGATTCGGTCGATGTGCTCAAGCAGCCGCAGCCAGGTCGTCTGAACGACGTCCGCAGCGTCGCTCTCGACCAGCCTGAAGTCTCCGGTGATGGACCAGATCAGCCGGTTGTACTGGTCGATGAGCCGTTCCCAAGCCACTGGGTCACCGGCCGCGGCGCCCTGCACGAGCTCCGCTATGTTCAGCGTGCCTGGACGTTGCTCAAGTACGCTCACCTTGCTTCCCCCCATCAGTAAGCTCCCTCTCCACGCGTGAGCGCTGCAGCTGTTTTCCACAAGATCTGCAGGTCCAGGGCGAACGACCAGTTCTCTACGTATCTGAGGTCGAGCCGGACGGATTCATCCCAGGACAGATCTGAGCGGCCATTCACCTGCCAGAGACCGGTCAGCCCGGGTTTGACCACGAGTCTGCGGCGCACATGCTCCGCGTACTTGGCGGCCTCATCAGGCAGCGCGGGCCGCGGTCCGACCAGCGACATATCGCCGAGAAACACGTTGAGCAGCTGCGGCAGCTCGTCGATCGACCAGCGCCTGAGGTGAACGCCCACCGCGGTGACCCGGGGATCCCTGCGCAACTTGAACAGGACTCCGTTGCCGTCGTCCTCTCCCCTCGTGGCTAGCTGCCGACGGCGCTGCTCCGCGTCGACCACCATGGTGCGGAACTTGTAGATGCGAAAGACCCGGCCGTCCTTGCCGACCCTGAACTGGGTGAAGAGCGCCGGGCCTCGGTCCGAGATCCGGATCACCACCGCGAGCAGCAGCAGCACGGGGGCGAGCGCGACCAGCGCTGCCCCGGCCGCTAGCCGGTCGAACAGGCCCTTGACGACGAGCCGACCGCCAGATATCTGCGGATGGTCGACGTGCAGCAGGGTCAGCCCGGCGGTGGGCCTGATCGTCGTCCGCGGGCCGGCTACATCGAGCAGCGAAGGCGACACGCACAGGTCGGTGCCGGTCTTCTCCAGCTCCCATGCCAGGCCCCTGAGCTTGAGCCCGTCCATCTCCGGGCAGGCGAGCACGGCGACGGTCTCGGCGCCCACGGCGCGTACCGTCGCCGCGGCGTCGTCTAGGCCACCGAAGACCGGCACGCCAGCGACCTCGGCGGGCCGGGTGGGACTCGCGACACAAGCCGCGACGACAGTAAGCCCGTGATAAGGCTCCCGTCTTAGCTCCTTGATGAGGTCGGTGACGGCTGGCTCATGCCCCACCGCCACGACGCTTTGTGTGCATTTTCCCGCTCTGCGTTTTCTGTGCAGCCACTTCCGCATGGCGTACCTGGCACCGAGATCCAGCACGGTCATGCCAGGAAGTGACAGCACCAGGTATCCGCGCGACAATTGCAGGTTGATCGCGTACGAGAAGACCGCGATGACCGCGGTAAGGCTCACGCCAGCGCTGAGCACTTTACGAAACTCATCCGAACCGTTACCGATGAATCGCACATCGTAACCGCCGGTGAGGGATATCGATGCTACCCACAGCAACGGAAGTGCTGCACTGAGTCCGATATAGAAAGTTGTTACGCCATCACCGAATCGGAGCCGTGACGCTCCGATTACCGCCGCGGCGCCGCAGACAAAGTCCGCGACGACGGCACACCGTATGTATCCGCGTATCCAGCTGACTACTCGCGCTGAAGACTCTCTGCCATAACTTCCGCGGACAACCGCATAACCAGACATGCGTACCTGCCCCCCCGTGGGCACACCAAAAAAGCTTGGTGCTCCCACGCTCCCACTCAGTTCGCTTTGAACTTCTCCCATCAAAGAGACGCATACGCTCAGCGAACGGTTTACAGGGTGCTCCACCCGAAGAAATTGGGTGGGGATACGCGTAACGAAAGTACGCCCCGTAACATAGACAACACGGGACGCATTGTTAAATGCCGATTAAAATAATACTGACTAGTAAATAAAAGAAGCCTCGCGGGCTCATCCTGAGCAGCGGGCGCGCCTCATCCTGAGCGGCGGGACGCTTCCCAGTCCCGTACCAGGTCCCGGTAGCGGCGGGCAGCCGCGCGGAGCTCTAGTTCCGGGTCGAGCCCCTGCTCACGAGCCCGGGCGACAAGGACGAGCAACTGGTCGCCGAGGTCGGGGCCTGGAGGGGCACCGAGATCGGCCGGGGCGCCCGCCCGGGTGGCGCGGCGCTGAAGCTGGGCTGCCAGCGAGAGGGCCGGCTGGCCGAACGGCACGCCGTCCAGGACGGATGGATCGCTGCCGGGATTAGCGTGCGCGCGTTCTGCCTTCTTAATCTCGTCCCAGTTGCGCTTGACGTCCTCAGCGCCATCGACCGGGACACCAGCGAAGACGTGCGGGTGGCGGCGGATCAGCTTGGCCACGATCCCATCGGCGACATCATCGATCGTGTAGCCGTCTGGCCGCTCCGCCGCGATGCGGGCGTGGAAGGCGACCTGGAGCAGGACATCGCCGAGTTCCTCGCGGAAGGCCTTGTCGTCACCCATCTCCAGCGCCTCAAGCGCCTCGTAGGGCTCTTCGAGCATGTACGGCGCGAGGGACTGGTGGGTCTGCTTGGCGTCCCACGGGCAGGAGCGTCGCAGGGTATCCATGGTTGCGACGAGGTCCAGCAGGTGGGCACCGGGGAGATCACGAGAGCCACGCAGCGCCAGCGCGCCCTCCGGGACCGTCTCGTCGCCCGGCTCGTTAAGCCAGATGCCATCGTCCGGCGGCTCAGCGGCCACCTCGTAGCCGATGCCAGCTTCGGACAGGAACGGAAGCAGCGGATGGTCGCCGGTCGCGACCAGCACCGTAGCGGCCGACCGTAGCGCATCCCAGGCGGGTAGCGACAGTACGCCCGGCGCTACCCGCGGGCTGGTCAGCAGGACGGTCAGCAAGACCCTGCCGACACGGTGGACGGCTTGCTGCCGGAAGCGGCCGACAGCAGGTCCGGCGTGGCGGAAACCGAATACTCGCTGTAGTCGAACGTGCCGAACTGCGGGCTGACCTGAACGTTCAGCGACTTGGCGGCCGAGCACTCAGCCGTCGTCATCTTCTTGGTCGCCGCGTTTTCCGCTGACGTCGAGGACGGCAACGTGCCCCCGTTGGCCTGCGTGAGGTACTGGGTCTCAATGGCCTGGTAACGGCCGAGGTCGTTCACCAGGTCCGGCGGGATGCCGTTGGCGACAAGCAGCAGATCGAGGTTGTAGTTGGTCACGCCGGACTCGGCCGCGTACGCCTTACCCTCGGCATTGACTTCATTGATCGCGGTCTGCACCTGGGCGGGGGTGACCGTGATCCCGCTATCGGCAGCGAGCTGATCCCTGATCTGGAACCTGATCAGCCAGGCCAGCACCTCGGAGGTGACCTTAGAGGAGGTGACCTGTACCTGGCTGGAGTACTTGGGATACACCTGATTGAACGCGTTCACCTGGTCGTCAAGCTGGGTCACGGTGATCCGGTCAGAACCAACGATCGCCGCCGCGCCCATCTTGACCGGCGAGCACGCGGCCGCGAGCACCACAACTCCGACACCGACAGCGCACGTCAATACCCTGCGCAACACGGGTGATCCTCCTGCTCTGCTAACCCGGGGGACGACCCCCGGAACCCCCAATAACGGGGCAAGAACCGAGCGTACAACCTCAGCACACCAGGCCAGCAACTCGGTATCCCGCAGGGGCTGGCCGCCAAAAGAGGCAGCCTGCGGCGCGGAGCTGCCGCTGAGGTTGTACCGCGGCACTGGCACCAGCATTGTACGCACCGGCGGTTTGAGCACTGTCCGCGGGTATAGCCGCTGAACCCGGACTTCCCGGGACTCCGGCAGTTCCACCGGCGCGAACCGCACATGGTTCCCCTGCAAAGTGATGTCGGTCAGCCCCGCCCGGCGGGCCTGGAACCGGAGCGCCGCCACCGACAGCAGGTTCTCCACCGGCTCCGGCAGCTCGCCATAGCGGTCCCGAAGCTCCTCGCGCACGGACGTGATGTCTTCGTCGGAGTCGATAGTCGCGATCCTGGTGTACGCCTCGAGCCGCAGCTTCTCCCCGGGGATGTAGTCATGCGGCACGTGCGCGTTGACCGGCAACTCGACCCGGACCTCTGGCCGCTCGGCGGGCGCGTCGTCCTTCAGCTCCCTGACCGCCTCGCCGATCATCCTGACGTACAGGTCGAAGCCGACACCGGCGATGTGCCCTGACTGCTCCCCGCCGAGCAGGTTCCCGGCGCCGCGGATCTCCAGGTCCTTCAGCGCCACGTACATGCCCGCGCCGATCTCGGTGTGCTGCGCCACCGTGGCCAGCCGTTCGTGCGCGGTCTCGGTCAGCGCCTTTTCTGGCGGGTAAAGGAAATAGGCGTAGGCTCGTTCCCTGCCCCGGCCGACCCGGCCGCGAAGCTGATGCAGCTGGGACAGCCCGGCGGCGTCCGCGCGGTCCACGATCAGCGTGTTCGCGTTGGGGATGTCCAGGCCCGATTCGACGATCGTCGTCGCCACCAGGACGTCGAAGTTCCGCTCCCAGAAGTCGACCATGATCTTCTCGAGCTCATGCTCGTTCATCTGCCCGTGCGCGACCGCGACCCGCGCCTCCGGCACCAGCTCAGCGAGTCGCGCGGCGACCTTGCGTATCGACTGCACGCGATTGTGCACGAAGAAGACCTGACCGTCGCGGAGCAGCTCGCGCCGGATCGCCGCCCCGACCTGCCTCTCGTCGTAAGCCCCGACGAACGTCAGCACCGGGTGCCGTTCTTCCGGCGGGGTGAGGATCGTCGACATCTCCCTGATCCCGGCCACGCCCATCTCCAGGGTCCGCGGGATCGGGGTCGCCGACATGGCCAGCACGTCCACCTCGGTACGCAACCGCTTGAGGTACTCCTTATGCTCGACGCCGAACCGCTGCTCCTCGTCGATGATCACCAGGCCCAGCCTCTTGAACCTGGTCTCGGGCGACAGCAGCCGGTGCGTGCCGATCACCACGTCCACGACCCCGTCGGCGAGCCCGCGTTGCGTCTCGGCGACCTCTTTGTCGGTCTGGAACCTGGACATCGCCTTCACCGAGACCGGGAAAGCCGAGTAGCGCTCGGAGAACGTGTTGTAGTGCTGCTGGGCGAGCAGCGTAGTGGGCACCAGGACCGCGACCTGTTTACCGTCCTGCACGGCCTTGAACGCCGCCCGCACGGCAATCTCCGTCTTGCCGTACCCGACGTCACCGCAGATGAGCCTGTCCATCGGGACGGCGCGTTCCATGTCCCGCTTGACGTCCTCTATCGCACCCAGCTGATCGGGGGTCTCCACGTAAGGGAACGCGTCCTCAAGCTCGCGCTGCCACGGCGAGTCCGGCCCGAAGGCGTGCCCGGGCGAGGCCATCCGCGCCGAGTACAGCCGGATCAGCTCCGCGGCGATCTCACGGACCGCCTTGCGCGCACGGCTCTTGGTCTTCGCCCAGTCCGCGCCGCCGAGCCGGTGCAGCGCCGGCGCCTCGCCACCGGTGTACTTGGTGACCTCGTCCAGCTGGTCGGTGGGTACGTACAGCCGGTCAGGCGGGTGCCCGCGCTTGGCAGGCGCGTATTCGATTACCAGGTACTCGCGAGTCGCCCCCGCCGCGGTCCTGCTCGTCATCTCGATATAGCGGCCGACGCCGTGCTGCTCGTGGACGACGTAGTCCCCGGGCTTGAGCTGGAGCGGGTCGATCCCGCCGCGGCGTTTCGAAGGCAGGCGGCGCATGTCCCTGGTGGCGGGACGGCCGGTACCGCGGGCGGCGAGATCGCTTTCTGTGAGGAGCGCGAGCCTGGCGTCCGGCCAGGTGAAGCCCTGTTCGAGTACACCAGTGGTGACGTAAGGGACCCCTGGCTCCGGCTCGGTTTCGAGGTCACCAAGCCGCGCGCCGAGGTCCTCACCGCGCAGCATCTCGGCCAGCCGCTGCGCGGGGCCGTGTCCCTCGGTGACGAGCACGACCCGCCAGTCCTGGCCGAGCCAGCCGCGGATATCGGACACCATCTTGTCGGTGTCACCACGGTAGGCGTGCGCGGGCTCGGCGGCGACGGTTGGTTCTTCCTCGCCAAACGGCCCCAGCGTCCACCACGGGATACCGAGGTCCACCGCGGACTGGCGGATCTTCGCTATCGGCTGGAAGGCCGCCCCGGCTAGGTCGATGGGCGCCTCACCGCCGGCGGCCGCCGACACCCAGGATGCCTCGAGGAACTCCTGGCTGGTGGTTACCAGTTCCTCGGCACGGGCCCTGACCCGTTCCGGGTCGCAAGAGACTACGAGGCCGCCGAGCGGCACGTAGTCAAGCAGCAGTTCCATCCGGTCGGCGAGCACCGGGGCAAACGCCTCCATGCCCTCGACCGTTATCCCGTCGGAAATCTTGCCGAGTATCTCGGCGAGCCCCGGATGCTGGTCCGCGAGTTCCTTGGCGCGAGAGCGGACGCCCGGTGTGAGCAGCAGTTCCCGGCACGGTGGCGCCCACAGCCCGTGTGCCGCCTGCTCGAAGCTGAGCTGATCGGCCACCCGGAACGAGCGGATCTCGTCCACGGTGTCGCCGAAGAACTCGATACGGACCGGGTGTTCCTCGGTCGGCGGGAAAACGTCGAGTATCCCGCCGCGGACCGCGATCTCACCGCGCTTGCCCACCGCGTCCTCGCGGGAGTAGCCGATCTCGACCAGCCGGGTGATCACCTCGTCGGGGTCGGCGTCCTGTCCGGCCCGTAGCTCGACCGGCTCCAGGTCACCAAGCCCCGCGACAAGCGGCTGCAGGATGCTGCGGACCGGAGCGATGACCGCCTTGAGGTTGTTGCCATCGGGATGCTTGAGGCGGCGCAGCACGGCGATCCGCTGACCAACCGTGTCCGACCGCGGCGACAGCCGCTCGTGCGGCAGGGTCTCCCAGCCAGGGAACAGCGCCACCGCGTCTTCAGGAAGGAACGACTGCAGCCCGGCGGTCAGGTCCTCAGCCTCGCGCGCCGTCGCGGTGACCGCCAGGACGAATCGCTGTCTGGCGAGCAAGGCGGTGATGACCGGCCGCAGCGCGGTCGTCGCCACTAGATCACGTTGTTCGTCGGGGAGGGCCGGTTCGGCTGTGAGGGCATGCCGAAGCTGGGGTTGGTCGGCGACGGTACTTAGTAGTCCGGCGAGGCTCATGACGTCCTAAGGTCAACTGCGGGAGGTGGCTGTGCCTCCCCACGCTGTGCCCCGTCAACAGCGTGGGCACGCCAATAGGCAGGCTCCCGTGCGAAGCCACACTGGTATCTAGCTTACGCGGGTGCCGACAAATTCCGCTGGCCGGGCAACGGCAAAGGCCTTATCTAATCGTAGCCAGTCAACTACCATCCGATGTCATGACGACTGTCGGCACCGGCTCACACGGCAAGGGCGGGCCCCGCCACGCCTCATCACCCCCGGGCACGGCCGCCTCAGCCCAGCACCCGGACCAGCCGTTCTTCGCGGAACCGGTACGCGAGTACGCCAGCAAGCGGCTCGGCCGCCAGATCACCGTGCTCCGGGCCGGCTGCCTGACCCCGCTGCGCGACCTCGGTTTTGACCGGTTCACCAGTATCGACGTCTCCGTCACCACCGCGGACACCGATGACCCCATCGTGCGCTCGGTCGTCGGAGAATCCGAGGCCATCCTGGGAGACCTGCGCACCGCGCCGGTGCGCCCGCGCACCTATGACATCGTGTACTGCGCGCTGCTCCTGGAGCGGATCGACAACGTCGAGGTCGTTCTCGACCGGCTGGCCGGCGCCCTGCGACCTGGCGGCCTGCTGCTGGTGCGGCTCACGGACCGGGATTGCGCCGCCGGGCTGCTGGACCGCGTGTTGCCAGGGCCTGCCCGCCGGGCGCTGTGGCGGCGGTACCACCCCGGCGTGCCCGGACCGTTCCCCGCTGTCTACGAGCGGGTGGTCAGCGCCCGCGGGATGCAGGGCTACACGCTGATGCGCGGCCTGGTGATCACGGCGCGGGCGAAGGCGCGGTCCTCCCTCGGCGTCACGGACCGGGTGACCAAGGCCGCCGACACCGCGTGCCTACTCATCGAGTGGCTCACCCGTGGGCGGCTGTCCGCCGGTCACGACCAGCTGCTTTACGTCATCCGCAAGCCTGAAGATCGTTTCGCCCGCGTAGTATGAGCCCGATGAGTACGCCCCTTCCCGAAGAACTGGCGACCTGGCCAGCCTGGACCCCCGGCGAGGCGCAGCTCGCGGAGCTGGAGCTTCTCACCTCCGGTGCCTACGCGCCGCTGTCGGGATATCTAGCATCCGCTGACCTGGCCTCGGTCACCGCCCGCGGTGAGCTAGCCGACGGAACGCCGTGGCTGATTCCGCTCACCCTCGAGGTACCGGCCGACGTCGTCAAGCCCGACGCGGACCACCTGGTGCTGACCGACCTGGAGGGCGCGCCGCTGGCCGTGGTCGAGATCACCAAGCGCGAGCCCACCGGAGAAAAGATCCGGCTGGCCGGACCGGTCCAGCCGTTGCGTGCCCCCGAGCACGGGCCGTTCCGACGGATTCGCCGCCGGCCGGACGAGGCACGCGCGGCGCTCGGAGACGGGCCGGTGCTCGCGGTGGCGACTCGCGGCCCGCTGACCGCCCGGCACATCGGCCAGCTAAGGCATTACGCGGACCAGCTCAAGGCACGGATACTCCTGCTGCCGCTGATGGGCGACGGGGCCGAGGTAGTCGTCCGGCCGGAGTCGCTGGTCCGCTCGGTGGCCGCGGCCACCAACCACCTGCCGTCAAACACGATCGTGATCCCGGTGCCGCTGGCCCGGCGCCAGGACCCGGTCGGTGAGCTGCGGGCCAGGGCCGTGGTCGCCGCGGCCTACGGGGCGACCGATCTGCTGTCTGACCTGCCCCCGGACCCCGATGACACGTTGCCAGTGCGGGTGATCGCCCCGCCGGAGTGGGCTTACGACCCGGTTAACGAGGTGTGGCGTCCGCTGTCGCTGATCTCCTCGGGGACCGAGCGCGAGGAGCTGTCACCCGATGAGCTGAACGCCTTGCTGGACGCGGGCCAGCAGCTGCCCGACTGGTACATGCCGCCCGTCGTCGCCGCCGAGGTACGCAAGGCCCGCCCGCCGCGCCGCGAGCGCGGGGTCGTGGTGTTTTTCACCGGGCTGTCGGGATCAGGGAAATCGACGGTCGCACGGGATCTGCGGGACGCGCTCGCCGAAGGCGGCGACCGGTCTGTATCGCTGCTTGACGGTGACTTGGTACGACGGCTGCTGTCGGCGGGACTCACGTTTTCCCGCACGGATCGCGACCTGAACATCGCGCGCATCGGTTACGTCGCGGCCGAGATCGCCAGGCACGGTGGCGTGGCCATCTGCGCGCCGATCGCGCCCTACGCCGCCGCCCGGGCTCAGGTGCGCGAGATGGTGAGCGAGGTCGGCGATTTCCTGCTGATCCACGTCGCGACCCCGCTCGCGGAGTGCGAGGCGCGGGACCGCAAGGGACTGTACGCGAAGGCACGGGCCGGGCTGATCGACTCGTTCACCGGGATCTCCGACCCGTATGAGGAGCCCGACGACGCCGACCTCGTACTCGACACGTCCAAGCTCACCCGGACCGAAGCGGTGGACGCGGTCCTGTCGCTGCTGTCACGCGGCGGCTGGATCGGCTAGCCAGACCCGCGCTGTTTCTGGTGGGTGCTGCACTACCCGCACTCTTCTCGGGGCAGTGCCGCACTCACCAGGGTCACGAACTCTCAGATGAAGCGGCAGCCGTGGCGGTGGACGCGGCGCTCGCGTCCTCGTCCTCGACGGTGGCACCTTCTTCGAGGCGCTGCTTGAAGTTGGTGGCCCGGGCCCCTGCCCGCTCTACCCGGTGGGTGACGGACACCGACACCTTGTCACGCAGGCTGGACAGCACGACGTAGCTGGCGATGCCGCTGATGACCAGGGCAAGCGCCCACATCATCAGGCCGCCGAGACCGAACAGGTGCAACAGCCCCAGGGCGACAAGAAACAGCCCGAGCCGCGCCGCGTTGTAAACAATGAAGGCTCGCATAGCGCTATCCAGACTACGCCAGGACTTTGGAGAGCAGCACCGGGTCCACGTTTCCGCCCGACAGGACCGCGACCCGGCTACCACCAGGCAGTTCAGCTCCGCGGTACAGGCACGCGGCCACGGCGGCAGCGCCGCCCGGCTCGGCGACCAGCCGAGCACTAGTGGCCAGGACGCGCATCGTCTCGAGTATCTCCTCATCGGTGACCGTGACGATGTCGCTGACCAGTTCCCTCATAATCGGGAACGTCAGCTCGCCTACCTGCTCCACGCGCAGCGCGTCGGCGATGGTGCGGGCCGTCTCGCGAGCCGGCCAGGCGACCCGCGTGCCGGAGCGCAGCGAGTCACGGGCGTCGGCCGCGAGCTCTGGTTCTACCCCGATGATCCTTGCCCTGGGGTTCAGCGCGCGGACGGCCACCGCGATCCCGGATATCAGGCCGCCTCCGCTGACCGGGACGACGACCACGTCCGCGTCCGGGAGATCCTCGGCGATTTCCAGGCCGATGGTGCCCTGGCCGGCGATGACCTCAGGATGATCAAAGGGCGGTATGAGGATGTAGCCTCGCCGTTCTGATATCTCGTTTGCTGTCTCGATACGGGCGGTCAGTGTGGGCTCGACCGTCACCAGTTCGGCGCCGCATCCGACGATCGCGGCGGTCTTGACCGCGGGTGCGTTCTCCGGGACGACGATCGCGGCCGGAATCCCGACGAGCGCCGCCGCGTAAGCGACGGCGTACCCGTGATTGCCGCTTGAGTGCGCGACTACGCCGCGGCGCTCGCTTTCCGGTACGGCGGTAATGGCCGAGTACGCGCCGCGGAGCTTGAATGATCCCGTCGGCTGAAGGTTCTCCGGCTTGATGAACAAACCGGATGCGATCTGCGGCACCGGCAGCAACGGGGTGCGCACGACAGCCCGAGCAGCGGCGAGACGTGAGGCAGCATCGCGAACGTGGTCAAGGGTTAGCAGTTTGTCCATCCTAATTTTCCGAAATCTAGGCAGAAAGTACTCGTATGTCGCCAAACTAGGGGCATACCCCGACCAAGGTTCGGAGGAGAGGCAACTTGGACGGCAACAACGAGAGACTGCTCACACCTGGGGAGGTGGCCGCGCTCTTTCGGGTCGATCCGAAAACGGTGACTCGATGGGCGGCGTCGGGCCGGATCACCAGTATCCGCACTCCGGGCGGACACCGGAGGTTCCGCGAATCCGAGGTCCGCGCGCTGCTTCGCGGTGATGACGGCGTCTCGGCTGAAGACCACACGTTGGCTTGAACGGGACAGGAGCGGCGGCTAGTCAATATCCGGCTCGGACCCTGCGCGACGGGCGAACTCCAGGAACTCCTGGCGCAGGGCCTCGTCTCCGGCACGCCATGCGTCACGCCGCCGCTCCATCTCTTCAGAGGTAATCGCTAGGGGGGCTAGCCGCTCGTATTCCGCGTCCTGCGGGGTGATTTCTACGTACGCGTTGCCGATGACCCGGCCTTCGCGTGCGACTGCTGTCTGCGGCACTTGCAGATTCCCGTTTGGAAGCCGTATCACGAACATCGGTTGATCACCCTTTTAAAGGCCGTAGCGCCGGTTGAAGTACAGCATCACACGCAGCGCCGTTCTCGTCTGTCCGCCAAGCATGTCCACCAGCGCCGGCCGCTGGCTCGAGGCGATCGCGGCGAACGCGTCCGCGAAGAACTCCTTGCGCCCCAGGCCGCCAGGCTGGCGGTGGAAATCGCTGACGAGATGAGGCTGGCACAGATCATAAAGCATGCGAAACTCGGCAGAGTCGGACTGCCATTTGCCCGGCGGGCTGTCGAGATCATCGAGTGCGTGCCCGACCTCGTGACATGTCACGTCAGGGGTGGGCGATGGTCGGGAGCCGATAACGATCTTGCGTTCACCGTAAGCGCCAGCGCACGCGTCCCAGGTCGCCCGGCCGGACGGTAGCGGGACGCCGCGCAGGCTGGTCATGTCGTCGAGTTCAGGCACGCCGCCGGGACCGACGTAGATACCGTCGAGGCCGTCCGCGAGCTTGTTCTTAATGGACTGCGGGAAGTCAGCGAGCCGGTCGATCGCGATAACCACGTCGGCCGGCGGCGGCATGCTCGGGTCCCATTGGCGCCAGAGGATCTTCTCCAGGACACCGGTGTTGCGACGGCCGTCCGGCGTGGGTGGCATACCGGTCGGATGCGGCGCGGCGAACGCGAGCCGTTCCTCGGTGGGCGTCGCGATACCGCGGCGCGGCGGCGGAGCAAGCGTCGGGAGTGCCTCGGCCGACGGCGGGTCGTATCCCTTGACGACCTGGTACCAAGGCTGGCGGGCACGTTCGTGGTTCACCACCGGCGGCGCGGCCTGGGCCTCGCTCTGCGGTGCACCCGGCGGCGCCTCCCGGATCCGTGCGCGGGCGGCTCCGCCATACCCGGCCGCCGCTCCCGCTCCGGCCGCCGCTGGCCGGGGCGCCGCTGGCCGGGGCGCCGCTGGCCGGCCGACCGTGGCGCGTGCCGCCGGTACGACCGGCTGGTGCGGGATCGGTCGCGGCGGTACGACGTGGTGATGCGGAACGGCCACGGCCTGGCGCTCGCGACGGTGGCGGCCAGGCGCCTCCAGTGCGGTGCCGTCCCGCGGACCACGTCGGGAGCCAGCACGAAGCGCGAAGCGTCGTACTCGCTCGAAGATGCGCAGCCGCATGGTCGGTACTCCCTGAGTTTCTCGCCCACGCCAAGACTAAGCCGAAAACAGGCCTCCCGTCACCCGACGTGATGGATAGCGACTGGGCTGACTGGTGGTGAAAGTTGCCAAATACACCCCGGACCACCCTGACCTGGAGTTAGGCTTCCGCCATGCTGCTGGCTATCGCCCTGTTTGTCCTGTTTCTGACTGGTTGCTGGTTGTATAGCCTGACTGACGTGGCTCTGACGCCCGCAGGAGCGTTCCGGGGCCGGAGTAAAAGAGTGTGGTTCACGCTAATCACCGTGACGCTTATCTTCGGAGCGGTGGCGTGGCTGGTGACCAGGCGACGACGTGCTCGCCGGTGGACCGCCGCCGACGAGGCGGTGGCCCGTCATCCGGCCGGCCGGTTCCGCGCCGAGGCGGCGATACCCTGCGGGCCGGATGACGATCCCGAGTTCCTTAGCGAGCTTGACAAGCTGATCCACGGCGAGGACCGGGCCTGAGCTAGCGTGTCCGGAACGGCACAGCGTCAGCCGGGCAGGCCCGCGTAAGAGTGCAGTCCGGTGAGGAGCGTCTGAACGACGAAGATGTTGAACATCAAGCTGGCGAACCCGAGCAGCTGGACGTAGTGCGCGCGGCGCCCGCGCCAGCCGGCCGTCGCCCGGGCGTGCAGGAACGCGGCGTACAGCACCCAGGTGATGAACGCCCAGGTCTCGACCGGGTCCCAGCCCCAGTAACGGCCCCATGCCTGGTCTGCCCAGATCGCGCCGGCGATCACGCCGAACGTCCACACCGGGAAGCCGAAGACCACCGTCCGGTAGGTCAGCCGGTCGAGCTGTTCCTTAGCGGGCAGCCGCGCGAGGATGCCGTTCATCGTCTCGGTGCCCTTGCGTGACTGCCGCTCGGTCCACAGGTAGATGATGCCGAGCACGGCGGCGACGAAGAAGATACCGGTCGACAGCGCCATCGCGGCCACGTGAATGGCGAGCCAGTACGACTGGAGCGCCGGTACCAATGGCCCGGCCGCGGTGTAGATGAGCGTCTGGGCAAGGCCGAGCGCGACGACCAGCGTGCCCATCACGAACACGCCGAGCGCCCAGGCCCGGTACTTGAGCATCACGCCGAGGAAGAAGATCGCCGCGACGCAGGTGAGCGCGACGACGAACTCGTACATGTTGCCCCACGGCACCCGGTGCACGGCCAGTCCGCGGGTGACCACCGCGATCACGTGGGCGGTGACACCGATGGTGGACAGCACCAGCCCGGCGACCACCCAGGAGCCCGCGTCCCGCGCGGCGCGCCACAGCGTCGGCCGCCGCTCAGGGACGTCTTCCCGCGGAGCGGCGGGGACTGATCCGCCGTCGGAGCCGACGGCAGGGGCACCCACCGTGGCTAGCTGGGGAACCTGGACACGCTTGGTCGCCGCCGCGGCCGAACGCCGGGGCCGGCCGAACGCGAAGTCCCCGGCGAACGCCAGCACCGCGAGCGAGTAGACGACGATCGCGAAGATCAGGAAATCGCCGCTTACGTTGGCCAAAGTTGAGTTAACGGACACGGGCCTTCACTCTCCATCTGCTTGAGAAGGCGATGGGTCTGCCTGAGAGGGCGGTGGTTCTGCCTCGGAGGGGGGTTGTTGATCAGGCTCAGCGCCGCGGTGGGCAGCGAGCATGTCGTTAGCGAGCTCGACGAACTCCTCCGCGAACCCGCCACTGGCGTCGGTCCGCGCGAGTCCTCCGAAACTGACGACCGAGCCGGACCCGGCCTCGTCCGTCCGGACAAACACGCGGCGACGCCGCACGAGGAATGACAGCACCAGACCGCAGAGCGCCAGCATGCCGCAGATCAGCGCGGAGAGCTGGCCCGGATCGTAAGTCACCTGCAGCGAGATCCACTGCTGGTAGCCCTCGAAGGTGACCGTGCCGTAGCCGGGGAGCTTCCAGCTCTGTCCCGGTGCCAGCACCTTCGCCGACGAGGTGATCTTGTGCATCTGCGACGTGTCCAGCTGGTAGACCGACTGGGGCGAGCCGGAGTTCATGTCGAGGTTGCCCTGGTAGGCGATCAGCGACACCACCGGGTCGAGGGCCGCCGCCCAGATGGACTCGAGCGTGCCGCTCTTCGTCTCGGCCGCGGTGGGCGCGAAGACACCGGCGAAGCCGAGTTGCTCGGGCGAGGCGTCCGGGACCTTCACCACGCCCTGCGAGATGTAGTTCGCCGACGCGTCCGGGATGAACACGGTGGCCTGGTCGTAAACGACCTTGCCCGCGGCGTCGGTGACCTTGAACTCGGGGGCGAACCCGTGCCCGATCAGGTACACCTTGGTGCCGTCCACCCGCAGCGGCTCATTGACCCGCAGGTCGTAGGACTTCGACGCGGCACCAGGACTCGCGGTGTAGTTAACGTACGCGTCGTACGACTGCGGCTCACCCTCGTCGCTGCCACTGGTGTAATAGGTCGCCTCGAACGACTTCAGCGACATCGTGAACGGCGCCAGGTCGCTATCGCTGACCAGCCGACCGGGGTGGAACTCATCCAGCGAGCTGGCCGTGTCGGCGAAGGACTGACCGGCGACGAGTACCTTGTCGGCCTTGTAGCCGAAGATGCCCCCGACCGCGACCGAGACGAGCACGCCGAGCAGCGCCAGGTGGAACAGCAGGTTGCCCGCTTCGCGCAGGTACCCCTTCTCGGCGGAGATCCAGTCGGTCTCCCGGCGCAGCCGGAACCCGCGCCGCTCAAGCAGCGTCGCGGAGACGTCGATGGCTTGCTCCGAAGGCAGCCGCACATCGTAGACCGCGGAGTGCGGCAGCCGGGCGACGTTGCGCGGCGCTCGCGGCGGAAGGGACCGGGCCGAACCGACGAGCTTGAACGTCCGCGGCACCACGCACCCGACGAGCGAGGCGAACAGCAAGATATAGATCGCGGCGAACCACGGCGCCGCGTAGACGTTGAACAGCCCGAGGTGGTTCAGCCACGGCGCCAGCCCCGGATGCGCGGTGAAGTACTGGTCCACCGACGCGGGATCGGTGCCTTCCTGCGGCAGCATCGAGCCGGGGATCGCGCCCAGCACCAGCAAGAACAGCAAGACCAGCGCGGTACGCATTGACGTCAGCGTCCGCCAGGCCCAGCCGAGCTGGCCTGTTAGGCCAAACGACGGCGGCGGGCCACCGGCCGTGGTCTCCGCGATATCCAGCGTGGGGGTTACTTCTTCACGCGTGTCGGTCATTCTGTTATCCGGTCCAGGAGCGCGGACAGCTCCGCGTAGCTCGACCCACCGAAGATCGCGCCCGCGACCCGGCCAGTGGAGTCGATCACCAGCGTCGTGGGGGTCGCGGAGATCGGCACGACCGGACTGAAGTCCAGCGTGACCTCCGCTCCCGAGTCGTTGATGCTCGGGTACTGCACTCCGAAGCTGGAGTCGAAGGCCTCCGCGTTCGCCGGGGTCTCCTGCTCATCCACACCGAGGAACTTGATCTTCTTGCCTTCTTTCGCATCCGTGGCGGCCATCGCGGCGAGCATCGGTGTCTCCTCCCGGCAAGGCACGCACCACGAGCCCCAGAAGTTGAGCACCAGGACATCGCCGTCACGGTACTTCGAAAGAGTGAGCTCGCTGCCGGTCAGCGTGGTCCCGGTAAAGTCGGGCGCGAGCTTGCGATGGCCAGCGGCGTAATAGAGCGCCGACGTGCTGCCGTCGATGTAGCTGACATCCTGGGTGGACGTGCCACCGCCGGACCAGGTGACGGCGGTGAGGACCCCGGCTACGAGCACAGCGCCCGCGACCGCCACGATGACGGCCGTGCGACGCTTGAGCTTCAGCACTAGTCGATCTCCTACGGGGGGTAGTACTTAGCCCCTATTGTGCCGCATCGAGGTCATGCTCGGGACGCCGGGGCGGCACAACATAGGAGATACCGATCAGCTCCGCGCCCTGATAGGTGAAGCTGGTGACACTGCCGAGCGCGCACTGCCGCTTGCGCGGGTCGTGCCACAGCCGCTTTCCCTCCAGGCCACGCCTGGTCGTCCAGATGGGAAGCTGATGGCTGACGCACACGGCCTCGGCGCCCTCGGCGGCCAGCCGTGCCCGCTCCACCACCGCCGCCATCCGGCTCAGCACGTGATCGTAGGGCTCGCCCCACGACGGACGCAGCGGATTCATCATCGCCGTCCAGTGCCGCGGGTGCCGTAGCGACCCGTCGCCCACTCCGAAGCTCATCCCCTCGAAGTGGTTCTCGGACTCGATCAGCCGCTCATCGGTGACGACGGGGAGCCCAAGCTTCTCAGCCGTCGGCGCCGCGGTCTCCTGGGCGCGCTCGAGCGGGGAAGCGAACAGAGCCGTTATCGGCAGGCCGGCGAAATAGTCAGCGGCGGCGCGGGCCATCGCGCGCCCGTTGGCCGACAGATGATAACCGGGCAACCGTCCGTAGATGATGCCTCGCGGATTGTCCACCTCGCCGTGCCTGAGCAGGTGAACCACAGTCGTATCAGACATAGCGCCCCAGCCTACAGCGCGGCCGCCGCGGCCCGAGCCGCAGCCGGAAGGGCGTCAGCGATGCGGGCGAGCGCCGCCTCGTCGTGCGCGGCGGAGACGAACCAGGCCTCGTACGGCGACGGCGGCAGGTAGACGCCCCGGTCGAGCATCGCGTGGAAGAACGCGGCGTAGGCAGGCGACGACACCCGCTTCGCCTCAGTGAAATTGGTCACCGGCTCGGTGATACCGAAAAACACCGAGAACAGGTTCCCGGCGACCGACATGAAGTACGGGACCCCCGCCGCGGCGAGTGCTTCGCCGGTGAGCTTGCGCAGCGACTCGGAGAACGAGTCGACCGCCGCGTAGACCTCCGGGGTGCACGCGCGCAGCGTGGTCAGTCCGGCCGCGGTGGCCAGCGGATTGCCGGACAGGGTGCCCGCCTGGTAGACCGGGCCCACTGGCGCGAGCCGCGACATGATCTCGGCGCGGCCGCCGAACGCGGCGGCGGGGAGCCCGCCGCCCATCACCTTCCCGAAGGTCACCAGGTCGCCCGCCACGCCGTCCACCCCGTACCAGCCGGACCGCGAGATACGGAAGCCGGTCAGCACCTCGTCCATGACCAGCAGCGCGCCGGATTGGCGGGTCAGTTCGGCGAGCGCCTCGTTGAACCCGGGCTCAGGCGGGACGACGCCCATGTTGGCCGGGCAGGCTTCGGTGATCACGCAGGCGATCTCGTCGCCCCGCTCGGCGAACGCCGCCCGGATGGCTTCCATATCGTTGTATGGCAGCACGATCGTGTCAGCGGCGGCGGCGCCAGTGACACCGGGCGTGTCAGGCAGTCCGAACGTGGCGACCCCGGATCCCGCGGCGGCCAGCAGCGCGTCCACGTGACCGTGGTAGCAGCCGGCGAACTTCACCACCACGGAACGGCCGGTGTACCCGCGAGCCAGCCGGATCGCGGACATCGTCGCCTCGGTGCCCGAGCTCACCAGGCGCACCTGCTCGACCGGTGTCCTGGCCACGATCTCCTCGGCGAGTTCCACCTCGCCGGGCGTCGCGGCGCCGAAGGACGTGCCCCGGGCGGCCGCGGCGGTGACCGCCTCGGTAACCGCGGGGTAAGCGTGCCCGAGGATCATCGGGCCCCAGGAGCAGATCAGGTCGACGTACTGCTTGCCTTCCACGTCGTACAGGTACGGTCCCGAGCCGCGCGCCATGAATCGCGGTGTACCGCCCACCGATCCGAACGCGCGGACCGGGGAGTTCACGCCTCCGGGGGTGACCGCGGTCGCGCGGGCGAAGAGCTCCTCGGAAGTCATCTCCATCCCTCCATGTCGCAGCCCTCCACGGCGTCAGCCAGATACTCAAGCAGCCGCAGCGCGTCGGGCAGTGAGCGATTCTCGGGACGGCGGACCCACCGGACGCCCTGCCCTCCCGCGTACCGAGAGGGCGGACCGAGCACGAAGCTATCGCGGCAGTGCCACGTTACCTCGCCGGTCGGAGTCGCGATCTCCGGCGAGCAGTCCAGGCCGCAGGACCACCATTCGTCCTCGTCGACCGGAGCGCCCCTGGTCGTGACGTAGAAGTGCATGGTGTCCGCGCCGAGCATCGCGACCGGGCCCGTTTCCACGCTGTCCCGCGCCATCTTGGCCAGCGCCGAGGCGCCGGGAACGGCGGGAACCTCCAAGACATCAAAAACCCGTCCGGTAACGAGTATCACGTTCGCGGACGGGTTGACTTGCCACCACTGCCTGATCGTGGTGAGGTCTACCGTGGCTTGCATCTGCCAGGCGGGAGACGCGGGATGTGCTCCCGGGGCTGGACAACCTACCCGGTCGCAGGAGCACGCGCGGCCATGTTCAGTAGTACCGTGCAGCCCGCGGGTGAGCTGCGAGCCGGTGCACACTGGCCAGCCCATGGCGGCGTAACGTTCCGCCTCCGTGCCTACCGGCTCTTGCTGCTCCGCCGCCGCCCGGCGGCTACGACGCCGCACACCAACCACCATTGACCGAACTCCCTGCCTCTGGCACCCGCCTACGGCGCCTGTGCCCCTGGTGCCTGAACCTGGCCGCCCGCCCGGTTGACGCTAATTTATCCGAGACGTTTCAAGCGCTTTAACGCCCCCAGCCCGTAGTCACTCATGGTAGGGCCATAAGCACGATTCGTTCAGGTAATCAGCCAAGGCGGCGGGCCACTTCGGTGGCCCAGTAAGTGAGGACGAAACCGGCGCCTGCCCGGCGGATCGCGGTGAGGGTCTCCATGATGGTCTTGTCCCGGTCCAGCCAGCCGTTCGCCGCCGCGGCCTCGACCATCGCGAACTCGCCGCTTACCTGGTAGGCGGCGACCGGAACGCGGACCTCGTCGGCAACGCGGCGGATCACGTCGAGGTACGCGAGCGCGGGCTTGATCATGATCATGTCCGCGCCTTCCGCCAGGTCAAGTCCGACCTCGCGCAGCGACTCTTCCACATTGGCCGGATCCTGCTGGTGGGTGGACCGGTCGCCGAACTTCGGCGCGCCCTCGGCTGCCTCACGGAACGGACCGTAGAACGCCGACGCGTACTTCACCGAGTAGGCGCAGATCGCCGTCTCCTCGAAACCCGCGGCATCCAGCGCGGCCCGGATGACACCGACCTGGCCGTCCATCATGCCCGACGGCGCCACCACGTGGGCACCGGCCCGGGCCTGCGCGACGGCGGTGGCGGCGTAACGCTCGAGCGTCGGGTCGTTCAGCACCTGGCCGTCGCTGGACAAGATGCCGCAGTGCCCGTGGTCGGTGTACTCGCACAGGCACAGGTCCGCCATCACGACCAGCTCGTCACCGGTCTCGGACCTGATGTCCGCCAGCGCTTGCTGCGAGACACCATCGGGGTCGTCAGCCTGAGTCCCGCGATCGTCCTTCACCGACGGTATGCCGAACACGATGATCCCGCCCACGCCAGCGTCCGCCGCCTCGGCGGCGGCCTTACGCAGGCTGTCGCGGGTGTGCTGCACGACGCCGGGCATCGAGCTGACCGGCTGCGGCTCGGCGATGCCCTCCTTGACGAATACCGGCAGGACCAGGTCGTCGGGACGCAGGGCCGTCTCGGCGACCAGACGGCGCAGCGCCGGGGTACGACGCAGCCGACGGGGGCGGACGATGGGGTACGACGCGGACATAGCGTTCAGCCTAGCCGCTCAGCCCAGCCGCCGACGGCCACCTCGGCGACGCTCGCTCGGACGCTTGTAGACCTCGCCGGCCTCGCGCGCGGCCGAACGCAGCCGGGCACCATGGGCGGCCAGCGCGTCAACCAGATCGGCTGCCGAGGGCCTGGGCGCCTCGACGTCGACCCGGAGCCCGTACTCGGTGGCGGTCTTGGCCGTCTGCGGTCCGATCA
>JBEKHI010000101.1:0-22144 GCA_050012355.1 Streptosporangiaceae bacterium | reverse complement strand
CGCTGGTGTACCCGCTATGGACCACCGACGAGCCCGCCGTGGCGGACTCCGGCACGCTCACTTCCGGGGTGCCGTAGTTCGCCGACAGGTTCTGCGTGACCCACGCATCGCCGGGGAAGCCGGCGCCGGGCAGGTAGGTTTCCCACAGGTCACCGGTCGAGGCCGCCACCGTGTACACGCTGGTGTACCCGTCATGGAAGACCGCGGTCGGTGTCACCTTCGATGCCGGAGTGCCATAGTTCGCCGACAGGTCCTGGGTGGTCCAGGCGTCGCCGATGGCGGGCAGGTAAGTCTCCTGCAAGTCGCCGTTGGCATCGATCGTGTACACGCTCGTGTACCCGTCATGGACCACCGTCACCGGCGTCGTATCCGCCATCATCACCGGGGTGCCGTAGTTCGCCGACAGGTCCTGGGTGGCCCACGGCTTACCCATGGCGGTCAGGCGCTGGTGTACCCGCTATGGACCACCGACGAGCCCGCCGTGGCGGACTCCGGCACGCTCACTTCCGGGGTGCCGTAGTTCGCCGACAGGTTCTGCGTGACCCACGCATCGCCGGGGAAGCCGACGTTAGATAGGTAGGTCTCCTGCAAGTCATCGCTGAATTCGTCGATCGTGTACACGCTGGTCCAGTCGAGGTTGCCGCTCGCGTCCGGATGCAGCAGCACGATCGGCGACTGGTCGGTCGTCGGGGTGCCGTAGTTGTCTGACAGGTTCTGCGTGCTCCACGAGTCGCCGATCGCGGGCAGGTAGGTCTCCTGCAGGTCGTCGCTGCCCTGATCCACGGTGTAGAGGCTGGTGTAGCCCATGTGGACCAGCGCCTCCGGCTGCGTGCCCGGCGCCACCGCCGGCGTCCCGTAGTTCGCCGACAGGTTCTGGGTGCTCCACGCGTCGCCGGGGAAGCCGGCGTCGGGCAGGTAGGTCTCCTGCAGGTCGTCGCTGCCCTGATCCACGGTGTAGACGCTGGTGTAGCCGCAACCGGGCGACGCGCCGGCTGCCCCGGCGGTATGCACCACGGCCGTCGGGGTCGTGGTGGTGTCCGGGGTGCCGTAGTTCGCCGACAGGCTCTGCGTAGCCCACGAATCGCCGATGGCGGCCAGGTAGGTCTCCTGCAGCTGGTGGTTCTCGTCGACGGTGTAGACGCTGGTGTAGCCGCAGTGCACGATCGCGACCGGAGACGTCCCGCCCAAGACCGCCGGAGTCCCGTAGTTCGCCGACAAGTCCTGCGTGTGCCACGCGTCACCAGGGAAGCCCGCGTTGGGCAGGTAGGTCTCCTGCAGGTCACCGTCCCGGTCCCGGGTATAGACGCTGGTGTAGCCGCAGCCCGCCGTCGCACCGGAGGCCCCGGCAGTATGGACCACCGCCGTGGGCGTCACGTTGGTCGGCGGGGTGCCGTAGTTCGCCGACAGGTCCTGGGTGGCCCATGAATCGCCGATGGCGGCCAGGTAGGTCTCCTGCAAATCACCGCTGGAGGCATCGACCGTGTAGACGCTGGTGTAGCCGCAGTGGACGATGGAGACCGGTTCCGTGCCCGGCATCACCGCCGGGGTGCCGTAGTTCGCCGACAGGTTCTGGCTGGTCCAGGAGTCGCCCATGTAGGGCAGGTAGGTCTCCTGCAGGTCACCGTTGGCCGAGTCCACCGTGTACACGCTGGAGAATCCGCTGGCCGCCGCGCCGGTAGCCCCGGCCGAATGGACCACCGCCTGCCCGGCCGCGCTCGCGGCCGTGGTGGCGGCGGGTGCGGAGTTGCCAGCGTAGTCGGCCGCCACGATGTTGGCCTGGACGGCGTTCTCGGCGGCCTGGTCCGGGACGGCCGACGTTACCACGCCCTCGAAGAACGACCCGATGTCAGAATTGCTGTTATCGCCGCCGGTGCCCAGCACGATCGCGCCCTCCTGGTCCATCGGCGAGTAGCCGCTGGGCAGGGGCCCGTCCCAGTACGTCGTCAGGCCGCCCGATTGCCCGTTGCCGCCCTCAAGCTCAAAGGTGGTGTGCCCGTTGTTCGCCAGCATCGCCGTCACGAAGTCACTGTCATTCCCCGTGTCGGCCGGGTTGCTGCCATCCCCGCCCAGGTACTGGCCGTTCTCCATGTCCGCCTCGACCCACGGGCCGCTGCCAGCACACGGCGCCTCGTAGCTGCCGCAGAACGTAGTCAGGTTAACGGCATCCATCGCCCCGGCGCCATTGTCGTCGTTGTCGGTCTCGGCGTTACCGAAGTCAAAACAGCAGCCCGAGTTAACATTGGTCCCCGACGCCACCATGTACGTGCCCGACTGATCCTCGCCAGTCGCGATCCCCGTCGTATCGTCGTCTCGGTAGCCGACCCCTGAGGTGACATCCAGGCCGTATGCCTCATTGCCGCCGATCGTGATCGGCAGCGCTGTGGCATCGGCGCCGGAATCCGCTGTGTGATCGGCGCCGCCACCTTGCTCGATCGTCAGGTTGTTACCTTCCGGCGATTGGTCATAGATCTCGGTGATCGTGCACGTGGTATTGGCGCAGAACGAGTCTTGCTCGGATGCGTTGACATCCCCGCCCGTGGTCAGCAGCCCGATATTCTTCGCCGTGTCGTCCGAGGCCCGCTCGACCTGATAGAGCGACCCGTCATAGTTCGAGTACAGCGCGCGGTCCATGCTGTAGGCCGCCACGCACGGCGTATCGTCAGACGAATAGATCGCACAAACCGACGACCCGCTGACGGTCGTGCCGCTGGCGGTCGCGCAGCTCGCGGTCCCGGTTGTCCCGTTGGTCTGCTGAGAAGCCATCGTGGGTGACGGCTCACCACCGAGCGGCGGCGTGGCGGCCAGGTTGAG
The DNA here is from genome assembly GCA_050012355.1 of Streptosporangiaceae bacterium. Taxonomy (GTDB): domain Bacteria; phylum Actinomycetota; class Actinomycetes; order Streptosporangiales; family Streptosporangiaceae; genus JBEKHI01. The sequence goes on along the minus strand of JBEKHI010000101.1, from coordinate 19,333 downwards.
GTTGTTCGTCTCGACGGTGAAGGCATCGGTGCCGGTGCCACAGGTAGGCGCCGCCGAGCCGTTGCTGTCTGTCAAGGCCGTCACCGCCTCCAGCGACGTGCCCGCAGCGAAGTTCGCCTCGCCACCTCCGGCGTCGCCGAGCGCGTCCCACTCGGTCCCGGTCCAGTGTGAAGCGAGATCAAGCACGTCGTCATTGGCGGTGATGGTAGTTGCCGTCCCCGAGCTGACCAGCGTTAGCCCGTCATTACCACCCGACGCGGCGGTCGCGGAAAACTGTACGCTGGCGAGCTCGCTGGCGGTCAGCGAGCTCACCCCGGCTCCGACGCTGCTGGTGTAGCAGTTGGTGCCGCCGGCCCAGGTCCAGCCCGAGGCGCACGTGGAACCGAAGCCGAGCACCCAGTACTGCATGAAGATGCCGCTGGTGTTGTTGTTGCCATAGGCGTACACGAACTGCTGCACCGCCACGCAGCCGGAAGGATCACTGCTCGCCGCGCACTCGGACGAGCCAGAGAAGCCCTGACTGTTGATCTGAAGCGAGAAGGCGTTCGCGACCTGCGAACCTGAGCCGTCTACCTGGCCCGCCTCGGCGATGCTCGGGCTCACGTCCTGAAACGTTCCGATGGCCTGGGAAATCGTTCCCGACACGTTGGCCCAGTAGTCGTGGCCGTCACCTAGTGTCGCTGGTTCCGCGTGCGTCGCTGGTTCGGCGTGCTCTGCTGACCTAGCTGGCTGCTCCACCGCCATCTGCCACTTGGGCGCGGTGACGCACTTGACTGCGTGCCACGTCAGCGCGGGATACGAGGCGCTGTAGCACCCGCGACCCGGCTGCCGGAGGTGTGCTATGTCCGCCCGCCATGCCGCTTTCGTGCGGGGGCCTTGCTGCGGGGCCGCCGAGGCAGACCCGGCGCTGTGGCCATCCGCTAGCGAGCGGGGGATCAACTGAGTGGCCGCCGAGGCAGACCCGCTGATGAGGCCAGCCAGCGCGAATGCCGTAGCTGCGAGAACGATAAGACTCCGCTTGATCCTTCTCACGAGTCTTCCTCCATTGTCCCAGGCTGCGCCGGGGCAGGCGCCACGAAACTGCAAACAACCAGGTAAAAGCGAACAAAGTTCGAGTGAATCCGTTAAAACATGACAGGGGACATCTGTCAAGGAGCATAACTGAGGGGCTCCCGCAGGGCCATAGACAGCCGAAATATCAGGCAATATCATGCAAAGTCTTGACACGTGCGGATCGACGGGCGATATTTCGATCATCACTCGATCGCTCAAATAAGAACAACCACGTGATCGCTTGCTCCATGCGCGCGGATGCGCAGCAATTCACTCGTTGTGGCAGGTGAAGACCGGCAGGCCGAGCGATGCCGTCAGCGACGGCCCGGGCTTGTCGTCGAGCCGCACCACAGTGGTGCGCTGCGGGCTGCGCAGCTTCAGATGCACTTCGGTATTGCCCGGGTGGGTGCGGCGCGCCCTCAGCGATCGTCAGGTCAGGGATGGTCACATCCATCGCGATCAGCTTGGGCACGTCGTCCCGCCGGTCGATCTTGCCCTTGACGATGACCTTCGGCCCATACTCGCTCGCCACGACGGGCGGGAACGGCCGGGTGGGGTGCCCCGGCGACGACAACCTGGCCCTCACCGAGCAGTTCATCTGCTCGGTGGACTACATCCCCCGGAGCGGGATCACCGGGACACCGCGACGCTTAACGCCGTGCTGCACGACAACCCGGCCCCTCGCCGGGCGCGGGGCGCCGGGCAGCCGGCCCCGCTGAGCATCGCGTTGCTGAACAAGCATCCCGATGATCAAGGACGTCGAGGTCTTCTAGCAAGCGCTGAGCACCGCACAGATACAGGCACTGCCTGAGGCCATAACGACGAGTTGCACTCGTGATTTTTCAGACCGAGCCAGGCGGAAGGATCCAGCGCGCCGGCTGCTCGGTAAACCTAGCGATTGTCTCGAAGTCCTTGTCGTAATGCAGGATCTCAAGATCATGCTCACGTGCGGTCGCCGCGATGAGAAGGTCCGGGATGGTGGTCCTGCTCGGTCAGCGCCTCCTGGATCTCGGAAGCAAGGTCCCAGATATTCTCCGGTGTAGGAACCTGCTCCATGGACTCATCAAACCGCTGCCGCATCCTGGCTCGTTCGGAGATGTTCCTTGCCGAGAACAGCATCTCAAGCTTCGTGACACCGCACATTCCGACGAGCGCACGCTCGATCAGAGGCTCGATTTCTTCCCGCACGGATGGTACATGGATCCGCGCGAGCGCGCTCTTGTCCACCAGATAGCGGGTCAGCCCCACATGCGCTCCTCGGATCCGGGCTCGAGAACGAACTCGAATGCACCGCGCATGGCGACGAGTTATGGTCAGGCGGAAATGCAGGCGGGGCCGAGGAGGTGTTTCAGGTCGGCGTGCAGCGCGGGCGAGGCCTCGACCCGCAGTTTGTCGTCGAGCCGCACCACGGTGGTGCGCTGCGGGCTGCGCAGCTTCAGATGCACCTCGGTGTTGCCCGGGTGGGTGCGGAGCACGTCACGAAGCTGCTCCACGACCGGCGGAACGCAGCGGGCCATCGCCAGCGACACCACGAACGGCGCGCCCTCGGTGATCGTCAGGTCGGGGATGGTCACATCCATCGCGATCAGCTTGGGCACGTCGTCGCGCCGGTCGAGCTTGCCCTTGACGATGACGATTGTGTCCTCGGCGATGACGGTGGCGTAAAGCTGGTAGGTCTGCGGGAAGAACAGCACCTCCATCGCGCCGCCCAGGTCCTCAAGGGTGGCGGCGGCCCACTGGTCCCCCTTCTTGGTGACCTTCCGCTGAACGCCGGACAGGATGCCGCCGACCTTGACGATCTGGGCACCGTCGCGGCCGACCGGCCGTTCGGGGGCGTCCTCGGCGGTCTCACCGGTGAGCTCCGCGATGGAGCATTCGGAGTCCCGGGCGAGGATGTGCTCGACGCCAAGCAGCGGATGGTCGGAGACGTACAGGCCAAGCATCTCGCGCTCGAAGTTGAGCCGGGTCTTCTTGTCCCACTCCCCCGTCGGGATGGCGACGTCGAAGACGGCCTGCGCCTCGGTGTCCCCGCCGAATAGGCTGTCCTGGCCGATGGCCTCGTTGCGCTTGAGGTCGATGACCGAGTCGACCGCCTGCTCGTGCACCATGAGCATGCCCTTGCGCTCGTTGCCGAACGAGTCGAACGCGCCGGCCTTGATCAGCGACTCGATGACGCGCTTGTTGCAGACGACAGCGGGCACCTTGTTCAGGAAATCGGAGAAGCTGGTGAACTCGCCCTTGGACCTGCGGGCGGCGATGATCGCTTCGACGACGTTCGTGCCGACGTTACGGATCGCCGCCATCCCGAACCTGACGTCCTCCCCCACCGCGGTGAAGGTCGCCACGGATTGGTTGACGTCCGGCGGCAGCACCTTGACGCCCATCCGGCGGCATTCTGACAGATAGAGCGCGGACTTGTCCTTGTCGTCGCCGACCGACGTGAGCAGCGCCGCCATGTACTCCGGGGCAAAGTTGGCCTTCAGGTACGCGGTCCAGTACGCGACCAGTCCGTACCCGGCTGTGTGTGCCTTGTTGAACGCGTAGCCGGAGAACGGGACCAGCACGTCCCAGACCGCCTGGATGGCCTTATCGGAGTAGCCGCGCTCCCGGCAGCCCTTCTGGAACGGGACGAACTCCTTGTCCAGGATCTCCTTCTTCTTCTTACCCATCGCCCGGCGGAGCAGGTCGGCCTGGCCGAGACTGTAGCCAGCCAGGATCTGGGCGGCCTTCTGCACCTGCTCCTGATAGACGATCAGGCCGTAGGTGGGCTCCAGGATCTCCTTGAGCGGTTCTTCCAGCTCCGGGTGGATCGGGGTGATCTCCTGCAGCTTGTTCTTGCGCAGCGCGTAGTTCGTGTGCGAGTTAACGCCCATCGGGCCGGGCCGGTACAGGGCGAGGACGGCGGAGATGTCTTCGAAGTTGTCCGGCTTCATCAGCCGCAACAGCGACCGCATCGGGCCGCCGTCCAGCTGGAAGACTCCCAGGCTGTCACCGCGGCCGAGCAGTTCGTAGGTCTTCTTGTCGTCCAGCTCCAGTTTCAGCAGGTCGAGCTTGGTGTCCCGGTTCGCCTCGATGGCCTTGACCGCGTCGGCCATGATGGTCAGGTTGCGCAGGCCGAGGAAGTCCATCTTCAGCAGGCCGAGGCCTTCGCAGGTCGGATAGTCGAACTGCGTGATAACCGAGCCGTCGGTGTGCCTGGTCCATACCGGGATGTGGTCGGTCAGCGGTTCGGCGGACATGATCACACCGGCGGCGTGTACACCGGGCTGCCTGATCAGGCCCTCGATGCCCTTCGCGGTGTCCATGACCTGCTTGATGTCCGGCTCGTTCTCGTACATCGTGCGGAGCTCGCCCGCCTCGCTGTACCGAGGATGATCCTTATCGAAGATGCCGGATAGCGGGATGTCCTTGCCCATCACCGCGGGCGGGAAGGCCTTGGTGATCCGGTCGCCGAGCGAATACGGAAAGCCGAGGACCCGGCTGGAGTCCTTGATGGCGGCCTTTGCCTTGATCGTGCCGTAGGTGACGATCTGGGCAACCTTGTCGGCGCCCCACTTCTGGGTGACATACCGGATGACGTCCGCGCGGCCACGTTCGTCGAAGTCCACGTCGATGTCGGGCATCGAGATTCGTTCCGGATTCAGGAAGCGTTCGAAGATCAGGCCATGCGGGATCGGGTCGAGGTCGGTGATGCCCATCGCGTAGGCCACGATGCTCCCGGCGGCGCTTCCTCGTCCGGGGCCGACGGCGACGCCGTTGTCCTTCGCCCAGTTGATGAAGTCGGCGACGACCAGGAAGTACGCCGGGAAGCCCATCTGGGAGATGATCCCGATCTCGTACTCGGCCTGCTTCTTGTGCTGCTCGTCGTAGCCGTCAGGGAACCGGCGGTCCATGCCCTTCCAGACCGCGTCGGCGAACAGCTCGTCCTCGCTGGTGAAGCCTTCGGGGATCGGGAACCGCGGCATCAGGTTGACGAACTCGAACATCCCGCTCGCGTCGACCCGGTCCGCGATCAGCAGCTGGCTGTTGCGGCAGCCTTCCTGCCAGGCGTCGCTTGAGTCGATCGCGTACATTTCCTTGGCGGACTTGATGTAGTAGCCGGTCCCGTCGAACTTGAACCGGTCCTCGTCCGCCATGGTCTTGCCGGTCTGGATGCAGAGCATGAGTTCCTGCGCCTGCGCGTCCGACTCTTTGGTGTAGTGCGAGTCGTTGGTGACGACCGGGGGGATTTGTAGTTTGCGGCCGATCTCCAGCAGGCCGTCGCGGACCCTTCTCTCGATGTCCAGCCCGTGGTCCATCAGCTCAAGGAAGTAGTTCTCCTTGCCGAAGATGTCCTGATACTGGGCGGCCGACTCGAGCGCCTCTTTCTCCTGGCCGAGCCGCAACCGGGTCTGCAGTTCGCCGGAGGGGCAGCCGGTCGACGCCATCAGGCCTTTTACGTGTTCCGCGATGATTTCTTTGTCGAACCGCGGCCACTTGACCAGCCAGCCCTCGGCGTAGGAGCGGCTGGTCAGCTTGAAGAGGTTGTGCAGGCCCTCTTTGTCCCGCGCCCAGATGGTCTTGTGCAGGTAGGCGCCGGATGCGGAGACGTCATCCCTCTTCTGATGGGGCTGACCCCACAGGATCCGGTTAGTGTTGGTCCGGTGGCCGGGCGCCACGTAGGGCTCGATCCCGATCACCGGTGTGATGCCCGCGTCCTTCGCCTGGCGGTAGAACTCCGCGGCGCCGTACATGTTGCCGTGGTCGGTCATCGCCACGTGCGTCATGCCCTGCTCTTTGACCTCTCTGAAGAGCTCTTTGAGCCGGGCAGCGCCGTCGAGCATCGAGTACTCGGTGTGCACGTGGAGGTGGGCGTAGGGCTGGTCAGACATATGTGGCTCCTCCAAGCACACCGCTTTTTGGGCAACACCGCACGCCGCCTTCCCGAGCTCCGGGGCAGCGTGGAGATTGTCATCCTTAGGTGCGTCAACTCTATCGGAGTCACCCTGCCCGGCGGCAGTGCCGCGCCGAGGTTACCGGGCATTTCTCTCCAGCTTTCGCCCGATCTGTGCGCCCCGCCAGCCAGCCGATCCTGGTGGGTGCGGCCCTATCCGCACTCTTTGGTGGGCAGTGCCACACCCACCAGGAAAACAAGTCCCCGCTTCGGCCTCCCCCGTGGGGCAATAGCGCACATATGGGGCATACCGCGTCAGGAGCGGCCATCGCGCCCGGATATACCAGGCATCACCAGGGGCGCTTGGCAAGTGCTTGCGGCCGTGGCGTGCCAGTTACCGGATGGTCATCAAATGGTCACCTGTCGTGTTCCGTCATAGACGTGCTTATCGGAACTATGGGTAGGTAAGCGATTACATCGCCTACATCGCCGCGAGGTGTGACAGCGTGCCTCGCGGCACGGACGAAAGGGACCCCCCATGTTCCATCGCGGACTGCTCAGATCTGTGCTCGCGGCGGCAACAGTGCTCGTCGCTACCGCGGGCGTCACGCTGACAGCCAGCGTCGGCCATGCTGCGGTACGGCCTGCCCAGTCATCCTCATCGGACTTCACCCTCTACACCGAGCCGAACGCGGGCTTCACCTGGCTCTACGACCAGATCAACGACGCCACGACCAGCATCGACATGACGATGTACGAGCTTTCCGACACCACTGCCGAGGAGGATCTCGTGGCCGCGGAAGCGCGCGGCGTCGATGTCCGGGTCATCCTCGACGAGCGGGAGGAGAGCACCAACGAAGCCGCGTATGACTACCTGACCGAGAACGGTGTCAGCGTCGTCTGGTCGTGGGACAAGTACTACTACACGCATGAGAAGTCCATCGTGTTCGACGGCGCGACCGCCGACGTCATGACGCTCAACCTCACCAGCGAGTACTACTCAACCAGCCGTGACTTCGCCGTGGTGGACACCGACGCCAACGACGTCGCCGCGATCGTGAAGGTCTTCAACGCCGACTACGCCCACGAGAGCGTCACACCCGGCGCGGGCGATGACCTGGTCTGGTCCCCCACCACCTCAGAGACCGACCTGCTCGACCTGATCAACGATGCGCAGTACAGCCTGCAGATCTTCTCTGAGGAGATGGACGACTCGACGGTCGTTGACGCGCTGTGCGACGCGGCGGAGGACGGAGTGACGGTCCAGCTCGTCGGCGAGAACGAGGATGGTGAGTACAACAGCGAGTACAACGAGCTCTACGACTGCGGTGTGCAGATCAGCTACTACAGCTCGTCCACCGGGTTCTACATTCACGGCAAGGTGATCCTCGCCGACTATGGCGAGTCGACCGCCAAGATCTTCATCGGATCGCAGAACTTCTCCAACACTTCCCTCACCGAGAACAGGGAACTCGGCCTGATCATCAACGACGAGTCCATCGAGTCCTCGATCAACTCCACGTTCACCAGCGACTTCGCAGACGGGACGCCCTGGGATTAAAAGGTCGCGTGCTGGCCGGCCCGCGCGGGCCGGCCAGCACGCGGGGTGCGGCGCGGATGATCGGCCCGTACTCGAGACGGAATCCTGACTGTGCGGCTGCTTGGGAGGCGGCCCCGGCCGCACCCGGGCGGCTGGCCTGCCGTTGTGAGAAGCCCGCTCAGGGCGCCTGCCGTGCCGAAGACCAGGACGCCCGGCTCAGCCGCGGTCGTGGAGGGTCACCTGGTAGCCGTCGGGGTCCGCGAACGTGAAAGTGCGGCCGAACGGCCCGTCGACGGGCGCGGAGACGATCGTCGTGCCGGCGGCGGCGAGGGCGTCGTGGATGTCCTGCGCGTCGGGGGCGTGCAGCCACAGCGCCATCCCCTGGCCCGGCTGCGCGATCGCGTCCAGGTCGGTGCCCGCGACGACGTCGCGGACGGCGAAGGCGACCGGCTTGGTGCCGAACACGACGGCGTGCGGCGGTCCCGCGTCGGAGCGCTTCAGCCCCAGGTACTGCTCGTAGAAAGCGGCGGAACGCTCGGCCGACTCGGGCATCAGGGCCGGGTGGCGGTACATCTTCGCGCACCGCGGGCTGCGGGCGCTGTTCCTCAACTCGATGGTGTTCGGCGGGCCGGTGATCATGTCCACCCCGCTGCTCGCGGTGCTCATTCTGGTCGGGCTCGGGCTGCCCGCGCGTGACTACGGGCTGGCGCTGGGCGTCCCGTGCCTCGGCGCGATCGCCGGGTCACGGCTCGCGCCGGTCCTAGTGCGGAGGTTCGGACAGCGCCGGGTGCTGCTCGTATTTGGTGCGCTGCGCGCTCCGTGGATGCTGCTGTACCCGCTCGCGCGGCATGGCATTGCCGGTCTCGGGATCATCATGGCCGCCGATACGGTCATGCTGGCGTGCGCGGGAGTGTTCAACCCGGTGTTCGCCACCTACCGGATGAACGTCACCGCCGACGCGTACATGGCACGTGTCCGGATCGCCTGGGGAATCAGTTCCAAGACCGTGCAGCCGCTGTGCGTGCTGGCCGGCGGAGGGCTCGCCGCGGTCGTCGGAGTCAGGACAACGCTGTTCATCGGCGGGCTGGCTTGCACGGCCAGTGTCCTGCTGCTGCCGTACCGGTCGTTGTCGAAGGACCTCCCCCAGCCGCAGTCCGAGTCCGCGGAATCCCCCGCACTGGAGCGTCAGTCGCAGACCGCGCCCCGGGTGTAAGGATTCAGGCGGCGCCTGCCCTAATGGCCGCGTAGAGGAACATGTCCCGCCGGCGGCCTCCGATTTCCTGATGGCTTCGCAACAGCCCCTCGCGCTCGTAGCCTGCTCGTTCGGCGGTCTTGACGGAACCGTCGTTCCACGGCTCGATATAGAGCTCGATTCGGTACAGGTCCGGAATGCTCCAGGCGTAGCACGTGAGCGCCGTCAGCGCGGCAGCGGCGAAGCCGCGTCCCCGGGCGCTCGGAGTCACGGAGTAGCCGACCGTAGCTCGCCCGTGGATCAGGCCCCGCAGCCACAGGCCAATGCCGCCGACCGCGCGATCGGTGCCAGCCTCGGCTATCGCGAACGAAAGACCGGTCCCCTCCGCCAAGCGGCCGAGCTGGCGGTCTATGTAGGCCTGTGCTTCCTGCTGGTTCGCATTCGGCGGCAGCGTGCCGATGAGCGGAACGTAGGGGTCGGTCGACAACTCTTGGACCATGGGAATGTCCAGGGCCGAGAATCGCCGGAGGACGACCGGGCCGTAAGCCACCGGGCTAATCGGCCATGGTGGCATCCCAGCAGCGATCGGTGTCTCACCCACCCGAGTTCACCAGCACGCAGCTCACCAGCACACTTTGAAGTCACGCCAGGCGGCCGCGACGTCGGTCGCGCCGGTTATCGTGACTCCGGCCGCTGATGCGTCGCTGCGGTTCCACAAGGTGAGGTAGAGACCTTCGGCAGGGCCGCTGAGCACGCAGTCGGCGGTGATGTCGTCGGCCAGTGAGAGTCGCTCGCATGTTCCGCGGGTGCCGGGGTCGGCCGACCAGGCAAGCCGCCACGCGTTCTCGGTGTCGGCGCTGCGGACGAGGATCGACCTACCGCGTATCCCCTCGGGGATCCTCCGGCCACGGGCCGCGAAGCCCATGATCAGCTCGTCGAGCCCGTCAGCCGCGAAGCTCTTGTCGTAGGCCGGCGGCTGCCCGGCGGCGAGTTCCGCGTCAGCGCGGTGGATCGCGGTCTCGTGTGCCTGTCTGCGCGCCCAGAACCCGAGCGGCGAGGTCGTATTCGGCAGGAAGACCGGGGCGGGCGCCGCCGGGTCCGTTTTGCGCAGCGTTTCCGCCAGCGCGGCGTAGCCGTCACGGAACCAGTCGAGGAGTTCCTCGTCTGACGGGCCGCCGCCGAGGATGTCCTCCTCGGTATCCCCGCCGATCACCTTGGGTGGCTGTTCGGCCACGTTGCGGGCGGCCCAGCGATGGACGTACCCGGTGTGCCGGATCAGGTCGGCGACCGTCCAGCCCGGGCACGGCGGTACGTCCGCGTCAAGACCGGTCTTCCCGGTGGCCTGGGCGAGCGCGTCGCCGTTGCGTTCCAGAGTGTCGATGTGCTCGGCGATCTCCATACTGTTCATGGTGCCAGACGGAAACCGGATCGATGCGCATGGATCAGCGCTTCGACTGCCGACGCGCAGGCATCCTGGGCGGGAGCCCCGTAGCCGACCACGAGGCTAACGCCCGGATCGGGAACGCCGCGCATCTAACCGGCCAGGAGCGACACTCGTCATCAATCACCCTCTTCGGGCTTGGGCGGAGTCCAGTTACGGTCCTGATCGCGGGAACGGCCTCGGTCCCTGTTCAAGCGAGGTCTCCAATCCCGCAGCTGGGGCGGGATCGCGTCGGCCGGCTCATCTGCCGTGTATCCAATCGGAATAGGTCCCGGCGGAAATCCAGGGCCGGTGTTCTCGGGACCTGAATTCGGTGATGCTGTTGCGGCGTCGTCTGGCAGCGCGTTAGCTAGACCTCGCTCGATGTCGATCGCCAGGCTCACATCAGTGGTAAGGGTCGCGTGGGCTGCGGGCACTAGAGCATCTCGAAGCCCGGCTCCGAGATCGAGGGCCTCGCGAAGCTCGCTGACGAATGCTTCGTGGGCTTGGGCGGGCCGCTGAGCCTCCGGAGTAACACTGGAGTTACTTGTGCGGCTCATCGCATGTCCTCCTCTCTGCTGGCCAGGTGAGCTGCGATCGCGCGCCGGGCCTTCTTGAGATTTGCCCGTACAACATCCGAGGACAGGCCTAGCTCGGCCGCGATCTCTGCTGGCTTGAAGCCATCGAAGTACCACGCCAGAACCTGGCGTTGCCGCGGCGGGAGAAGCCGCATCAGCCGCAGCACCTCGTGTCTTTCCTCCCAGTCGATTACTTCACCTTCACGGAGAAGCGCCCCCAATTCAGGCATATCGCCGACCGGGTCCTCGGCTCGCGACAACTCGCGCAGGAACGCTCGAGAAGCCACCCTTCGTGTCCATGCCTTCGGGTATTCGATCACATCCCACGAACGGAACGCGTCAGTCATGGCCTCTTGCGCAAGGTCACTAGCGTCCGCCAGAGTGGCTCCTTGGTACATCAGAAATGCCACGAGACCTGGCAGCGATTCCCGGTAGAAGGCACTGAACGACTCGACCACATTGCCATCAGCAGGCGCATGCGTCTGGTCTGCTTTAGGGTCGGCGACAAGCTTTCTCCCTGATTCACTTCGTTCAGGCTCGTTCATTGCAGCACTCTCCGGCTCGGTCCGGCCTCTGACTGATCTTGAGTCGGGAGCCATCAGCGAACTGCTCCTCGATGGCCCAGCCGGGAGGGAGGGACGACATCATCGTCACCACCATCTGCCCCTTGCTCTCTTCATGACGCTGCTGCCAGCGAAGGCGCAACGACAGACCTATGAGCGACATGCCGCGTATGACCAGAACAGCCAGCGCTCCGCTCTCGGGAGTGAGATTCATGTATACCGCCCGCCACTTCCTGAGGACCATGACATCTCTTAGTGCGCCAGGTCGCGCCGTTTGGGTACCACGGCTGGACAATTTTTCAGGTGAACATCGTCAACGACTAGTGCGCGCTGGCAAGGGAATGGTTCTGGTGGTCCAAGCGCGTAGGGCCGCGTTCCCAAATACGTGGGTTCGCGGCATTTCGCCGCGCGGTAAACGCCCGCCGACGCGGCTTTGCCACCCCAGCGATGGCCCATCGCTGGGGCTATGGCGCTATCGATGACCCATCGATGGGGTCGCCAGGCACGCCGGGCCGCTGACGCCTGCTGCTTGACGGGTCAGAACTCGGGCGCTTCGGCCTTACCGGCGGCGATCTCCGCCATCTCCTCGGAAAGCGGCTCTTCTCGCATGACCAGGGCGAGCACGAGGGCCACCGCCATGAACGGGATGGTCCACTCGAACACGGTCTGGTAGGCGGCGACGGCGTGCCCGCCGGTCAGGCCGCGGGTGAGGATGGCGCCGAACAGCGCGGCACCGAAGGCACCGCCGATGGACTTGAAGAAGTTCAGCGCGCCGGTGGCGGTGCCCAGGTAGCGATGGTTGACCGCGTTCTGGCCGGCGAGCAGAGCTACCTGGACGAAGAGGCCGATCCCGGCGCCGGCGAAGATCAGCGGCACGATGACGGCCAAGGCGTCGCTGCTGGCACGGATATCCTCGACGAGGACTTCCAGAGCCGTTCGATATACGGAGACGGACCGTTTCTGGGCGGTGCGGCCCTGCCCGTGAAAGAGCCAGAGCAGAGCCGCACCGCCCAGAAACGACACAGGCGGATTCAGCCAGCGGACTTGAGGGCGGCCTGGTAACGGGCGGGGGTTTGGCCGACGGCGAGGCTGAAGGCCGCGATGAGGCTGGTCGGGTTGGCCCAGCCGCAGGCGATCGCGACGTCGGATACCTGCTGGCCGCTGGCTAGCAAGACGAGCGCGTGGTGCAACCGCAGCTGCGTGCGCCACTGACGGAAGCTCATGCCGAGCTCGTCGTGGAACAGGCGGCTGAGGGTGCGCTCGCTGGCGCCGATCGCCCGGCCGAGCTGGGTGAGAGTGACGGGGTTGGCCGGGTCGGCATGGAGCAGATTGGTGGCGGCACTGAGCCGGTCGTCGTTGGGCTCGGGCAAATGCAGCGGCTGCTCGGGAGCGCCGACGAACTCGGCGACGGCCACGTGCAGCAGGTGATCCTTGGCCGTTAGGTGCTGAGCCCGGGGCGTGGTGAGCGCGAGCAGCACCTCGCGGAGCAGGGGCGAGACCGCGACCACGACCGGCTGGCCGGGTAGCCGCGCGGAAATGTCGGCGGCGACGCTGGCGGGGAGCCGCAGGATGCGCATGTCGGTGATGCCATAAGCGCGATGCCAGTGCTCGTGCCCGGGCGGTGTCCAGACGGCCCGGGTCGCGGGCGCGATCCAGCTGCCGTGCGCGGTGCTGACGGTCAGCACCCCGGTGGCGGCGTAGACGAGCTGCCCGTCGAGGTGATGGTGGGCCGGGATGCTCTCGCCGTGCGCGAGCACCCGGCTTTTCGCAGGCGAGGACGGCCACAGTTGGCGGGTTTCTGGCATCACCGGTCATGTTACCGGTGGTCGGCACCGGGGGCAGGCGGCAGAGTAGAGACATGGGTCAAGATCGCTTCCTCGGGGCGGACCGCTGGAGTCCCGCTCGACGCCGCACGGTGACACTGGCCGCCATGTGTGCCGCGCAATTCATGATCATGCTGGATGTAACGATCGTGAATATCGCGCTGCCGTCGATGCAGCGGGACCTCGGGATGTCGGCCGGCGGGCTGGAATGGGTGGTGAGCGCCTACGCGCTGGCCCTGGCCGCGCTCATCCCGTTCGGCGGCGCGCTTGGCGACCGCTACGGGCGTAAGCGCTGGTTCCTGGTGGGCATGGTGATCTTCACGGCCGGATCGGTGGCCTGTGCCCTGTCCCCCAACGCCGGGACGCTGATCGCGTTCCGTGGCGTGCAGGGTGCTGGCGGGGCGCTGATGGCCGCGCTGACGCTGTCGATCCTCACCCAGGCCTACCCGCCGAAAGCGCGGGCCCACGCGATCGGGACCTGGGGCGCGATCGGCGGCCTGGGCTTCGGTGTCGGCCCGGTGGTCGGCGGCTTGCTGCTGAGCGTGTTCGGCTGGTCGTCGGTGTTCTGGGTCAATATTCCGGTCGCCGTCGTCGGGCTGGCGCTGGCCATCGCGGCCGTGCACGAGTCGGCTCCGGTGGCCGGCCGGCGGCTTGACATACCCGGTGCGATCACCAGCGCGGCGGGCCTGCTCGGTGTCACCTTCGGGTTCATCGAGTCCTCCTCGCACTCGTGGGGATCCTCGATCGTGGCGGGACCGCTCGCCGCCGGCGCCGTGCTCCTGGTGCTCTTCGGGTGGGTCGAGAGCCGGGTGGCTCAGCCAATGGCGCCGCTTGGGCTGCTGCGTTCCCGGCGGCTGTCGGCCGGGATCGTGCTCTACCTGGCCAACTACGTCGCGCTGACCAGCGTGATGTTCTACATGACCCTGATCTACCAGGATGTCGACGGGTGGTCGGTGCTGCGTACCGGGCTGTCCTGGCTGATCATGAACGGGCCGTTCGTGATCGTCGCGTCGCTGGCCGGCCGCCTGAACCGGCGTTTCGGCGCCGCGGTCACCGTCACCGCGGGCGCGCTCGCCTTCGGAGCGGCCACGCTAGTGCTTGCCCAAGTGACCATAACGACGCCATTCATTCTCACCGTCATCGGGTTCATCCTGGTCGGCGCTGGTGCCGGCGCACTGGTCCCCGGTACCACGCACGCCGCCATGAGCGAGGTGCCCCCCACCGTGTCAGGCGTCGCGTCCGGGCTGCTCAACGCCGGCCGGCAGATCGGCACCGCCATCGGACTCGCGGTGCTCGGTACCATCGGCGCCCGCGCCGCGACCAGCTCCTGGTCAGCCGCGACCCGCTCGTTCCCGGCCAGCCTGCGGGGCGCCGCCGCCGGCCAGACGCAGAACGTCGCGGGCGGTCGCGTCCAGGCGGTCACCGGTGCGCTCGGCGGCTCTTACCGCGACGCGGCTGTCCACTCCTTCCTGAGCGGCAGCCACCTCGCGCTGACGATCGCGGGCTGCCTGCTGCTCGCGGCCTCGATCGTCAGCGCCACCAGGTTCCGGGTCTCGCGTGCCAGCACCGCGGCTGTTCCGCAGACCGAGGCCCCGGCCGAAACGATCCGATAGGCCGCTCGGCGACCCCATCGATGTCCCATCGCTGGCGGAATAACCCCCGCGATGGGACATCGCTGGGGTAGGGCCGCGCTAGCCGGGCTCGAGTAGGTGGTCCGGGGGCCGCGCCATCCGTCGTTATGACAGCAAAATGGCAAAGTACGGCGGGTCAGTGATCCGGGAACAGCGACTCGATGAAGGCGGTCAAGGCGGCGGTGTCGATCTCTGGCGTACCGTTCTCCGAGGTGATGTCCAGCCGTAGCCGGGTCTTCTCATTGCCCCGCCTGGCTGAGACGTCGATCGTTAGCTCTCCCGCCGGCTTGCGCCGTACCCAGTCCCTTACGGCTGCCACGAACTGGCTCAGCGCGTCGCGGGCCACGATGATGGTCGCCGCGTTCGCCCCGACCGCCAGGCCAGCTGAGGTCACGGTCACGATGGTGCTGACGTCGGCCGCGATGCCCCGCAAAACAATGAACTCTTCAAAGCCCTTGGCGATCAGCTCGTCTGCCAGGTCGGCGGGGAGTTCCGCGTGCAGCACGTCGGTCATGCCCGAAGGTTAGCCCAGCCCGGTCGTGGGGACGTCGAAGGTGACGCCGGAGGCCAGCGGCTGGACCTGGACGAGCTTGCCGTTCTGCCATTGGGTGATGTAGTAGGGCGTGGTCGCCGTGTGCGTGGACTGGTTGAACTTGATCAGCCCGGCGGTGGTCTGCGCGTCGGTCCGCGAGATCGCGGTGTTGAGCTTGCCGGGGTTCGTGCTGCCCGCCTTGGCTAGTGCGTCGGTCAGCACCTCGGCCACCGCGTAGCCAATTGCCGCCGTGGCGTAGTCCGGGTTGCCCGCGTACTTCTTGCCGAGCGTGGGGGTGATCTGGGCGAGCTGCCCGGACGAGGCCTGGCTGGAGCTCCAGTAGCTATCCGACAGAGTGTCCTGGGCGAGGCTGCCCAGCGACTGCCACCAGGAGTCGGCGTCCGACGCGTTGGCCAGGAACGCCGCCTGCGGATGGAACCCGGAGGACTTCAGCTGCTTCCACAGCGCGTCGCCGTCGGTCGTGGTCATCTCCCCCGCCACCAGCTGCGCCCCGGCGGCCTTGGCTTCGGCAATGAACGGGGAGAAGTCCGTCGCGCCGACCGGGAAGGTGTAATCACCGACCACGTCCAGGCCCTCGGTCTTGAGCGCGGCCTCGTACAGCGGCCCCTCCACCGCGCTCTCCGGCTCGTTGTCGGTGAACAGCACGACTTTCCGGTTGCTCGACATTGACGCCAGCGCCCTGGCAACGTTCGTGGCCTGCTGCTGTTCGTCGTAGAAGACGTCCCAGGAGTACGTCCAGCCGGTCTTATCGCCGTTGGCAAACGCTTCCACCGGCATCAGCGACGTCAGGAACGGGACGCTCAGCTGCTCGGCCACCAGCGCGGTGGTCAAGACGATCGGCTCGGTGGCGGACCCCAGCAGCGCCACCGCGTGATCGTGCTGCACCAGCTCGCTCGCCTGCGAACTGGCCGTGGTGGGGTTGCTTTCATTGTCCATAACGACGAGTTTGAGTCTTTCCTTCGTGCCGCCGATGTCGATGCCGCCAGCCGCGTTCACATCCGCGATCTCCTGCTTATAGCCAGCCTCCAGCGGCGAGCCGAGCGCGCCCAGGGAGCCGGTGAGCGACAGCGTGGCGCCGATCACGATCGCGTCGCCCGAGCTCGACGACCCGGTGCCGCTACCGCCACCGCAAGCGGCCACGCCCAGCGCCAGCGCCAGCGCCGGCACCACCGTCTTCAGCATTGTCCTCAACAAGGGGTTCCTTTCGTCAACGTGCCGCTCAGGCTCCGAACCGCGGCACGGGCGCGTCGTCCGCCGCGATGTGCACGGTCTGGGACTGGGTGTAGAAGTCGATGCTGACGTCCCCGGGTTGCCGGTCCCGTGGGTTGCCGGAGTTCACCCATAGGCTCGCCGCCCCGAAGGCTGGTGCCAGCCGGTGCGCTCGCTCCAGGTCAGCGGTCCAGAGATAGGCCGTCGGCGCTGCGCCGGCCAGCGAGACGGCTTCTTCCTCGGTGTCGAACGGCGTGACCCGCACCACCGGTCCGCAGATCTGTTCGGTGAAGACCTGCATATCCGGTGTCACGTCGGCCAGCACGGTCGCGGCGAGATAGTTTCCCTCGGGCAGGTCGGCCGGCCGTCGTCCGCCCGCGGCCAGCCGCGCGCCTTCCCTGATCCCGAGCCGCACGCGGGAGACGACCGCGTCGTAGTGGTCGGTGTGCGGGAGTGCCCCGATCTCCGTCGCCGGGTCGGAGGGGGCGCCGACGCGGATGCGGTCGGCTCGTCCGGCGAGGCGGCTAACGAGCGCGTCGTAGACGGGGCGCTGCGCGAAGATTGCCGAAGTGGCGGTGCGGCGCTGGCCATTCAGCGCGAAGGCACCGAACACCGCGCTGTCGGTCGCCTGGTCCAGGTCAGCGTCGGCGAAGATCACGCACGGCGCGTTGCCGTTCGGTTCGGCCGACAGGATCTTGCGGTGCGTAACGACGTCGAGCGCGACCTGCTGTCCGGTGACGGCGTCGCCCGCGAACGACAGCCGCGGCACGCTGGGGTGGGCGATGAGGGCGTCCCGCGCCTGGGTGCCGGGGGCTTTGCGGTGGAGGGAGCCGTGCACGATGTTGAGCACGCCGTCGGGCAGGCCCGCCGCGGTGGTGATCTCCGCCAGCAGCGCGGCCGGCAGCGGCGCCCACTCATCGGGCTTGAGCACGACCGGGCAACCTGCGGCGAGGGCGGGCGCGACGGCTCGCGCCTGGGCCAGGAACGGCGTGCACCAGGGCGTGATCAGCCCGGCGACGCCGGCCGGGCGCGCCACCAGGTCGCCGGACGCGACGGTCGCCGTGATCAGGTCGGCGGCGAGGCGGAATAGGTCGGCGGCCGGTGCGGTCTGCTCCCTGGACTGGGTGACCGGCAGGCCGGTGCTCAGCGCCTCGCTGGCGGCGATGTCGTCGGCCCGTGCGTCGATCTCGTCCGCGATGCCGGACAGGACCCGTGCCCGGTCCGGTGCCGCCATCCCGGGCCATGGGCCGGTCGCCAGCGCCGCTCGGGCCGCGAGCACCGCCTGGTTGATGTCGGCGCCGAGGCCGACCTCGACCTGCGCGTACTCCTTCCCGGTCGCCGGGTCGGTCACACCGTAGCTCTTCCTGAGCGTGCTGTGCACGTACTGCCCGCCGATGAAGTGCTTGACGGTCTCGGGCACCACGATGCCTCCAGGTCTGAATTCCGGGCAGCTGCGCCGAGAGCCGGCGGGAGGAGTGATCCTTCCCGCCGGCCCTCGCTGGTGCCTCGTTACGAGCCGAGGGCGATTGCGAAGATGTGCATGGCGGTGCCGCTGTCCGTGCTGTTG
This sequence comes from Streptosporangiaceae bacterium, assembly GCA_050012355.1. Taxonomy (GTDB): domain Bacteria; phylum Actinomycetota; class Actinomycetes; order Streptosporangiales; family Streptosporangiaceae; genus JBEKHI01. The sequence goes on along the minus strand of JBEKHI010000101.1, from coordinate 1,331 downwards.
ACGTTGGGCAGGACGATGGATTCCACCGTCTTGGACGAGTCGACCGCAACTGTAGTGGCGTAGATGTACATGTTGATGTCCTGGGCGCCGCTGGCGTTGTTGCGGTAAGGCATCGTCGCCACCGTCGTGTCCCCGGTGCTCGGACCGCTGGCCCAGTCGCCGAACGAAACGGTCCCGGACGAGGTGCTGCCATCGGTGTAGAAGATGGTCAGCGTGCCCGAGGAGGCGCCGTTGCTGTCGGAGCCGAGCAGGCCAAGCGTGGTCTGTCCCGCTGTCCCGTTCACAAGGATGATCTGCCCGGCCGCCAGGACGTTGTCCGGTGCGCCCGCGGCGACGTTGGGCCAGGTGAAGGTGACGCCGTCCGCGGTGACCGTGGCGCCCGGCGCCAGCCCGGCGGCCGTGAGGCCCGTCTCCGAGTAGCTGTAACCGCCGCCGTCGTAGTCCGCGGCCCCTGGGTCGCTGTCCAGCGAGATGCCTATGTTGTCGTAGGCGGCGGCGAGGTTAGCCGCCGGCGCCGGAACGGCCGTCTGCTCGACCGAGACGGTCTTCGTGCCGTGGGTCGTGTCGTCGGAGTAGGAGGCGGTGGCCGTTAGTTCCGCGATCTGCGGACCCGCACTCGCTGGCGCGGTTACCGTCCAGGACGCCGTGATGGAGTCTTCGGCGGCCAGGGCGGAGGTGGTCGTCGTCGTGGTGGCAGTCACCTTCCAGCCGGACGGCGCGCCGCTGAGGGTGAGCCCGACCTTGCTGAACGGCCCTGGCCCGTTGTTGCTGAGCGTCGCCGCCACCGTCGCCGAGGCACCGGGCGCGAGGACCAGGCCCTTAGTCGGGCTGAGCGTGAGCGATGTCTGCTGGTCCGCTCCCGGCCGCGTCGGCATCGGCTGCAGGGCCGCCGCCTGCTGCGCGGCGAGGTTGGCCGCCGTGGTGGCGGCGAGGAACTGGGTGCTGGTCGGGGCTGTCTGCGGCGTGCCCCGGCGCAGGGCTCCGGTCCAGTCGCTGAAGGTCGCCCGCCGCCAGCGGCTGACGTTGGGGAAGGTGACCGGCCCGGCGCCGGACAAACCGCCGGCCGCCGCCACCGCCTCGATGAGCCGCAGGCCGGAGGTGTGGTCGGAGACTTCGGAGAAGATCCGGCCGCCCACCGTCCAGGGCGAGATGACGAAGGCCGGGACCCGGAAGCCGGCTCCCAGGGGCAGCCCGCCGCCGGGAGTGCCGGCCGGCGAGGCCAGGGTGACGAACTCCTCGGGGTACTCCTCGTAGTTCGGGGTCGGCGGGACGACGTGGTCGAAGAACCCGTCGTTCTCGTCGTAATTGATGATGAACACGGTGGTGTTCCA
>JBEKHI010000100.1:0-21838 GCA_050012355.1 Streptosporangiaceae bacterium | reverse complement strand
CGCTCATCGCGAGCACCACCGATCCGACCGCAACCCCGTATTTCGCTCTCAAGGAGTCACCTTCCCAGTCAGTTCCCCGCTCACAAGTGAGTTGAGACTAGGAGGGTTATGCGGAGAAACTCGGTTATTTACCGACTCTGAGACCTTGCTGTGCTGTATTTGTAGGCGCATCCGCGACCCCAGCGATGGGCCACCGATGGCGCTATCAGCCCATCAATGTCCCATCGCTGGGGGTTCGTTTACAGCGAAGCGACGTCGGCTTGCTTGGCGCGGACCGCTTCGGCGGCCTCGCGGAGAGCGGTCAGCTCGGAGTCGGTGAGGTCGCGCTCCACGACGCGCTTGATGCCGGAGCGGCCGATCTCGGCCTCGACACCTAGGTACACGCCGTCGATTCCGTACTCACCGGAGACCCAGGCACAGACCGGCAAGACGTCACCGGAGTCCAGGTGCACCGCGCGCGCCATCCGGGCCGCGGCGGCGGACGGTGCGTAGTACGCGGAACCGGTCTTCAGCAGCCCGACGATCTCGGCGCCGCCGTTGCGGGTGCGCTTCACCAACGGCTCGATCTCGGACTCCGGCAGCAGCGAAGACAGCTGCTTGCCGCCCACGAAACACGCCGACGGCACCGGGACCATCGTGTCGCCGTGCGACCCGAGGGTCAGCGTGGTGACCGAGCCCACCGGCACGCCGAGCTTCTCCGCCACGAAGTAGGAGAACCGCGCGGTGTCCAGCATGCCGGCCTGGCCCATCACCCGGTTGTGCGGGAAGCCGGAGACGTTGGCGGCCAGCGCGGTCATCTCGTCCAGCGGGTTGGAGACGACGATCAGCACGGCGTCGGGCGCGTGCTTGGCCACGTTCTCCACCACGTTGCGGACGATCTTGGCGTTGACCTCGATCAGGTCCATCCGTGACATGCCAGGCTTGCGCGGCAGGCCAGCGGTGATCACCACGATCCCGGCCCCGGCGAGCGCCTCGTAACCGGAACCGTCGGCACCGGTGGTCGCGCCGGTGACGCGGGTCTCGAAGCCCTCGACCGGACGAGACTGGTTCATGTCAAGGGCCAGGCCCTCGGGCTTGCCCTCGATGATGTCGGTCAGCACGACCTCGTCGAAGATGTCGTACTCGGCCAGCCGCTGGGCGGTGGTGGAGCCGTAGAAACCGGCCCCGATCACGGCTACTTTGCCGTTGCGCGCGGGCATCTGTTTTCTCCTTAAATCGTGAGCGCGGCCAGCGCGGCGTTGAACGTGGCCGACGGCCGCATTACCGCGGTGACGAGCGCCGGATCCGGCCGGTAGTAGCCGCCAAGCTCGACGGGCTCACCCTGGACGCCGATCAGCTCGCCGATGATGACGTGCTCCTGCTCGTTCAGCGCCGATACCAGCGGCGCGAACGCCGCGGCCAGCTCCGGGTTGGAATCCTGGGTGGCCAGCTCCTGCGCCCAGTACAGCGCCAGGTAGAAGTGCGAGCCGCGGTTGTCGATCCCGCCGAGCTTGCGTGACGGCGAGCGGTCCTCATTGAGGAATGTCTCGGTGGCCCGGTCCAATGTCTCCGCCAGCACCCGTGCCCCGTCGTTGCCGGTCACCCGCGCGAGGTGCTCAAACGACGCGGCCAGCGCGAAGAACTCACCCAGGCTGTCCCACCGCAGGTAGTCCTCCTTCACCAGCTGCTGCACGTGCTTGGGCGCCGAACCGCCCGCACCCGTCTCGAACAGCCCGCCGCCATTGATCAGCGGAACGATGGACAGCATCTTCGCGCTGGTCCCCAGCTCCAGGATCGGGAAGAGGTCGGTGAGGTAATCCCGCAGCACGTTGCCGGTGACCGAGATAGTGTTCTCGCCGCGCCGGATCCGCTCGACCGAGTACTTGGTGGCCGCCACCGGATCGAGGATCTCGATGACCAGCCCGGACGTGTCGTACTCGGGCAGGTAGGCGTGCACTTTCGCGATCAGCTCGGTGTCGTGCGCGCGGGTCTCGTCCAGCCAGAAGATCGCCGGGTCACCGCTGATCGTGGCCCGCAGCACGGCGAGCTTGACCCAGTCCCTGATCGCGACGTCCTTGGTCTGGCACATCCGGAAGATGTCGCCCGGCTCGACGTCCTGCTCAAGTACGACGGCGTCGGAGGAATTGATCACCTGAACGGTCCCGGCGATCGGGATCTCGAAGGTCTTGTCGTGGCTGCCGTACTCCTCGGCCGCCTGGGCCATGAGACCGACGTTCGGCACGTCGCCCATGGTGGTGGGGTCGTAGGCGCCGTTCACCCGGCAGTCGTCGATAACCGCCTGGTAGACGCCCGCGTAGCTGGAGTCAGGTATTACCGCGAGAGTGTCGCGTTCCTCGCCGTCCGGTCCCCACATGTGCCCGCCGATGCGGATCATCGCCGGCATCGACGCGTCCACGATCACGTCGCTGGGCACGTGCAGGTTGGTGATGCCGCGGTCGGAGTCCACCATCGCCAGCGCCGGGCCCTGGGCCAGCTCCTGGTCGAACGAGGCGCGGATCTCTGGGTTTTGCAGCCCAGACAGGATCGCGCCGAGACCGTCGTTCGGGTTGAGCCCGGATGCCGCCAGCTGGGAGCCGTAGTGGGCGAACGTCTTCGGGAAGAACGCGCGCACGCCGTGCCCGAAGATAATCGGGTCGCTCACCTTCATCATCGTCGCCTTGAGGTGCAGCGAGAAGAGCACGCCATCGGCCTTGGCCGTCTCGATCTGCGCGGCGAGAAACTCATCGAGGGCGACCGCGTGCATGACAGAGGCGTCGACGATCTCGCCCTTGAGCACCGGCACCTGCTCGCGCAGCACGATGACATTGCCGTTCGCGGTGACCAGCTGGATACGTAGCACGTCATCGGCGGGGATGGTGACTGACCGTTCGGTGTGCCGGAAGTCACCGCCGGTCATGGTGGTGACCCGGGTACGCGAGTCCGGGGACCACGGCCCCATCCGGTGCGGGTGGGTCTTGGCGTAGTTCTTGACGGCGATGGGTGCCCGGCGGTCGGAGTTGCCCTGGCGGAGCACCGGGTTGACCGCGCTGCCCTTGACGCTGTCGTAGCGGGCGCGGACGTCGCGCTCGGTGTCGGTGGCCGGGTCGTCCGGATAGTCAGGAAGCTGGAACCCCTGCGACCGCAGCTCGGCGATGGCGGTCTTGAGCTGCGGCACCGAGGCGGAGATGTTCGGCAGCTTGATGATGTTGGCGCCAGGATCGTGGGTCAGCTCGCCGAGCTCGGCCAGCGAGTCGGGAATCCGCTGCTCCGGCGTGAGGTAGTCGGGGAAGACCGCGAGGATGCGCCCGGCCAGCGAGATGTCGCGCGTGTCGATCGCGACGCCGGCCTTGGCCGCATATGCCTCGATGATCGGCAGGAACGAATACGTCGCCAGCAGCGGCGCCTCATCGGTGTACGTGTAGATAATCGTCGAATCGGTCACGGCTGCTCCGCTGTGTCAGTTCGGTAATTTTGCTCGATATCAAGATATCGCGTCATGGGCGGCGCCGCGTCCCGGTGCTGGTGGCCGCCTTAGACCGGAGGCGGGACCAGCAGTCCCACGACGAGCGTCCCGAGCCCGAACGCCGCGAGCGTGGCCGCGTCCATACACCGCCGCCTGGTCGCGAGCATCCCCGCCGCCGAAGCCGGCAGCACCAGCCTGATCAGCGCTGTGAGCAGCATCCCAGCCCCTACCAGCGCTGCCCCCCATCGCACGTCGCGTGGCGAATACCACATCAGGCCCATGGCGGCCACGACACATACCAGCAGCGACGGGTAGACGAACCCTGCCCGCAACTCGCGCTGGGCGCGGTGCCGGTTCTCGGTCAATGCTGCTCCTTGGTCCCGTTTCCGGAGTTTACCCGTGTACATTTCCACGGTAGGAACAACAGCGTCGGGGGTAACCAAGAAGTGAGACATGCGTCACGACTTCGATAGGACGGGAGAGCTCTCGGTGGACACCCCCTACATTCGCGTTGAGGACACCGGTGCCGTCATTTCGCTTGAGCGCGAGGTAACGACGGTCGGCCGCGGTCGGGCGGCGGATATCCGGATTGACGACCCGAGCGTGTCACGGCTGCACGCCGAGCTCGTTCGCCGCGGACCTTACTTGTACGTGGCGGACCTCGGTTTATCACGGCACGGTACCCGGGTAAACGGCCGTCCTGTCGGCCGCCGGGTGCTAGACGACGGCGACGTGATTACTTTCGGCGCCGTCCGGTGCCGCGTGGGGGGACTAACTGTGGAGGAGCTTCCTCCGGATGAGCAATCGAGGCGTCCGGCGGCGCCCGAACTGACCCGCCGCGAACTTGATGTGCTGAGCGCGCTATGCAAGCCCGCACTCTCCGATGAGGCGTTCGTACTTCCCGCGACCGCGCGGGAGATCGCGGTGGAACTAGTGGTGACCGAGGCAGCGATCAAGCAGCACCTGCTCCGGCTGTACCAGAAGTTCCACATTCCCGAGGGACCGAATCGCCGGACCAGACTGGCCAACGAGGTCATCGCCCTCGGTCTCGTCCGGCCCTTCGAGCCGCCGCCCGTCTCCGCCGCCGCCAACCTGGCGCGCGGCAACGGCGGCTTAGCCTGGGCCGCGAAGTTACCGGGTAACGGGCGCCGTCCCCGGACCCCGCCAGTAGCATCCCCACCCCAGCGATGGGCCATCGAAGGCGCCACAACGCCTTCGATGGGCCATCGCTGGCGGCCCACGGAGCGGGGCGCGGCAGCGGGCCCACGGGCAGCGGGGCGCGGCCTACGGGACCCGGAACGTGCCCATCCGGAACCGGGGGACGTTGACGTGCGGGACGAAGCTCGAGGTGTTCTTGAAGATGGAGTGCACGACGTGGGTCAGTTCGGTCCCGAGTGACGGGATGTGCGGCATCATCACGGTGTCGGCGGGCCAGTACAGCGGCGGCTGAGAGGTCGCCTGCAGGACCACGGCGGCGGCGAGCGCCCAGGTGGCGATGACCGCCACCGTGAACACGCCCTTGCTCCTGACCATGGTGCCGACGACGCGGCCGAGCTGACGACGCGGGCGCTTGGATCCGGGGCCCGCGCAGTACATGGCGACAACCGCGCCCGCGGCCCACGCGCCCGCTCCGGCGAGCGTGTGGGTCCGCAGCACGATGACCGAGGCGATGGCGGCGGCCACCCCTACGAAGAACGCGATCGGCGCGAGCATGACCGTGGTGAGCAGCGCGCGGACCATTGTCCACGGTGCCGAGACGACCATGACGATGACGTCCGACGGACGTACGCCGCGCGAAGAGCGGCGCAGTACCAGGGCACTGCTCGCGTAGTCGGCCGCCCGGAGCAAGGTGATCACCACGAGCGCGAGGATCGTCCCGGCGACGGGCAGCAGGACGCTCAGCGCCACCGCGATGACCACGATGGCCCCGATGACCGGCCCGAAGGAATCGGGGCGGTCCGAGTCGGTGTCGCGCGCTCCCTCGCGATCGCGGTCCAGCAGCGCGGTGCCTGCCCGCGGGTTGGAGCCTGCCCGCGGATCGGCGAGGACGCCCCCGCGCTGCGAGGCGGGCGGCAGCAGGTCGGCGACGTCGCGCGCCGCTTCTCTCGGCGACGGTGGCCCCGGGGTATAGCGCGGGCCGAGCAGGGTGCTGCCAGCCGCCGGGGCCAGCAAGGTGCCGTTCGGGCCGGCGCCGTTCATGGTCGCCGTGCCACGGTGCAGCGGCACACCGTTCGGGATGACGCCATTGGCCAGCGCGGCGCACTGGCCCGCGAGCCAGGTGGGCGGCGGGCGGTCAGCCGGGTTGACCGCGAGCGCCGCGGCCACCATGGACCCGAGCGGCTGCGGAATACCCGAGAGGTCGGGCTTCCCGGTGACTACCCGGTAGAAAATCGTCTGGTAGGTGCCGACCCCGTAGGGGGACTTGCCGAGCGCGGCGTACGCTACGGTGCCGCCCCAGGAGTGCACGTCGGAAGCGCCGCTGCTCGGCTGCCCCTCGATGACCTCCGGGGCCAGGTAGCCGGGGGTACCCATCACCATTCCGGTCTGGGTGAGCCTGGTGGCGTCGCCTAGGTGCGCGATGCCGAAGTCGATCACCACCGGGCGGCCGTCCACGATCATCACATTGCCGGGCTTGAGGTCGCGGTGCACCACACCGGCCGCGTGGATCGCCGTCAGGGCCTCAGCGAGGCCGGCGGCGAACCCAGCCAGTTCCCGCCCGGACAGCGGGCCAGAGTCCCTGACGACCTCTTCGAGCGTCCGTCCCGGGACATAGCGAGTGACGATGTACGGCGAGTCAGCGGCCACGTCGGCGTCCACGATCTCGGCCACGTATGGCGAGCGGACCCGGCGCATGGTCTCGACTTCACGCAGCAGGCGGCGGCGAGCGTTCGGGTCGGAAGTGACCGCGGGTCCCAGAGCCTTGATCGCGACGCTACGTCCTTCAGCGTCACGGGCGAGGTACACCACGCCCATACCGCCCGCACCGATCTTCTGCAAGATACGGTACGGTCCCAGCTTGCCCGGGAGGCTGTCCTGTACAGGCATCGTGCTTCCAGAGTACGAGAGGAATCCGTGGGCGCGCCCGCTTCATCCCAAACCTGACAGTAGGTTAAGTGCCCGTGACCAGCCGACGCAGCGCCTCAGCCGCCTGCGCGTTGTCCTCGGCGTGCCGCACCAGTTCGCTCGCCAGCCGCCCGGCCCACTCTTGCAGCGGCACGTTTTCCCTGGACAGGACGACTCCGCGTACCTCGCGGCACACTTCGGCGACCGGCCGGCCGCCGCGGACCGACAGTGTCATCAGATTGTCACCAACTCGTACCACGACCTTGCTCACCTCACCGGGCCGCCCGTGCATCCGGTCGGACATCGAGCGTTCCCGCTCGACGACCACCCAGCCGTCGGGAAGCGCCTGGGAGAGCGAGCCCGCGAGCACGCGAGCGTAGATCGCGACGTCGGCGCTGTCCGCGCGCAACGCCGCCGTCACCATATCGAGAGAGAGCGGATCCTCCGGCTGCAATGTCATCGCAACGCCTACGGTAGCGGATGCTGGGCACCCGCGGAATCCGGCAGCGTCACAGTCCGGTCCCGCCGGAGGCGTCGCCGTCGCTCGCTGGGCCTAGTTTTGCTGGTCGGTGTCGCACCAACCAGCAAAGAGGCTGGTTAATGCGACACCAACCATGATCCTCGGCGGCCGGGGAACGAACCCTAGCGGCCCTGGAACTTCGCCTTGCCGGGGCCGTTTTCCGTGAAGCTCTGCATTCCGGTGTGCGCGTCCTCGGTGGCGAACAGCGCCGAGAAGTGCAGCCGCTCCACCTCGAGGCCCGAATCCAGGTCGACCTCGAGCCCGGCGTCGATCGCCTGTTTGGCGGCGCGCAGCGCCAGCGCCGGCCCGGCCGTGTACCGGTCGACCAGCTCGCGGGCTGCCTCGTACACCGCGCCATCCGGCGCGATCCGGTCGGCCAGCCCGATCGCCAGCGCCTCCGGCGCCCCGACGAACCGTCCGGTGTAGACGATGTCCTTGGCCCGCGCGGGACCGATCAGCCGCGGCAGCCGCTGGGTCCCGCCCGCCCCGGGGATCAGCCCGAGCAGGATTTCCGGCTGCCCGACCTTCGCGTTCTCGCCGACCACCCGGAAGTCCGCGGTGAGCGCCACTTCCAGCCCGCCGCCAAGCGCGTACCCGGTGATCGCCGCGACCACCGGCTTGGGAATCCGCGCGACCAAGGTGAGCGCGGCTTGCAGCCGCCCGGCCCGTTCGGCCATCTCGGCGTACCCGAGCCCGGCCATCTCCTTGATGTCGGCGCCAGCCGCGAACACCTTCTCGCCGCCGTACAGAATGACGGCGCGGATCTCGCCGTCGTCGCTCACCTCACGAGCCGCGTCCGCGATCTCGCCCTGCACCTGCGCGTTCAGCGCGTTCATCGGCGGCCGGTCCAGCCGGATCGTCGCGACCGCCCCGTCGCGCTCTACACGGACAAACTCACCCATCACACCCTCACTCTAACTGCGCCCGATTCTGGTGAGTGCGGCCCTGCCCAGCAAAGAGTAGGGGCAGGGCCGCACCGACCAGCAAAAATCAGCGGAGGTCGCCGTTGGTCATGGGGGCGGGGGCGTCCGGGTAGGTGACCAGGCCCATCTCGGCTCGGGACGCGAGCAGGGCGTGCCGGGGCAGGACTCGCACCGTGTAGCCGAACGGCCCTGGCTGACCCAGCTCGACCGAGCCGGTGAACCGTACCAGACCGCCATCAGACGGGTCGGCGGCCAGCTCGGCGAAGGACGGCGCGACGATCTCGTCGTCGTCACCTGGGCGGCCGAACACCACCTCGACGGCCACGTCATTCGCGGACAGGCCAGCCAGCGAAACGGTGACCCGGACCTGCAGTGCCGAGCCGAGCGCCGGCTCACCGCCGTCGGCCTCCATGTGCTCGATCCGCACGTCCGGCCACGCATCCCGGACGCGGCCCTTCCACGCCGCCAGCTCGCGGGCCCCCGAGTATCCGGAAGCGGCCAGCGCGCGCGACGAGGAAGCCGCCGGGGTGTACAGGGCCGACACGTAGTCCCTGACCATCCGCTCGGCCTGCACCTTGGGGCCGAGGGACAGCAGGGTGTGCCTGATCATCTCCGTCCAGCCGGCTGGCACCCCGTCGGGGCTCCGGTCGTAGAACAGCGGGGCCACCGACTTGTCCAGCAGGTCATAGAGGGCGGACGCCTCCAGCCCATCGCGCCGGTCAGGATCGGCGACCCCGTCCGCGGTCGGGATCTCCCAGCCGTTCGCGCCGTCGTACCACTCGTCCCACCAGCCGTCCCGCACGGAGACGTTGAGCCCGCCGTTCAGCGCGGCCTTCATGCCGGAGGTGCCGCAGGCCTCCAGTGGCCGCAGCGGGTTGTTCAGCCAGACGTCACAGCCCTGCACCAGGTAGTGCGCCATCGCCATGTCGTAGTCGGGCAGGAACACGATGCGGCGCCGGACGTCGGCCGAATCGGTGAAGTTGACCATCTGCTGGATCAGCCGCTTACCGCCCTCATCGGCCGGGTGCGCCTTGCCCGCCACCACGATCTGGATCGGACGCTCGGGATCGAGCAGCAGCCCGGCCAGCCGGGCCGGGTCGTTCAGCATCAGCGTCAGCCGCTTGTAAGACGGGACGCGGCGGGCGAAGCCGATTGTCAGCACGTCCGGGTCGAGCACCTCGTCGGTCCAGGTGAGCTCGGCCTCCGAGGCGCCACGAGCGCGCCAGGAGGCACGCAGCCGCCGCCGGGTCTCCGTCACCAGCCTGCCGCGCAGCGCGGCCCGCGCCGTCCACAGCGTGGCGGCGGGCGCGGACGCGGGCTCGCCGAGCGTCAGCATCTCCGGCGCGACCCAGGTCGGGGTATGCACGCCGTTGGTGATCGAGCCGATCGGCACCTCGCTGGTGTCGAATCCTGGCCACAGGCCAGCGAACATCTCCCGGCTGACCTGGCCGTGCAGCAACGACACGCCGTTGACCCGCTGGGCCAGCCGCATGCCCATCACGGCCATGTTGAACACGTGCGGGTCGCCGCCGGGGTAGGTCTCGGCGCCGAGCCCGAGCACCCGGTCGATCGGCAGCGACTGGTCATCGGCGAAGTAGCGTTCCACCAGGTCACGCGGGAACCGGTCGATGCCAGCGGGCACCGGGGTGTGGGTGGTGAACACGGTGCCCGCCCGGCAGGACTCCAGCGCCTCGTCGAACGACAGGCCGTCCGCGATGTACTCACGGATCCGCTCCAGCCCGAGAAAGCCCGCGTGCCCCTCGTTGGTGTGGAAGACCTCCGGGACCGGGTGCCCGGTCAGCGAGCAGAACGCGCGCACCGCGCGGACCCCGCCCACCCCGAGCAGCAGTTCCTGCCGCAGCCGGTGCTCGCTGCCGCCGCCGTACAGCCGGTCGGTGACCTCGTACAGCGCGGGCTCGTTCTCCTCGACGTAAGAGTCGAGCAGCAGCAGCGGAACCCTGCCCACCTGAGCCAGCCACACCTGGGCGGACAGCTTGCGGCCCTCCGCCAGCGTCACCGACACCCGGACCGGGAGCCCGGCGGAATCCCGCAGCTGGGACAGCGGCAGGCCATTCGGGTCGTCGGCCGGATAGCGCTCGGTCTGCCAGCCGTCGGCGGACAGCGCCTGGGTGAAGTACCCGTGCCGGTACAGCAGGCCCACCCCGACCACCGGAACGCCAAGGTCGCTGGCGGACTTCAGGTGATCGCCGGCCAGGATGCCGAGGCCGCCCGAGTACTGCGGCAGCACCGCGGTGATCCCGTACTCGGGCGAGAAGTACGCGATGGCGGATGGCTCACTAGAACCCGAGCTCTGGTACCAGCGCGGCCCGGTCTGGTACTCACGGAGGTCGCGTTGCGTTTCCTCAAGGCGCTGCAAGAAATCCGGGTTCGAGGCAAGCGCGGCGAGCTGACCGGGGCGCAGCGAGCTGAGCATCGCTACCGGGTCGCCACCGGAGGCTTCCCACGCGGCGGGATCAATGGATCGCAGCAACGCAACCGTCGGCGGGTGCCAGGACCAGCGCAAGTTCAGCATCAGGTCGTGCAACGGCGCTAGCGGCCCAGGCAGAGTGACGCGGACGGTGAATCGGCGAATTGCTCTCACGCAGAGTGACCCTAGTGGGTCGTGGCGAGTGATAGGGCCTCTTTACGCCGGGAGGTTAGCCGGGAAAAACAACTGTTACCGGGCCGGCTCGCGTGCGACACATCTCACTGGGTACGGTGACCCCGTGATCGGTCGCATCCCCATCCTCGGCATCGAACCGGCAGTTGAGAGCGGGCGCCGCGCCGTCAAGGCCGTCGTCGGCGAGACATTCGAGGTCAGCGCGACCGTCATCAGAGAAGGCCACGGCAGCCTGGGCGCCGCGGTGGTGCTGCATGACCCCGACGGCTCGCCGCGGCCGCGGGTCCTGATGCGCGAGGTGACACCGGGCACCGACCGGTACGCGGCCGAGGTGACCCTGGGCTCCGCCGAGGGCCTGTGGCACTTCCACGTCGAGTCGTGGAGCGACCCGATCGCCAGCTGGAGGCACGCCGCCGCGATCAAGATCCCGCGTGGCCAGGACACCGAGCTGATGCTCGCCGAGGGCTCGCTGCTGTTCGCCCGCGCCGCCCGCACCGTCCCGGTCCCGCCGGGCGCGACCGCGCCCGCCCGGTCGCGGTACGCCCTCAGCCAGCTTTCCCGCCGTCTGCGCGATAGGTCCGTAGCACCAAATGATCGGCTTAACGACGCTCTCCATCCCGAGATCGACGAGATCCTCGCCGTCTATCCGCTCCGCGAGCTGGTCACCAGGTCGGCCCGGATGCCGGTGCGGGCCGACCGGCAGCGCGCGCTCTTCGGGTCGTGGTACGAGTTCTTCCCGCGTTCCGAGGGCGTGCAATACGACCCGATGGGCCGCCGCGAGCCGGTGTCGGGCACGTTCCGCACGGCCACCAAACGGCTGTCGGCGATCGCTGACATGGGATTCGACGTTGTGTACCTCCCTCCGGTGCACCCGATCGGTTTCACCCATCGCAAGGGCCGGAACAACACGCTGGCGGCTCACGCGGGCGACCCAGGGTCGCCCTGGGCGATCGGCTCGGCCGAGGGCGGTCACGACGCGATCCATCCCGACCTCGGGACGTTCGCCGACTTCGACGCGTTCGTCGGGCAGGCCCGTGACCTCGGCATGGAGATCGCGATCGACCTGGCGCTGCAGTGCTCGCCTGACCACCCGTGGGTGCGCGAGCATCCGGAATGGTTCACCAGCCGGGCGGACGGCTCGATCGCCTACGCGGAGAACCCGCCGAAGAAGTACCAGGACATCTACCCGGTCAACTTCGACAACGACCCCGAGGGCATCTACGCGGAAGTGAACAGGATCGTCCGGCTGTGGATGAGCCACGGAGTCCGGATCTTCCGGGTGGACAACCCGCACACCAAGCCGGTCAGGTTCTGGGACCGGCTGCTCGCGGATATCAGGCGGACCGACCCGGACGTGATCTTCCTGGCCGAGGCGTTCACCAAGCCCGCCGTGATGGCGGCGCTGGGGATGGTGGGCTTCCACCAGTCCTACACCTACTTCACCTGGCGTAACGGCAAGGACGAGCTGACCGAGTACCTGCGGGAGCTGTCCGGTCCGGCCGCCGCTTACATGCGGCCCAACTTCTTCGCCAACACCCCGGACATCCTCACCGAGTACCTGCAGCACGGCGGGCCCGGCGCGTTCCGCATCCGGGCGGTGCTGGCGGCAATGCTCTCCCCCAGCTGGGGAATTTACTCCGGTTATGAACTGTGTGAGAACACGCCGCTACGACCCGGCAGCGAGGAATATCTCGATTCCGAGAAATATCAGTACCGCCCGCGTGACTGGGACGCGGCGGAACGCGACGGCGTCGGTATCTCACCACTCATCACAAGTCTCAACAGAATCCGCAAATCCCACCCCGCGTTGCACTGGTTGCGTAATCTACGGTTCCATCACGCTGATCAGCCTGAGCTGATCTGCTTCTCAAAGCGTGAACCAGGTGGTGACACCGTCCTGGTAGTAGTGAATCTTGACCCGTATCAGGCACGAGAGGCCACGGTCTGGCTTGACATGCCCGCGCTGGGCATGGAGTGGGGTGCGGAGTTCACCGTGACAGATGAGCTCAACACCGCCGACCACCATGGGAGTGAGTCCTACCGGTGGGGGCAGGCCAGCTATGTGCGCCTTGACCCGTCGGTACGGTCAGCGCATGTTTTCACCGTCTCTCCCTAAAGCCCCGCCCACCTCCCCGGCCCCCTCCTTTGCACTCCCAGGAGACACCAGCGTGACAGAGCTCCACCTCGCGCTCACCGAGCCAGTACCGGATTCACTAGAGAAGCCGCGCGACCCCGAGTGGTACAAGCGCGCCGTTTTCTACGAAGTCCTGATCCGCGGGTTCGCCGACTCAAACGGCGACGGCACCGGGGATCTGCGCGGGCTAACCTCCCGCCTCGATTACCTGCAATGGCTGGGCATCGACTGTATCTGGTTGCTGCCCATCTACGATTCCCCGCTCCGCGATGGCGGATACGACATTGCCGACTATATGAAGGTTCTCCCGGAATATGGCAATATCGGGGACTTCGTGGAACTTGTGGAGGAATCCCACAAGCGCGGCATCAGGGTCATCGCCGACCTGGTAATGAACCACACCAGCGACGCCCACCCCTGGTTCCAGGCCAGCCGGTCGGACCCGGACGGGCCGTTCGGTGACTTCTACGTGTGGTCCGACGAACCGGACAAGTACCCGGACGCGCGGATCATCTTCGTCGACACCGAGACCTCCAACTGGACCTGGGACCCGGTTCGCGAGCAGTACTACTGGCACCGGTTCTTCTCGCACCAGCCCGACCTGAACTTCGAGAACCCGCAGGTCCAGAGTGCCATGATCGAGGTGCTCAGGTTCTGGCTCGACTTGGGCATCGACGGGTTCCGGCTGGACGCCGTGCCGTACCTGTACGAGCGCGAGGGCACCAACTGCGAGAACCTCAAGGAGACCCACGAGTACCTGAAGCGGATCCGGGCCGAGATCGACAAGCTCTACCCGGACCGGGTGCTGCTCGCCGAGGCCAACCAGTGGCCCGCCGACGTGGTGCAGTACTTCGGCGACCCGGAGACCGGCGGCAACGAATGCCACATGGCGTTCCACTTCCCGCTGATGCCGCGGATCTTCATGTCGGTCCGGCGCGAGCAGCGCTACCCGATCTCGGAGATCCTCGCTCAGACGCCGAAGATCCCGGCCGGCTGCCAGTGGGGCATCTTCCTGCGCAACCACGACGAGCTGACCCTGGAGATGGTCACCGACGAGGAGCGGGACTACATGTACGCGGAGTACGCCAAGGATCCGCGGATGAAGGCCAACATCGGCATCCGGCGGCGGCTCGCCCCGCTGCTCGACAACGACGGCAACCAGCTCGAGCTGTTCACCGCGCTGCTGCTGTCGCTGCCCGGCTCTCCGGTCATGTACTACGGAGACGAGATCGGGATGGGCGACAACATCTGGCTCGGTGACCGCGACGGGGTGCGTACCCCGATGCAGTGGACCCCCGACCGCAATGGCGGCTTCTCCAGCGCCGACCCGCAGCGGCTCTACCTGCCGCCGGTCATGGACCCGATCTACGGGTTCCAGTCGCTCAACGTCGAGGCCCAGCAGCGCAGCCCGGGCTCGCTGCTGCAGTGGACCCGGCGGATGATCGAGATCCGCAAGCGGCACGCGGTCTTCGGCCTGGGCGCCTACGAGGAGCTCACCTCGTCCAACCCGAGCGTGCTGGCGTTCGTCCGCGAGCATGAGGATGAAGTGTACTCAGAGACCACCGGCCAGGACCCGAGCGACCGGATCCTGTGTGTGAATAACCTCTCACGATTCCCCCAGCCGGTCGAACTTGACTTGCGCCGCTTCATCGGCGTTACCCCAGTTGAGTGCATGGGTGGGGTGGTTTTTCCGCCTATCGGGGAATTGCCCTACTTGCTCACTCTTCCCGGACATGGCTTCTACTGGTTTCAGCTGCCTCCTCCGAGGGAGGACATTGAACGTTGAGCGATCCCGGTGAGAGGGCAATGGCAGTCGAGGAAACACTAGCGACGTGGCTGGTCAGGCAGCGCTGGTTCGCGGGCAAGGGCCGCAGCCTGCGTGACCTGGCCATAGTCGCGAACACGCAGATCATTTCGGGTGACCCAGAGCTGCGGCATCTGATCGTGACCGTGTCTCATGGCACCACCGTGGACTACTACCAGGTGTTCCTCGGGTTGCGGAGCAAGCTCCCTCCCCGGCTCAGGCACTCCAGGATCGGGCAGATGAAGGGGATGGGGGAGGCGAATGCGATGCGCATCGGCTACGACGCGCTGCACGACGCCGACCTCACCAAGCCGCTGCTCGCGATGATCGCGACCGACGCGACCGAGGGCACGCTGAGCTTTCACAAGCTGCCGACGGCCGAGTTCGAGACCGGCCTGGACAGCCTGGTGATCACTACCGAGCAGTCGAACACCAGCCTGGTGTTCGGCGATGAGTCGATACTCAAAGTGTTCCGGCGGCTGTCTCCAGGTCCGAACCCGGACCTGGAGGTCACCAGCGCGCTGGCCAACCTCGGGTCGCCGCACATCGCCGAGCCGCTCGGCTGGGCCTCGATCGTGATGGAGGGCGTGCCCACCATCCTGGGGATCCTGTCCAGGTACCTGAGGCTGGCCACCGACGGCTGGTCGCTGGCCGCCACCAGCGTGCGGGACCTGTACGCCACCCAGTCGACGTCCGATTTCGGTTCGCGGGCGGGCGAGGCCGGCGGTGACTTCGCGCCCGAGTCGCACCGGCTCGGCACGGCGACCGCCAGCGTGCACCGCGACCTGGCGGGGGCGTTCGGCACCGACGAGCTCCCGTCGGACGCGATAAGCGAACTGACCGAGCAGATGTTCCGCAAGCTGGACCTGGCCACCGCCCAGGTGCCAGAACTGACCAGGTACTCGGACATGATCGGCGACGCTTACTCCTCGGTCGCCAAGCTCAAGGGCCCGTTCCCGGTACAGCGGGTGCACGGCGACTACCACCTGGGCCAGGTGCTGCGCACCGAGACCGGCTGGGTGGTGCTGGACTTCGAGGGCGAGCCCGCCACACCGCTCGCCCAGCGGCGGGCCAGGTCCTCCCCGCTGCGCGACGTGGCGGGCATGCTGCGGTCCTACGACTACGCCGCCCGGCACCAGCTGCTCACCCACCCCGAGCGGGAGCGGCTGCTGCCGGTCGCACGGGACTGGGTGCGGCGCAACGCCGCCGCGTTCTGCCACGGGTACGCCGAGGCGGGCGGGCTCGACCCGTACGCCAACGAGGTCCTGCTGCGCGCCCTCCAGCTCGACAAGGCCGTCTACGAGGTCATGTACGAGGCCAGGCACCGCCCGTCCTGGCTATCCATCCCCCTCGACTCGCTAGCAGACTTCTGATGACTGATGACGTAACCACCGGCGAGATCGATCGGCTCGTCGCCGGACAGCACCACGACCCGCACTCCATCCTGGGCGCCCACCGCGACGGGGACACCATCCTCATCCGCGCGTTGCGGCCGCTCGCCGACTCCGTCGAGGTGGTCCTGCCCGACGGGAGCAGGCACCCGATGGCCCACGTCCACCAGGGCGTGTTCGAGGTGACGCTGAAAGACCTCGACACCGACGTTATGGACTATCGAATTGCCGCGAAGTACGGCGAGAACGTAACCGAGGCGGACGACCCGTACCGGCATCTTCCGACGGTCGGCGAGCTGGACCTGCACCTGATCGGCGAGGGGCGCCACGAGGAGCTGTGGCGGGTGCTGGGGGCGCATACACGAGGCTCGGGGACGGCGTTCGCGGTCTGGGCGCCGAACGCGCGCGGCGTGCGGCTGACCGGCGACTTCAACTACTGGGACGGGACCGCGTTCCCGATGCGCTCGCTCGGCGGTGCCGGGGTCTGGGAGCTGTTCGTGCCCGGCGTCGGCGACGGGGCGAAGTACAAGTTCTCGATCTGCGGTCCTGACGGGGTGTGGCGTGGGCACGCCGATCCGCTGGCCGTCTACGCCGAGCACCCGCCGGCTACCGCGTCGGTGGTCTTTACCTCGGGATACTCCTGGGAGGACGGCGACTGGATCGAGGCGCGCGGCGCTAGCCAGCCGGTCACGGAGCCGCTGTCGGTCTATGAGGTCCACCTGGGCTCGTGGCGGCCGGG
Organism: Streptosporangiaceae bacterium; assembly: GCA_050012355.1. GTDB lineage: Bacteria > Actinomycetota > Actinomycetes > Streptosporangiales > Streptosporangiaceae > JBEKHI01. The sequence goes on along the minus strand of JBEKHI010000100.1, from coordinate 5,202 downwards.
GCTGTCGTACCGTGAGCTGGCGGTCCAGCTCACCGAGTACGTGACCGAGCTGGGATTCACGCACGTCGAGTTCCTGCCGGTGATGGAGCACCCCTACGCGCCATCCTGGGGTTACCAGGTCACGTCGTACTACGCGCCGACATCGCGTTTCGGCAACCCCGACGAGTTCCGGTTCCTAGTGGACTCGCTGCACCAGGCCGGGATCGGGGTCCTGGTCGACTGGGTGCCCGGGCACTTCCCGCGCGATGAGTGGGCGCTGGCCAGGTTCGACGGGACCGCGCTCTACGAGCACGAGGACCCGCGGCTGGGCGCGCACCCGGACTGGGGCACCCTGGTGTTCAACTACGGGCGGCCCGAGGTGCGGAACTTCCTGGTGGCCAACGCGGTCTACTGGCTCGAGGAATTTCACGTGGACGGGCTGCGGGTGGACGCGGTGGCGTCGATGCTCTACCTGGACTACTCCCGTAAGGCCGGCGAATGGGTGCCCAACATCTACGGCGGCCGGGAGAACCTGGACGCGATCTCGTTCGTGCAGGAGGTCAACTCGGTCTGCTACCGCCGGATACCAGGGATCATGATGGTGGCCGAGGAGTCCACCGCGTGGCCAGGGGTGACCCGGCCGGTGCACCTGGGGGGACTCGGGTTCGGGTTCAAGTGGAACATGGGCTGGATGAACGACACGCTGTCCTATTTCCGGCTGGACCCGATCTACCGGCAGTACCACCACAACGAGATCACGTTCTCGCTGATCTACGCGTTCTCGGAGAACTACATCCTGCCGCTGTCCCACGATGAGGTGGTACACGGCAAGGGGTCGCTGATCGGCAAGATGCCCGGCGACGAGTGGCGGCGGTTCGCGGGGCTGCGGGCGCTGTTCGGTTACATGTGGGCGCACCCGGGCAAGCAGCTGCTGTTCATGGGATCTGAGTTCGGCCAGGGCAACGAGTGGTCAGCTGACCAGGGGCTCGACTGGTGGGTGCTGGACTTCGACGTGCATTCCGGGGTGCAGCGGCTGGTAGGCGACCTTAACCGGGCGTATCGTTCCTCGCCCGCCTTGTGGACGCAGGACTCGGTTCCCGCTGGTTTCTCCTGGATCGACGCCAACGACGCGCCGGGCAACACGCTGTCCTTCCTGCGGCACGGCAGCGACGGCTCGGTCCTGGCCTGCGTGGTCAACTTCTCCGCCGTACCGCACGAGTCGTTCCGGCTCGGCCTGCCGTCCCCCGGTCCGTGGCGCGAAGTGCTCAACACCGACGCCGTGGGCTACGGCGGCAGCGGCGTGGGCAACCTGGGCCTCGTCACGGCGTCGGAGGTTCCGTGGCACGGCCAGCCCGCCTCGGCCGTACTCTCCGTACCCCCGCTAGCCGCCCTCTGGCTAGCCCCCGCCTAGCGGTGTTTTCGCTGGTTGGTGCCGCACTCACCAGGTAAGAGTCTGGTTACTGTCACACCAACCAGCAACGAAGCCCGCCCCCGGCGACGACCACGCCGCCACGCCGAGGACAAAAGCCACAAAGGGGGCATCTCGCCGGGCGCGGGGTCTTCTACACTGCCGTCGATGGGCCATCGCTGGGGCTCTGGCGCTATCGATGGCCCATCGCTGGGGTCGCGGGATGTCGCGGTTGTTAGGCTTTCTGGCATGCAGACCTGGGAAGCGATACGGTCACGGCGGAACGTGCGGTCGTTCGAGGACAAGCCGATCGCCGAGGACCACCTCAACGAGATCCTGGAAGCGGGCCGGCGGTCGCCGTCGGCTAGCAACTGGCAGCCGTGGGACTTCATCGTGGTGACCGACCGCGATCGGCTGATCGAGCTGTCCAAGGTGTGGCGCGGCGCCGGTCCGGTCGCGGATTCGGCAGCGACGATCGCGCTGATCTCACCACTGCCGGACTCCCAGGGCAGCGAGCCCCGGGACATCGGCCGGGTGTTCTTTGACCTGGGGCAGGCATTCATGAGCATGGCGCTCGCGGCCGCTGGGCTGGGCATCGGCAGCGGCCACTCGGGCGTCGGAGACCAGGATCTGGCCCGCGAACTGCTCGGGTTCCCCGCGGACAAGTACTGCGCCTACCTGCTGCCGCTCGGCTATCCGGCCGACCGGCCGCTCACCCTGATCCGGAACCCCGACCGTCGCCCGTTTGACGAGGTAGTCCACCGCGACCGCTGGTAGGGATCACCGTGCCATCAGCGTGATCAGGTCGAAGATCACCGTAGCGGCGGCGACCGCGGTCACCTCCGCGTGGTCGTAGGCCGGCGCCACCTCCACGACGTCGGCTCCGGCCAGGTTGATCCCGGTCAGCCCGCGCAGGATGCGGAGCAGTTCCCGGCTGGTCAGGCCGCCTGACTCCGGAGTGCCGGTACCGGGAGCGAACGCGGGATCGAGCACGTCGATGTCCAGGGACAGGTACACGGGCAGGTCCCCCACCCGCTCGGTGATCGCCCCGATAGCGCCGCTCACGCCGAGGTCATCGATGTCGGAAGCCCGGATGGTACGGAAGCCGAACCGCTTGTCGTCGGCGAGGTCCGCGTGGTCGTAGATCGGCCCGCGGATGCCGACGTGGATCGAGTGATCCTCGACCAGCAGGTTCTCCTCGAACGCGCGCCGGAAGATCGTGCCATGCGTGACCGGCGCGTTGAAGTAGGTGTCCCAGGTGTCGAGGTGCGCGTCGAAGTGGACGAGCGCGACCGGACCGTGCTCTCTCACGACCGAGCGCAGCAGGGGCAGCGCCACCGTGTGGTCCCCGCCGATGGTGATGACCCGCCGACCGCCACCGACGAGATCTCCGGCGTGTGCCTGGATCTGCCCGACCGCCTCGTCAATCGAGAACGGGGTGACGGCCACGTCCCCTGCGTCGACCACCTGGATCGTGCTAAACGGCGCGCAATCCAGCTCGACGTGGTGGCCAGGCCGCAGGTGCCGGGAGGCCTGGCGGACCGCCATCGGCCCGAACCGCGCCCCCGGCCGGTACGACGAGCCGTTGTCGAACGGGACGCCGAGCACGGCCACGTCATAGTCGGTGACCCGGTCGATCTCGGGGATCCGGGCGAACGTCGCCGAGCCCGCGAAGCGCGGTACCTTCGTTCCCTCGACTGGTCCTACGGGGTCTTCAGGCACGGGTTCTTGTCACTCCTCCGGTGGGTTGCAGTATCTGGCCCACGAACCCGGTCGACCCGGGACCGGCCAGGAAAGAGACGGCGCCCGCGATGTCCTCGGTCGTCGCCAGGCGGCCGACCGGGATGAGGTCCCGGTAGCGCTGGCGCATCTGTTCAAGCGAGATGCCCGCGTCGTCCGCGTCGACCTGAAGCTGCTCGGTGTCGATGTAGCCGGGCGCGATCGCGTTGGTGAGGATGCCGTCCGGGCCGAGTTCCCGGCCGAGGCCCTTGGTCAGGGCGATCAGCCCGGCCTTGGACGCCGCGTAGGCGGTGGCACCCGGATGGCCGATCACCCCCCAGCCCGAGGTGATGATGACGATGCGGCCATGCCCGCGGGCCCGCATGCCGGGAACCACCGCCTGGATCAGCCGGAAATGCCCGGACAGGTTCACGTCGATCTGACGCCACCACTGCGCTTGCCCGAAGCTTTCGGTAAATGGTCCCATCGCCATGGCGGCGGCGTTCGCCACCAGGACGTCCACCGTGCCCAGCACCTCGACGATCGCGGCCGGGACTTCCGGATCGGCGATGTCGCCCGGCACCGCCACCCCGCCGGTTTCGGCCGCGAGCTGGCCGAGCCGTCCGTCGTCGGCGATGTCGTTGACCGCCACCCGGTGGCCGTCGGCTGCCAGCCGCAGCGCAGTCGCGCGGCCGAGTCCCTGAGCGGCCCCGGTGATCAGCGCCAGCACCTCAGATCACCGCCCCGGCGTTCGGTGACAGGACCTCACCGCAGTACATGGATCCCTCGGTGGCCAGGTAGCGGACGGTCTGCGCGACCTCGTCGGGGGTCACCAGGCGGCCCAGCGGCAGGGTTGTCAGGTAATCAGGCTCGCGCCACAGCGAGTCGGCCGCGAGTAGCGGGGTGTCGGTGGGACCCGGCGCGACCGCGTTGACCCGGATGCCGGTGGCCGCGACCTCGGCCGCCAGCGACTTGACCAGGCCGAGCACCGCCCCCTTGGCCGCGACGTAGTGCAGGTCGGTCGCGCTCCCGGCCAGCGCCAGCTCCGAGGAGATCGCGATGATGGAGCCCTGGTCCTGCTTGAGCATCTGCGGCAGCGCGGCGGCGAAGGTGTTCGCGGTGCCGCCCAGAATTACCGCGAGCATCCGGTCCCACTGCTGGCGGCTGATGGCGGCCACGTCGATGCCCTCCTCGTAGTAGCCGGCCGCCGTAACGACGAGATCGATGCGCCCGAACCTGTCCGCCGCGGCGCGCACGGCCGCGGCGACCGCCGGCCCGTCGGTGACATCGGTCTTTGCCGAAAGGTCAGTGTCGGAGTCGTTGAGGTCGATGCCCGCCGTATACCAGCCGCTTTCACGCAGCAACCGGGCGCAGGCGGCGCCGATGCCGCTGGCCGCGCCGGTGATCACCGCGACCTGCGTCACTGCGCCTCCACAGCCGGCGTCGGCGCGGGCGTCCGAGAGGGGAAGACTCGCCAGCAGATCAGGGCCCCGACCGCCCCGAGCGCACCGGTCATGATCAGGATGCCCCAGTTCAGGTACCAGTCGCTGGTGGCTGCCCGCGGCCAGACCAGGTTGATGATCTCCGCGGTGAGCCACACCACCGCCACCGCGGTCACCACCCCGATCCAGCGTTCTCCCCAGCCAGCCGACAGCTCACGCTTGCCGAACCAGCGCCGGTAGGCCAGCCCCACGATCGGCATGTAGTACGACAGGATGAATCCGAACGAGGCGAACGAGACCAGCAGGGCGAACACCTTGGTCGTGCCGAACAGCACCAGGACGGCCGCCGCGATGAAGGTCAGCACGATCGCGTACCTGGGCAGGTTCTCCCGGCCGGAGAGCCGGCCAAGGACCTTCGCGCCGGGCAGCGCCCCGTCCCTGGCGCTGGCCCAGATCGCCCGGCTGACCGCGGTCTGCACCGCGATCATGCTGGAGGTGAAGCCGATCACCAGCAAGACCAGCAGGACCCGGCCGGCCGCCGAGCCGAAGCTGTGCTCCAGGGTCGTCCCGATCGGGTTAGTGTCCTTGCCGGCCAGCACCGCGGGCAGGTCGGGGATCGCCAGCAGGATGCCGAGGCAGGCGAAGATGACCAGC
>JBEKHI010000099.1:0-21932 GCA_050012355.1 Streptosporangiaceae bacterium | reverse complement strand
ATCAGCATTAGGCTTATCATCTTCCGGGATAGCGGGCGTCAATAACTGTTGTTACGCGCCCGGAAGCAACGTCATAGACGTGGCCGGAGACGCTCACCTTAGGTGATAGCAGCGGGGAAGCGAGCAGCCGGTCGACGTCGGTGCGGACGGTGACCTGCGGATCGGCGACGGCGGAGGCTTCGAGCGCTGCCTCCTGGAGCCCGGTCGCCTCGGCGGCCCGGTGCCGGAAGTCGGGGTCGGCGAGGAAACCCGTTCCGCATTCGGTGTGGTGGATGATCGCGACCTCGAAGAGCGAGTCGTCCGAGAGCTGGTCACCGCGTAGCTGCTCGGCGAGGAAGCCCAGGTAAGCGATGTCGTCGATGACCGCCGGCGTGACGCGACCGCCAGCGTTACGGATGACGGGGGCGTCGCCAAGCTGGAGTCCGAGGATGATTGACGGATTGACCCGGTGGTCGAGGCAACTGAGGACGAGCAGGCGTGCCGTGGGCAAGCCGAGCGGCACGGGGGAGTAGCCGCGGGCGAACTGCTCATTACGCGCGAGCAACGGATCGATCCTGGTCATGATTGGCTCTATTCCGTAGACATGATTACCGAATGATCATTAAAGCAATGCGGCATTGATTGTTGGCGTGCTGATTGAGTTGACCCAAATCACTATGGGTCCTGTGTGGTAGGTTTAGCGCAAGTGCTACGAGCTGAGGAGGTGAGACCGATTAACGCTATGACAGGTCGGGGCTCCCTCCATCGCATGCCTTAGGGAGCGCCCGCAGAAGGCATCCCGAAAGGCTCGAAACGCTATGCGCTTCACCTCCCAGACGTCGTCTGGCGGCGTCTTTGAACAACTCTTTTCCCTCGCGGACATTCCCGGCGTCCTATGGACCCCGGAGAGCTGGACCCCGGAGAGCGTCACCGGGACTCGTCCGCTGATCCTGATGGGACACGGCGGCGGGCTGCACAAGAAGGCCCCCGGCATCCTGGCCCGCGCGCGACGTTTCGCTGCCGAGGGCGGCTTCGCGGTGGCGGCGGTCGACGTGCCCGGTCATGGCGACCGGCCCAAAGACGAGGAGTACGACCGGATCTCGACCCGGATGTCGGCTCGGGTAAAAGACGGGGAGGATCTCGCTCCGCTGCTCGCCGATTTCCAGGCGCTCGTCGCTCGCCAGACCGTACCGGAATGGCAGGCAGTACTGGACGCGCTCCAGGACCACCTTGGCGCCGGCCCGGTCGGCTACTGGGGCGTGTCCTTGGGCTGCGGACTCGGCGTCCCGTTCGTCGCCGCGGAGCCCAGGGTCCGCGCGGCGGTGCTTGGCCTGGGCGGCGCCCTGGCAAGCGCCGAGGCGGCCGCCGGAATCACCGTCCCGGTGGAGTTCCTGGTGCAGTGGGATGATGAGCGCGTGCCGCGAGCCCACAGCCTGGCACTGTTCGACGCCTTCGGCTCAGCCGAGAAGACGCTGCACGCCAACCCCGGCAGGCACGCGGACCGGATGCCGGAATTCGAGGCCGACAGCTCGCTGCGGTTCTTTGCCCGGCACCTAGCTTGCCGTTTAACCTCTGGCTGTTCACGGTGCGTCGCCGCAGGCTGCTAACGGCCAGGCTGGGATACCTGCATCTATAACCGGGAGTAACGAATAAGGGTTTCCGTGACGCTGCCTGTACACCCGCGTGTCAGGCCGGCGTCGGGTAATCTCCCGTGACGGCCAGGCCGCGCCTGCAGCATGGCACCCGGCAACGAGACAAGATAGTGGAAACGGGCCGTCGGCCGGCGACAGCTAGTTTCCATTATCTTGCCGGCAGGCCAGTCCGGGCCGTCGGGTGGCCCCGCAGGCTCGGGCATATCGGGCAAGGTGCCGACCGGACGGCCGGTCGTCGCGGGATTCCTCAAGGTTAAACGGCAAGCCTGAGCCCGCCCGGTGATCACCGGGTACGCTGGCCCGGGTGACGCGGTGGATCGATCACTCCATCTGGTGGCACGTCTACCCGCTCGGCTTCACGGGGGCGGAGAAGACGGCGCTTGACCTGGGTACCCCGGTACAGCACCGGCTCAGCAAGCTCGAGGACTGGCTGGACTATGCGGTCGAGCTCGGCTGTAACGGGCTGCTGCTCGGGCCGGTGTTCGCCTCAGAGACGCATGGCTACGACACGGTCGATTATTTCGCGATCGACCGGCGGCTCGGTGACGAGGCGGACTTCGTCGCGCTCGCCGAGTCAGCGAAAAGCAAAGGCGTGCGGATCACGCTCGACGGGGTGTTCAACCACGTGGCGCGGTCGTTCTCTCACCCGGAATGGTTCCGGCGCGAGCCATCGGGGGAACTGGCGACGTTCGAGGGGCACCAGCACCTGGTGGCGCTGGACCACGACGACGCCGAGGTCGCCGCCTATGTCGCGGACGTGATGAACTACTGGCTCGACCGAGGCGCCAGCGGGTGGCGGCTGGACGCCGCGTACGCGGTGGATCCCGGGTTCTGGAGCAAGGTGCTGCCGGTGGTGCGGCAGGAGCACCCCGACGCGTGGTTTCTCGGCGAGATGATCCACGGGGACTACGGCGTGTACGCCACCGAGGCCGGGCTCGACTCGGTGACCCAATACGAGCTGTGGAAGGCGATCTGGAGTTCGCTGAACGACCGGAACTTCTTCGAGCTCGCCTGGGCACTCGACCGGCACAACGCGTTCTCCGACGGCACCCTGCCACAGACGTTCGTCGGGAACCACGACGTGACGCGGCTTGCCAGCCGGCTGACTGACGAGCGGCACCTCGGGCACGCGCTCGCCGTGCTGTTCACCACCGGGGGAGTGCCGAGCATCTACTACGGGGATGAGCAGGCGTTCCGCGGCATCAAGGAGGACCGGGAAGGCGGGGACGACGAGATCCGCCCGGCCTTTCCCGCGTCCCCGTCCGGCCTCGCCCCCGATGGCTGGCCGGTCTACCGGCTGCACCAGCGGCTGATCGGCTTCCGGCGGCGGCATCCGTGGCTGGTGAACGCGCGGTCCGCCGCCGAGCACCTGACCGACCAGGCGGCCGCGATCCGCTCGTCGTCCGGTGACTCCTCGGTGCTCCTCCTGCTGAACGTCGGCGACAAGCCTTACCGGTTCCCGGTTTCCGCCGACGGTCTGACTGTTACCGAGACCGCGGACCCGAAGGGTGGCGCGGTTCCCGACGACGCGCTCACGGTCGCGCCGCACAGCTGGACGATTCTCGCCTAGCCGTAGGACCCGAGTAACCGCAGGTTACGGGGGTAGTGGGCTCCCAGAGAGTCCAAACTCCTACACGATACGGTTGATAGCGATGAGCAAATCGGGGACAGAAGTGCAGCGTGGGACCAAGGGGGACGCCACTCCCAGTGATGACAGACCCGTGGTGGCGGTCGCTAACCGGCTGCCGGTCCAGCACGGAGACAACGGCTGGGAACTCTCGCCGGGCGGCCTGGTCACGGCGCTGCGGCCGGTGATGTCTACCCACACCGGCTCATGGGTCGGCTGGGATGGCGGTACCAAGGGGATGCCGCCGACGCTGCCGGACTCCGGAGTCGGGCTGGTCCCGATCGGACTGACCTCGACCCAGGTCCGCAACTACTACCACGGCTTCGCCAACGCCACGATGTGGCCGCTGCTGCACAACGCGATTGAGAAACCCAGGTTCGAGCGACCCTGGTGGTTCACGTACCAGGACGTCAACGCGATCTTCGCGGACCGGGCACTGCGCGCCCTGGACGACCAGCGGGACGCGATCGCGTGGGTACACGATTACCACCTGATGCTGGTACCGCAGCTGATCCGGAGCCACCGGCCCGATCAGCCCATCGGGTTCTTCTTGCACGTGCCGTGGCCGTCATCGGACATCTACGCCCGGCTGCCCTGGCGCGACCAGATCCTGTCCGGCCTGCTCGGGACGGACGTGATCGCGTTCCACACCGATAACTACCGGGGAAACTTCCTCCGCTCCTGCGCTCGCCTGCTGGGTGACTCGGGCGTGGAGGTGCGCGGCTCCCGCGTCTTCATGCCCGATGGCCGGACGGTGACCACCGTCACCGCGCCGATCTCCATCGACGCCGCCGAATTCGCCCGGTACGCCACCGATCAGAAGACGGAGAAGGATATCGAGGGCCTGGCCGAGCAGTTCCGCGGCCGAACGCTGCTGCTCGGTGTCGACCGGCTCGACTACACCAAGGGAATCATCGAGCGTCTGCTGGCGGTGGAGATGCTGCTGGAACGCAACCCCGAGCTCCGGACGAAGCTCGCGTTCCTCCAGATCGCCGTGCCCAGCCGGGACAACGTGCGCGAATACCGCCAGCTGCGCGCCACCGTCGAGCAGCACATCGGCCGGATCAACGGGGTGTTCACCGAGCCAGGGAACGACGTGCCGGTGCACTACCTCTACCGCGGGTTGTCCCAGCAGCAGCTGGCCGCCTACTACGCGTTCGCGGACACCCTGCTGGTCACCCCGCTCATCGACGGCATGAACCTGGTCTGCAAGGAGTACCTCACCGTGCAGCGGGCCCGGCGCGGCAGCGGCGCCCTCATCCTCAGCGAGTTCACCGGCGCGGCCGACGAACTGCCCCAGGCCGTGCTGTGCAACCCGTTCGACGTCGAGGGATTGTCCTACCGGATCGAGCACGCGCTCCGGCTCTCGCCGCAGGACCGGTACGCGGCGCTCGACGTCATGGCCAAGCACGTGCGCACCCACGACGTGCACCGCTGGGTAGCTGAGCAGCTCGCGGAGATCGCCGCCCGCGGAGCGGCCGGCTAGGTCACGCTGGGCAGAACCAGTCCTCGCGCGGCTCCGCCACCCTGGAAGCGCCGGGAGCCGGGAAGGGCTCGCGCAGGGTGAACGCGTGCGCCGTGGGGCCACGCTCGCGCAGATGCAGTACCCGTGCCTCGGCGTCCGCCGTGGTCGGCACCGTGCCGCGCGGGATCCACCACAGCGCGAGATGCGCCTCGGTCATCTTCTCGAACCAGTCACGCCTGCGGCGCAGCACGGCGCGGTGCGTCTCCGAATAGGCGTACGCCGCGAGGGCTTCGACCGACTCCCAGACGGACATGTTGACCAGGACACCGGCGCTGCCGTCAGCGTCCCACTGGAAGGCCTGGATGGCGGTGGCGTCGCCGTCCTCGGTCTGCAGCCGCCAGATAAACCCGGGGGCGTCGTCGGCCGCCGCGTTCACCGGGTCGAGGGCGGCGACGAAATCGGCGAGTTCGGAGCTGTCCAGCGGGGCGCGGAGCCTGCCGATGTTCACCTGCGCGAGCACCTGATTCGCGAGCACATGATTCACCCTCGCATCGTAACCTTCCTCGGCGTGTCGTGAGCGGAACGTCGGTGGCCGCCAGTAATGTCGTCACATGGATGCTGCGCAGCCAGTTCCGGCCGAGCACGACGAGCGCGACATCGAACTCTGCGAGGCGATTAAGGCACGAAACGAGCCTAGTGTCCCGCATGACGTGTTTATGTCGTCACTTGACGCAGCATAAATAGTGCGTGACTCACGCGGTCGTCTGGCTGCCTGGGGCGATGACCGCGTACCGCTCGGTGCGTGCGGCTGACCCCGAGGGCGCCCGGCGTATATCACGCGCGGTAGCGCTGCTCGCGGGCGATCCATGGCCGCGGGCCAGCACCGCGCTCGGTAGCACGCCCTTCCGGCGGCTGCGTCTCGACAGTTACCGGGTGCTTTACGAGGTGACGCCCGCCCAGGTTTCCGTCATGCACGTCGGCTTCGTGCTGCCCGTCGGATAACCGCAGGTACGACGCGCCGTTGAGGTCGAGGATGGCGCCGCTGGCCCACTCGGCTTCGGGGGAGGCCAGCCACAGCACCGCCGACGCGATCTCCTCGGGGGCGGCGACCCGGTTGAACGGGCTCTGCGCCTTGATCGACTCGCCTTCGGGGCTGGCCAGCAAGTCGGCCGCCATATCGGTCTCCACGAAGCCGGGCGCCACCGTCGCGACCGCGATGCCATGCTGGGCGAGCGGGATCGCGAGGGACTGACCGAGCGCGTTCAGCCCGGCCTTGCTCGCGCCGTACGCCGGATTCCTCGGCTCGCCGCGGAACGCGCCGCGCGATGACACGTTCACGATCCGGCCGCCGCCAGCCGGGATCATGTGCCGGACCGCGCACCAGATCGCGTTCGCCGGTCCGAGCAGGTTGACGTCCAGCGTCTGCTGCCAGGCCTGCTGCCAGTCGGCGTAGCTGACCTCGGTCACCGGATGCGCCTGGTAGACGCCCGCGTTGTTGACCAGCACGTCCAGACCGCCGAGCCCGGCCGCCGCGGCGTCGACCATCAGCCGGACCGCCGCCGGATCGGCCAGATCCGCCTGCACGACGACGTGCCCGTCGCCGGGGAGGCTATCCCGCACGTCGGAGGCGAGCCCCGCGTTGTCCCGGTGGTGGATCGCCACCCGGTCGCCGTTCGCGGCGAACGCCCGCGCGATCGCCGCACCGATACCCCGTGACCCGCCGGTGACGAGCACCGCCCGCCCGCTCATGCGTCCAGCCGGTCGAACAGGGTGTTGATCGTCGACCAGTTCCGGGCGGTGGCGACGATGTCCGATTTCGGGGAGTTGAGCAGCCGCAGCAGCCGTTGTGCCAGGTCGCTGTGCCCGTAGCCGTCCGGCGTGTGCAGGTAGAGTATCCGCCCGTCGTTATGGACAGAATCGTTGCCCGCGGCCGGGAGAGCGGCGATGCGGGCCATCAGTTCAGGGTTGGGTGATTTGTCCATAACGACGGCGTGCAGTTGTTTCGGGTCGGTCTCAGCGGGCCGCGGGTTGGCGCTGATAACGGCGGCGAGGTCGTCGCGGGACAGCACTATCACGCCGACGGTCATCCCGAGACGGTCGGCGATCCCCTTCCCAATCTCGGCGGCCAGCTCCCGGCTATCGGTACGGGACGTGCTGAATAGCGCGTTGCCGCTTTGAATATAAGTCGACACATCGTCAAGGCCGAGTGCGGCGACAATGTCCCGAAGGTCGGCCATCGCCAGTTTTCGCCCGCCGACGTTCACCCCGCGCAACAGCGCCACATGAGTCGCCATCCCGCCATTGTGTCAGCTGGTGGCCAGGAACTGGGTGGCGGCCAGCTCCGCGTACAGCGGGTTGGCCGCGACGAGTTCGCTGTGTGTCCCGGTCGCCTGGACACGGCCGGCATCCATCACGATGATCCGGTCGGCCATGGTGACGGTCGACAGCCGGTGCGCGACCACCAGCACCGTGATCAGCTCGGCCACGTCCGCGACGGTCTCGCGCAGCGCGGCCTCGTTGATCGCGTCGAGCTGGGAGGTGGCCTCGTCCAGCAGCAGCAGCCGCGGTCGTCTCAGCAGCGCTCGCGCGATGGCGATCCGCTGCCGCTCACCGCCCGATAGCCGCATCCCGCGGTGCCCGACGAAGGTCTCCAGCTGGTCCGGCAGCCGCTCGGTCAGGTCGTGGAGCCGGGTGGTGCGCAGGACGTCGGCCAGGTCATCGTCGGTCGCCTCGGGAGCGCCGAACGTCAGGTTCTCTCGTAGCGTGCCGGACAGCACCGGCGCGTCCTGCTCGACGTAGCCGATCGCCGCGCGCAACTCGCCGAGCGGCCACTGGCGGGTATCGATGCCGTCCACCATGACCGCACCAGAGTCCGGCTCGTAGAACCGTTCGATGAGGGAGAACACCGTGGTCTTGCCCGCGCCGGACGGACCGACGAAGGCCGTCATGCCGCCCGGCGGGATAACGAAGCTGACTCCGTGCTGAACCTCGGGAAGTTCGGCGCGGTACCGGAAGCGCACATCGTCGAACTCCACCGACGCCGGACCGTCGCCATGGGTGACCGGCTCGGCCGGTCCAGCGGGCTCGGTCGGCAGCTGCTTGGCCTCTTCGACCCTGCTGATCGCGGCCGCGCCCGCCTGATACTGACTGGCCGCGTTGACGAGCTGGCCGACCGGCCCCATCAGGGCCATCACGTACATCAGGAAGGCGACCATGGTTCCGATGCTGATCTTCCCCGCCGCGACCTGGGCGGCGCCGGTGCCGAGCACGGCGAGGAACGCGAACTGGACCGCCAGCTGGGTGGTGTTCCCGACGACGGCCTGCCACACGTCGGCGCGCAGCCCCGCGCGCCACGCTCGCTGCGCTGCCTCGTGCAGGCGTGCCCCTTCGCGTTCTTCCGCCCCGGACGCCTTCACCGTACGGAACGCGCCGAACATCCGCTCCAGCGCGGCGCTCATCGCGCCGACCGCCTCCTGCGTCTGCCGGGTGGCGCGGCCGATCTTGGGCAGGATCACGCTTTCCATGACCACGGCGGACGCGACCACGGCCAGGGTGACGCCGAACAAGAGGACGTCCAGGAGTCCCATGAACACCAGCGCGGCGAGCGCGGTCAGCGCTCCGGTGATCGCGGAAACCACGGCGTTGCTGACGACGGCCCGCAGCAGGGTGGTGTCCACCGTGGCGCGCGCCATCAGATCGCCGGGCTCGCTGCGGTCCAGCGCTCCGATGGTGAGCCTGAGCAGTCGGCTGATCAGGCTCTTGCGCGTGTTCAGCACGATGCTGTCCGCGGTTCTCAGCAGCAAGTACCCGCCGACCGCGCCAAGCACCGCGTCGGCCAGCATCAGCAGGCAGATGATCACGATGAAGTGCGACAGCCCGCGGTGCCGGGAAAGATTGTCGATCAGCGCCCGTACCACCAGCGGCAGGATCAAGCCGGTCGCTCCGGTGGCCAGGCTCAGTACGGCTCCGGTCGCCAAGGCCAGCCGGTGCGGGCGAATGTAGCCGTAGATCACCCGCAGGCTCGCGCGCTCGCTGGGCGGCCGGTTACGCCCGGGCCCGCCATAACCCATCATCATCCGGCACGACCTCCGCCTGAGAGATCTAGAGTAGTTCGTTGTGACAACGGAGCGATGGGCATTGGGCGGCGAGCTGAGCGTCGCGAGGATCGGCTACGGCACGATGAAGCTGACCGGCTGGCCGAGGGGTAACCAGCCCAGCCGGGAGACGGCCCTGGCTATCCTGCGCCGGGCGGTGGAACTCGGGGTGAACCACATCGACACCTCGTACTACTACTCGCGGGACGGGGTGTCGGCCAACGAGCTGATCCGGGAGGCGCTGCACCCGTACCCGGATGACCTGGTGATCGTGACCAAGGTGGGGGCGCTGGTCGAGGGCTCCGACCTTCGGCTGCCGGCCGCCCAGCAGACCGGCCTCACCCCGGCGAACCTGCGGCGCGGCATCGAGGCGAACCTGCGCTCGCTCGGCCTGGACCGGATCGACGTGGTGAACCTGCGGATGGGCGACCGCGGCGGCTCCGGGGCATCGCTGGCCGCGCCCCTGGAAGCGCTGCTCGCGCTACGCGACGAGGGCCTGATCCGCGAGCTGGGCGTCTCCAACGTGACCGCCGCCGAGTTCGGTGCGGCCCGCGAGATCGCGCCGATCGTCTGCGTCCAGAACCTTTATAACCTGTCCCAGCGCGACGATGACCCGCTCATCGATGCCTGCGCGCAGGCCGGCGTCGCCTACGTGCCGTTCTTCCCGGTCGGCGGCGGATTCCAGCCGGTCACCGCCAAGCACCTGGACGCGGTCGCCGCTCGCCATGGCGCGACGGTGGCGCAGGTGGCGCTGGCCTGGCTGCTGGCCCGGTCGCCAAACATCCTGCCCATCCCCGGCACCAGCTCGCTGGATCACCTGGAGGAGAACGTCGCCGCGGGCGCGATCAAGCTGAGCGCTGAGGACATCGCCGAGCTCGGGTGATCACTGCTCGCGGAGCCTGGAGGGCCACATCGGCAGGACTTCCCGGCCGATGGTCGTGTTGAGCAGTAGCGCGCTGGCGAGGTAGCCCGCGGCGAATCCG
Organism: Streptosporangiaceae bacterium; assembly: GCA_050012355.1. GTDB lineage: Bacteria > Actinomycetota > Actinomycetes > Streptosporangiales > Streptosporangiaceae > JBEKHI01. The sequence goes on along the minus strand of JBEKHI010000099.1, from coordinate 12,132 downwards.
TCGGCGATCGCCACCCAGCCACCAATCCTGGTCACCGCGCTGACCCAGCTCGCCGTGCCGCCGAGCCCGGCGATAGCCAGCAGGATGAGCACCACGAAGGCCAGCGCGAACGGGGCCAGGGCGGCCAGGCTAATGGCTCGCGCGCCGACGGCGAACACGGCGGTGAACAGCGCCCACATGATGAGCCAGGCGGCGAACGCGTCGCCAAACGCGATCGGTCCCGCCGACGCGATGACGGCCGCGGCGAAGAACTTCAAGATCAGGCCGGTCGAGAACAGGAATCCCGCATAGCCCACGCCGAAGGTACCGCCGAACAGCTCGCCGCCGCGGAACTCCCACAGCCCGCCGACGAGCAGCCCGACCGCACCGATACCGAAGGCGACGGCGATGAACATGTCGTTCGCGGCGCTGGAGAGGATCCCGGTCTTGACCAGCCCCAGGAATCCGACGGCGAACGCGAACGCGAACGCCGACAGCGGAACTCCCGGAGCGGTGGCCGGGTACGCGTGGCCGGGGCCAGGAGCCCACATGCCGGGGGTGCCGACTGTCGCGGTTTCGCTATGAGTTGTCATATCACTCTCCACACGCCGTCCACACTGACTAGGGCGCCATGCCCCTATCGTAGAGGCCCTACAATCGTTTGCAAGATGATTGTTGAACTCATTAGCTGACAGGTAATCACGGGGGCGCAGATCATGGCTTGCGAGGTTCGGAGAGAGCGGTTTCATGATCGTGGACAGTTTCGACTGATATACGGTCCGAACTGTCCACGATCATGAACTGGCTGGTCACTGCATGCCGTGAGCCGCCGGTGCACCGGCGGCTAGGCGGGATCGGGGAGGCGCCGGACGTCGACCAGGGTGGGTCGCAGCACCCTGGTCCCGAGTCGCCAGCCGCTGCGGCGCACGCTCGCGACGGTGCCGTCCTCTCCGGCTTCGACGGCATCCACGACCGTCGCTACCTCTTGGGTCCGCGGATCGAAGGCTCCCGATCCTGGCTTGATCTCCTCCACTTCGTACATGGCCAGGATGTCCGCGAGTTCCTCGGCGACGGAGGTCGCTAGTTCGCCGGGGTCGGTGCTGAGCCGGTCTATGACGTTGATCAGCCGACGGATAAGCGGTACAAGGTGCTGCCCCTCGGCGAGCGCGCGGGCCTGCGCCAGTTCGCGGTACAGAGCGTCGAAGGCCCGTTGCTTCTCCCGGTCGTCGAGCAGCCGCCGCCGGAACAAGTCCGTGAGCTCGTCGAGACGTTGCGCGACCTGCTGCGCGCTGGCGTCAGGGCACTCGTCGTCAGGCATTGATACCTCCCTGGTTCCCGGTCGCGGCGTTGAGCGCGCGAAGGTCGGCGGCGTTCCGCTTCCAGCGCGGCTTGAACGCCAGCTTGTACCACCCGAACGCGATGGCCGCCAGCAGCACGATGCCGATGAGCGGCTGGGAAGTGAACGCCTCGGCGAGGATGCCGATGGCGACCAGGTAGACGATCAGCATCAGGCAGCCGCCGGCGCTATTGGAAGCGACTCGCCGTCCCGGGAAGCCGAAGGTCAGCTTTTCCGCGTTCTTCACGTCCGCGAGGTACCTGTTCAGGTCGGAGCGCAGATCGTCGTCGTCGAACGCCAGCCCCCGCGCGCGTTCGATGCTCTGCTTGGTGTTGACGACCTGCTCGCGGGTGGTGATCACCCGGCGGCCCTCGTTGCCGATCGGCGTCCAGGAGTAGAACGTGGTGTCCTTGATCGCGAACGCCAGCAGGTAGTTGACCGACTGGTCGTCCGGCTCGCTCGAGTGCAGCGGTTCGAGGATGTTGAGCGCTTCCTTGGGTTTCTCCTCCATCAGGTACAGGGCGCCGATGGACATCGGGTAGCGGCGGACGTCCGGCGCCAGCCCCTGGGCGGTGCGGAAGCACGCGATCGCCTGGTCGTAGTCGTGCTTGACCTGGTACGCCGAGCCGAGGTCGCCGTGGTACTCGTCCGATCGCGGCCGGAGCCTGACCGCCTCGCCGAACTCGAAGATCGCGCTGTCCGCCTGGTTCATGACCAGGCTGGCGCGGCCGCGCATCGCCCACGCGTCTGGGTTGGAGCCGTTGAGCTGGGTCGCTTCGCGGGCCGCGCCCGCCGCGGCATCTGGGCGGTTCTGCCGGAGGTAGTCCGCGGCCACGGCAACCCAGTCGCGCTGCTCACCGCCGGGGCCAGGTGCTGGCACCGGTTCCGGCGCCGGCGGCACGTAGTCCGCTATCGCCTTGTTGTGCTTGGCCCGATCCTGGGGGTCGAGCAGCGTCCTCTCCGCTTTCCTGATCCGGCTCATCATGTCCTCGGCGTCGCGCGCTACCTCGCGCCGCCGGTCGTTCTGGCGGGAGGTCCACGTCTTGCGCTGGGTCTGGACCGCGGTCTTGATCTCCTCGTCGTTCGCGGTCTGACTGATTCCCAGCAGTTCGTAGTAATTGACGAATTCGTCAGCCATCAGTTCACCTCCAGCTTCCGCATCTGCGCGGTCGCGGCCTGAATTTCTTCTTCGGTGAGGTTCGCCTCGCGCTCGATGTGCATGTCACCGAGCTTCTTCTTGGTCACGCCGTCGAATATCTCGGCGTGGATCATGCCGTCGATGTCGTAGGAGATCTCGATCCTGATCGGCGATCCCGCCGGGTACGGCGGCAGGTCGTATCTCGACGTACCGACGTGGTCCACCCGGTCCGGGTCGGTCTCGTCGCCCTGGGTGATAACCACCTCGATCACGCGCTGGTTGTCTTCGAGGGTGACGAAGTCGTCGCCGCTCTTGGCGGGGATTCTCGTGTTGTGCGGGATGATGACGAAGTTCCACAGCTTGTTACCGTGATCGGAGTTGAGGGCGAGTGTGCCCAGGCCGTGCGCGGACACGTCGTGGATGACCGGGACGCCGCCGGGCAGTGCCTTCGTCCCGCCGCGGCCGGGGCCGAGGCCGCCCGCTGGTGTGTCCACGACGGCTGCCTGGATCGCCGCGCCGAGCGCCACCGCCTCGTCGGGGTTCACGCCGCGCACCGGTTCCTTGCCGGACATCTGAACGATCGCGTCGTGCACCATCGGCATGTGGGTGGAACCGCCGACCAGCAACACCTTGTCGATCTGCCCCCAGGTCAGGGCCGCCGCCTCGAGGACGGACCCGGTAAGGTCGCGGGTCTCGCTCAGCAGCCCGCTCGTCATGTCCTCGAACTCGGCGCGGGTGACCGGCACGTTGTAGGCCTTGCCGCCGGCGCTGATGAAGACCTTGGTCGTGGTCATCGTCGTCAGGGCGCGCTTGGCCGCCTCGGCTTTGTCCCCCAGATCGGCGGCCTGGAGGGCGTCGTCCATCAGGTCCGGGCCGCCCTGGGCCTGGATCTGGTCGTTGATGTGCTCCATCAGCGCGCCATCCCAGTCGTAGCCGCCCAGGTTGCGGTTGCCGTCAGTGGCCACCACCTCAAAGCTGCCCTGGCTGATCCGCATGACCGTCACGTCGAAGGTCCCGCCGCCCAGGTCGTAGACCAGCACGGTGCCGTCCGCGTCGGGGCTGACCCCGAAGGCGAGCGCGGCCGCGGTCGGCTCGTTGATGATCCGCCGGACATTGAGCCCGGCGATCTTGCCCGCGTCCATCGTTGCCTTGCGCCTGGCGTCGTTGAAGTAGGCGGGCACGGTGATGACCACGTCGGAGATGTCCTCGCCGAGCACGGCCTCCGTGTCCTCCTTGAGCCGGCGCAAGATGATCGCCGAAACCTGCTCGGGGCTGTAGCTGACGCCTTCGGGGGTGGTGAAGAGCCAGTCATGATTACCCATCTGGCGCTTGACGAACTGGACCACAGCGGTGGGCGCGGTGGGCGCGGTGCGCTTGGCCATCGTCCCGACCAGGGTCTCGTCGCCCTGGAAGAGCACGACGGACGGGGTGATGCGATCACCTTCGCGGTTGGGCACGATTTCCGGTTTCCCGGCCGAGCCGATTATGCCGACGGCCGAGTATGTGGTGCCCAGGTCTATTCCGATAGTCCGACCCATAGGATTTCCTTTCTTATTTTCCGTGATATGTGAAAGCAGCCCAGGCGAATGGTTCGCTGGCGGTCATCCGATGGGCCTGCGCAGCCAGCTCCTCCGGCATCTCGGCGGGTGCCTCGCGGTGCGGATCGAGCATCCACAGCTGGGCCGCGCGCAGCGCGGCGGCCGGGCTTTCCCGCGGATTCAGCACCAGGTGGCGGTGCAGCATGAACATGAGCAGGGCGGTGTACAGATCGCTGACCGCCCAGCGCGAGCCAACGACGCCGGCCGCGCCCGCCGCCAGGAACGCCGAGGTCAGCGTCAGCGCCTCGTCATAGTCGGTGAGCGTGAGGTCGCTGTCACACGCGGCGAGGACCACCAGCCCCGCCGCCGATCCTGGCCCGCGCGCGCGGGCCCGCAGCAGGATGCGGTCGACCGTCAGGTCGCCGCCGGGCAGTTCCAGACGGCTCTGCTCGGGAGCGTCCGCCGACCAGGCATGACAGCCGAAGTGCAGTACCTGGGGAGGGTCGCCGGCCGACAGCAGCGCCAGGATCTGCTCGGCATCGGTCGCGGTCACCGCACCGGGGTAGAGCACCGACGCCATCGCGTCGGTCTCCTGCCCGGCCCACCTCAGGTTTCCGCCCGGCTCGGTCACCAGCACCGCTGGCCCGCTGCCGATCGCGGGCCGCCGCGCGGTGGCATCGATCAGCTGCCGGGCGCTCGCGCAGCTGACGAAGACCGCCTCGTGGCACGCGTAGTGATACTGGCCCGCCACCTCGTGCCGGGCCGCGTGCCAGGGGACGAGGCCGAGGGCCCCGACTCCCACGATCGTCAGGCGCGCCGGGGGAGCGGCCGCCTTGATCAGGGCCAGGACCGGGCCGACGGCCGCCGTCCAGGCCCAATCGCACAGCTCACCGAGCAGGGCGCGGAACCGCTGGTGCTGTTTCTCGTGGTGGGCGGCGGCGAAATCGGCGAGCACACTGCCGGGGCCGGTGACGAGGTCCGGGAGCCGGCACTCCCGTACCTGGCCGTCGGGGTGGACTATCAGCGCGTAGCCGCCCGGCACCAGGTAGACGAGCGCGTCGGTGCCGCTGGCCCGCAGAGTGGCGGCGATCTCGGAGACCTCGGGCGCCGATAGCAGGCGCCGCTGCGCGGGACCGTCGCGCAGCGCGACCAGCACCCGGTGCCGCAGGTCGCTCGGGACCTCGTCGATCTCATGCCATTGGGTGGCCGCCCACTCGCGGGCGAGTCCGGGCTGACCGGCCTCGCGGAGCAGGGCCGGGACGCCGCCCGCCACCGTCGCCTCGTGCAGGACGAGCGCCCGGCCGAGTTCGAGTGCCTCGACAGCGGATCCGGTCATGCCGTCCGCCAGGCACCACTGCGCCAGCCGTACCGCGTCCTGGCCGGCCGCGCGGGCGGCCGCCACGCCATGCCGCGAGCGGGTCTGCAGCAACACTGTCTCGGCGCGGGCATGCAAGACGGACCGGCCGATGCTGCGGGCCAGGCTCCGATGGGTCCCCGATCCGGCCTCTCCCGCCCGGCGATGGGCCCACGCGAGCAACCGCAGCACCGGCACCGTGAACGGATCTCCCGGCACCGGCTCAAGGCCGGCCCGGGACTCCTCGAGCGCGTCGATCGCGGCATCCAGATCGGTGCGCTGCCCGCCGCGGGAGAACCGGACAAGCAGCGTGTAGCCCAGGCTGTACAGGCAGCGTGACCGCTCGCCGTAGCTGTCGCGCCCGGCCGATCGCAACGCCCTCCTCAGCAGCTCGACGCTCTGGTCGACGATGCGCGGATCGTAGGCGGCGTGCGCGTTCGCGGCGAGCGCGGCGGCGACCCGCAGCATGATGGCGGGCTCCTGGGGATGCCCGGCCGGACAGGCCGCCAGCGCTTCTCGCAGCGTGTCCAGACCGGACCGTAGCCCGGTCGTGTCATCGCCCGCGAACAACGCCAGCCCGAGATCACTGAGCACGCCGGGGCGACGCGGGTCGTCGGCGGGCAGGCCGGCGGCCACCTGGGCCAGCAGCCGGGCTGCCTCGGAAAGATCGCGGCCGTCGGAGTGCGACAGCAGACCGCGCAGCAGCAACGCGGAGCCGATGGCGGCCTCCGTCAGCCCGGCGGACGGGACATCTCCCGTCGACAGCAGCGGGCGCAACGCTGGCGGTCCGGTCTGAGCCAGTAGCACGTTCAGACTGGGCCCCGCCGTTATGGTCGGCTGGTTTTCTAGCAATGCCAGTGCCGCGTCGACATCGGCGTGGTCGCCGCGGGTCCAGGCCCGGTCAAGCAGCATCCCGGCCAGCAGCCCGGTCAGCGGAGCGTGCAATGGGTGCCGCTGCCTGACCAGCCCGATGGCCCAGCGCAGCTGGCTGATCGCCTCGGCGAGGTACTCATCGTTCCGCTCGCGCACCCAGCGGGTGCCCAGGGCGAGTGCGAGCACCGAGCGGACGGCGGCTTGCCGCTCGGCCTTCCGGGGCGGCGGGTCCAGCGCGGACCTGGCGATTTCGGCCGCCTGTCCGGGGGACGCGGCCACCAGGCCGTGGCTGGCGGTCCCGGGTGACGCCAGGACCCGTGGGCTGAACGCTCCCAGGTCGGGCGGGATGTCTCCGGCGAACTTGGATGCCCGGGTTGCCAGGTCGATGGTGATCGGGTGCGACGGCGGGAAAGAGCCGAGCGCATCGGAGAACGCGGCGGCGACCTGATCGGTGAGCCCGGCCGGGCCGGTGCCGCGGCGCGCCCACTCCGCTCCGGTGATGGCGGCCTCCGCGAGCAGCACGGCGTGGACGGTCGGCAGGTTCGCGTAAGCGGTGGCGGCGGCGCACTGGCGGGCGTAGCTGGCGGCCAGTTCGGTATCGGTGAGCTCGCCTGCCGCCCTGATGTTCACGGCGCTGGCCAGCGCCCAGGACAGCGCCGGGTCCATTCGCGCGCCATCGGCGGCCGCGAACCGCGCCAGCAGCCCGATCATCACGTCAAGCGCTTCGTGACCCGACGGAAGCAGCCCGGCGGCACTACGCCGTAGCAAGCCGAGCTCAGCACCGGAGTCCGCAAGCTGATGGACCATAACGACGAGCAGGAACTCCGAGCAGGACCGCCGGTAAACCGGGTCCAGATCCGGGTACCCCATGACGATCCGGCACAGGCGGCCGAAGCCCTGAATGTTCTCCTTCCCGCCGTGGGCCAGGTAGCGCAGCCCGCGGACCGCGCAGGCGGCCGCCGTGAACAGCGGCTGCCAGCGGCTGGCGGGATTCTCCAGCCCGACCGCCATGGCGAGCGCGTCGTCCGCCGCGGCTAGGTCGGCCTCGAATCCGGGCACGGTGGTGAGCACCTCGCGGATCGTGGTCGGCTGGAAGGACCGCATGGCCGCCTCGAGCGCCTGGTCCCACCCGTCACCGGCCTGCCGCATGATCCGCTGCATGAGCAGCACGCCGCTGCGTCCCAGCGCGTACGACCGCAACCGGTACCCGGGCTCCAGGTGGCTGATCAGGTTCCGCGCCAGCGCCGCCATGGCGTCGAGGTCATCGTCGCGAGCCTGATCGCCGCCCCGCTGGTAATACGTTTCGAGCAGGCCAAGCCACGTGTCCAGCCGGTCGGTGGCGATGGCCGGGTCGGATTTCCCGCCGTGTTCGTCCAATTCGGCGAGCACGGCTTCGAACTGCCTGATCGCGGCGTCGAACGCGGCCCAGCTCGGCGTGCCCGGGCCGGAGCGGCCCTGGCTATCGCGCAGCGCGGCGCCCTTGCTCGCGTGCTGGATGGCCAGTGACAGCAGCGCGCGGCGCCGGTCACCCGGTGAAACGTCGCGATGTCCAGCGGCCGCGCGAAGCCAGGTGATGGCGAGATCGATGTGGGCCGGGTCGCGGGTGTGGTCATACAGCTTGTCCACCGTCATGGCGTACGGATAGAGCCGCGCCGCGGGCGCTCCCGGTCGCTCGCCGCCGGCCGCGAGCAGCCCGGCGATCGGCACCAGTTCGTCCGGAGCGGGACACGGGTTCGCGCAGCGCATCTCGTGGTCGGCGATCCGGATAGCGCCCAGGACGAAGGAAACCTCGTCCCGCAGCGGATCGCCGTGGGCGAGATCGCGGAGCGCCGCCGCCAGGTCGCGTTCGGCCGCGTGGAAGTCCGGACCGGGCGGCCCGGGGTAGTGCGCGAAATACCGTCGGGCGGCGACTAGGCCAGCGTGCGCCCGGACCCGGGCATGCCGGGTTGGCGAAGGAACCATCACGCACCCCCTCACCCAGTGGCTCGGTCCCTGGTCCAAGCGTGCGCGAGGCCTCTACCGTTTTTCTTCCGCCGGGCAGCGCGTGACGTCAGAGGTGACCGTGAAGAGAAAGGTCAGTTGGTGCGTGCGTTAACGAACATTTGCCCCGGGTGAGAAGGATGGATCTATTGCGTTGCGTGCTGTTATAGTCGGTTTCGAGGGGGGTGGGGCTCCGTGATTTATACGCTTTTGGGTGAATTGGAGATCGGGCAGGGTGGCCGTTTAATTACTCTTCCAGCTGGTCCGACCTTGATCATGCTGGCCGCTCTTCTGGTAAATCCGAATCGCCGGATTTCCAAGATCGAGTTGATCAGGGCGGGGTGGGGTAATGACGAGGTCGAGGAAGCGCAGCTTTACAAGCGGATTAAAGCGCTGCGTGATCTGCTTACGGCCATCGGCCGGGGCGACGATCTGAAGACTCATGCCCGTTTCGGGTATGAGATGCGGGTCGCCGAGGAGGATATCGATATCCTGCTCTTCCAGCGCTTGGTCCGTGAGGCGGACGCGGCATTGGCGGAACGCCGCGTTGATGATGAGATCGTTTGCTTGCGGCGGGCGCTGCGGCTATGGCGCGGCGCGCACCCGTTGTCGAACGTTCCCAGCGACGCCTTCCACCAGGAAACCCTGGCGCTCGAGCAACGGCACAAGCGGGCCGCGGTGCGGCTATTCGATCTGGAACTGGCGCGCGGCAATGAGGAACGCATACTTGACGAGCTGATCCTGATCTGCAGTTTCTATCCGTCCGACCGGCGCCTGTGCGAGCAGTTGATGACCGCCGAGTACCGATGCGGGCACCTGGCGGAGGTCGCGCGCACGTACGAGCGCTACCGCGAGACGTTCGCCGAGGAAACCGGCGGTGAGCCGGACCCGCTGCTGCGGAACTTCCACTTCGCGGTCGCGCGCGGCGACGAGACCGCGATCACCACCGCGTGGTCGGCCATCGCCAAGCGAGCGGGCATGGCCCGTCCGGTCGTGACCGTGCCCCGGCAACTGCCGCCCGCGGCCGATCTCGTCGGGCGCGGCGACGCGGCCGCCGAGGTATCCCGGCTGCTGCGGCACGAGTCTCGCCCCGCCGCCCAGGTGGTGGTGATCTCCGGTCCTGGCGGCATCGGCAAGACGGCGCTGGCGCTGCGGGCGGCGCACGCGGTCAGCGACCGCTATCCCGACGGCCAGCTTTACCTGGAGCTGCATGGCACCATCGGAGGCGAGCTGGGGACCGCTGAGATCCTGGCCCAGTTCCTGCGCGCGTTCGGCATGGCGCGGGTGCCCGACAGCAAGGCCGAACGGCTGGCGACCTACCGGACCTTGATGGCGGATCGTCGTGTCCTGCTGGTGCTCGACGACGTCGCCGACGGTGCGCAGATCGCCGAACTGGTGCCGGCCAGCCCGTCCTGCGCGGTGCTGGTCACCGCCCGGCACCGGCTGCCGGAGATCAACGGAGCTCATCATGTCGCTCCGCTGCGGCCGCTGGATCACCAGGATGGAGCCGAGCTATTCCGCCGGGTGGTACGCGACGCGGGGGTGTCGTTGCCGGACGACGCCGACGCCATCGGCCGGGTGGTGCGACTGTGCGGCGGATTGCCGCTCGCGTTGCGCATCGCCGGGGCGCTGCGGGTGCGCGACCATCCTCGCCCGACGGCCGACCTCGCGGATCGTCTCGACAAGCAAGGACCGGACGGGTTCGTCTACGGGGAACTCAGCTTGGTGCGCACGACCGGAGCCGGGTTCGAACGGCTCGATGCCCGCGCCCGTCAGCTGTTCCTGGCGCTGGGCTCGCTCCGGCTGACAGGATTCGGGCCGTGGACGGCGGCCGCGGTGCTCGGCGGGCCGGCCAACGACGGGTACGCGGCGTTGTCGCAGCTGGCCGCGGGGTTCATGATCGAGACGGTGGAGTCGCAGGCGCATTACAGCCTGCACGATCTCACCCGGGAGTACGCCCGGCGCCGGGCGCTGGCCGAGTACCCAGGCGACCGCGACGCCGTGCCCGCGCAGGTGTACCGGGCGCTGCTCACCTTGACCCGGCGCGCGCATTCCCGGTTGCACGGCGGCGACTTCGAGGTGGTGCACTGCGCGGCCGCCGACTGGGACGCACCGGAGGAGATCCTCGCCGAGGTCGACGCGTCGCCGCTGCGCTGGTTCGAGACTGAACGCTCGAACATCAGGGCCGCGATCGAGCATTGCGCCGAACTGGGCCTCGCCGATCTGGCCTGGGACCTTGCCGTCTCCACCCACGAGTTTTACTCCATCCGCGGCTACTTCGACGACTGGCACGCCACCCATATGGTGGCGCTGCGCGCCTGCCGGGCGGCGGGTGACAAGCTGGGCGAGGGGATCGTGATCGCCGGTCTCAACCAGCCCGCCCTCGCCGCCAGCCGGCGGTCCGAGGGCACCGCCGTCCGCGAGCTGCAACGAGCCGCTAACTTGATGGCCGAGTGCGGGAACCGGCATGGGCAGGCGATAGCCCTGCGCACGCTGGCCAACGCGCTGCGCAGGCAGGGGCACCTCACCCGGCCGCTCGCGCTGTTCGAGAGCGCCCGCGTGCGGTACGCCGAGTGCGGGGACACCGTGGGCCAGTGGCAGGCCTCGCGTTACATCGGCCAGGTCCACCTGGACCGCGGCGACCACGCGGCGGCGATTCCCGCGCTCGACGAGGCGGGACGGCTCGCCGACGAGCTCGGCGACAACCGCCTCATCGCGCAGACCAGGTACTGGAGTGGCCAGGCGAGGCTAGCGGCGGGCAACCTCGCGAGCGCGCGGGCAGCCTTCGAAACCGTGCTCCGGGTCTACGGGGACAGCGCGGGGATCGGCCGTGCGTACGCCGTCCACGGGCTGGCCGACGTGGCCGGGCGCGAAGGTGACTATCCGCTGGCGGAGCGGTACCTCGCCGAGGCCGTCACGCTGGCGAAGGATGGCGCGGACGCCGTTCTCGAAGGACGCGTATGGCTGTCGGTCGCGGCGCTGTGCGGTGCCCAGGACCGGGAAGATGACCAGGTCGGTGCCCTGGAGCAGGCCGGGACCGCGTTCGCGGGCTGCGGGGCGGCTTACCTTCAGGTCCGGGCGCTGGCCGCCCTCGCGGAACTGACCGGACGGCGGGGTGACGCGGTGGCGGGCAACGCCACCTGGGGTCAGGTGGCGGCGCTCTACCGCGCGGCGAACGTCCCCGGCCAGGATCGGGTCTATCAGCCCGGATTACTGCCGTTGCGCAGCAGTGGCGGGTTGAGTGCCCGGGCCGGGCCGCGTTCGTACAACGCGGCCGGACGGCCTACTCCGGGAACGCGCATGCTTCCGGCGGGCTGGACGAAACCTTCGGTGTGGGTGACCTTACGGTTGAAGTTCCGCGGATCCAGCGAGATGTCCCAGACGACCTCGTAGACGTGGCGCAGATCGCCGATGGTAAAGGCAGGGCCGCAGAAGGCGGTCGCGAGCGTGGTGAACTCCAGCCGGGTCCTGGCCCGCTCGACGGCGTCCTCCAGGATCCGCGAGTGATCGAAAGCCAGCCCGCCGCGTACCTTCGCGACCGGCATCCAGCGGGCGGACCGGGCGTCCGAACCAGCCGCCGGAACCGGAAGGTCCGGCGCGATGGCGAGGTACGCCACGCTGACGACCCGGCCCCGCGGGTCGCGATCGGGAGCGCCATAGGTGGTCACCTGCTCAAGGTGCAGGGCCGCGCCGTCGAGCCCGGTCTCCTCGCGTAGCTCGCGTTCCGCTGCCTCGCGCAGATCCTCTCCGGCGCGGAGGAACCCGCCGGGCAGCGCGGTGCGGCCGCGGTACGGCTCGTTGCCCCGCTCGATGACCAGTACCTGCAGCTGACTTTCCCTGACCGTCAGGATCACCAGGTCGACGGCAAGCCACAACCGCAGTCGCTCACGCTCTGTCATCCCTAGATCGTACCTTAATGTCCTGTTGACACAAA
>JBEKHI010000098.1:0-22153 GCA_050012355.1 Streptosporangiaceae bacterium | reverse complement strand
CCGGCGTGATCCTGCGCGCCGACCATGTCAGCGTCGAGTACGCGGCCCGCCGCCCGGTGCGTGCCGTCCGCGACGTGAGCTTCGAGCTGCGCCGCGGCGAGGTGCTCGGCATCGCGGGGGAGAGCGGCTGCGGCAAGACGACGCTCGCCTACGCGCTGGCCAGGCTGCTCCGGCCGCCGGCCACGCTGACCGGGGGCTCGGTGCGGTTCGGCACGGCGGACGGCCAGGACCTGGACCTGCTGGGACTCGAGGGCGAGGCGCTGCGGCAGTTCCGCTGGCGGAAGATATCCATGGTCTTCCAGAGCGCCATGAACGCGCTGAACCCGGTCACCAGCATCGGCAGGCAGTTCAACGACATCTTCACCGCGCACGCGCCGGACATGGACGCGGCCGCGCGCGACGTGCGCACCCGTGAACTGCTGGCGAAGGTAGGCATTGACCCAGAACGAGCGCGTGGTTTCCCCCACGAGCTCTCCGGCGGCATGCGGCAGCGGGTCGTCATCGCGATGGCGCTCGCGCTGAACCCCGAACTCGTGATCATGGACGAGCCGACGACGGCGCTGGACGTCGTGGTGCAGCGCGAGATCCTGGACGAGATAGAGCGACTGCGCGAGGAACTTGGCTTCAGCGTCATCTTCATCACCCACGACCTGTCGCTGCTGCTGGAAATCAGCGACCGGCTTGCCGTCATGTACGCCGGCGAGATCGTGGAGTACGCCCCGGCCGCGGAGGTCGCCGTCGCGCCCGCGCACCCCTACACGCTCGGCTTGCTCGGCTCGTTTCCCGACCTGCGCGGGCAGCGGCGCGAGCTGCGCGGCATCCCGGGCAGCCCGCCGGACCTGCGCGAGGACTTCACCGGATGCCCGTACCAGCCGCGCTGCCCGTTCGCCTTCGAACCCTGCTCCACGGTGGCGCCTAGGCTCCGCGCGGTCGACGATTACCCCGGCTGGCTGGCAGCGTGCCACCTGCACGATCCGGCCTACGGAGCGCCAGGCATACCCGGTGCCGTCGTCCCGATTTCCGGAGGTGAACCGTGAACGTCTTGCAGGTGCGGGACCTGACCGTGGACTTCCGGCTGCGCGGGGGGACCCGGCTGCGGGCAGTTGACCACTGCTCGTTCGAGCTCAAGAAGGGGGAGACCCTGGCGCTGGTCGGCGAGAGCGGCAGCGGCAAGTCCACGGTCGTGCGCGCGGTCGGTCAGCTTGTCCGTCCCACCTCGGGGACGGTGCTGCTCGACGGCGCGCCCGCCGGGCGGCACGGGCGGGCGCTGCGCGCTTACCGGAAGCGGGTGCAGCTCGTCTTCCAGGATCCGTTCGCGTCGCTGAACCCGATGCACACCGTGCGCTACCACCTGGCCAGGCCGATCAAGATGCTGCACCACGGCCATACCGGAGCGCGGCTGGACGACGAGATCTACAGCCTGCTCCGGTCGGTCAACCTCACACCACCGGAGGAGATCGCGCGTAAGCACCCGCATGAGCTGTCCGGCGGCCAGCGGCAGCGGGTGGCGATCGCGCGGGCGCTGGCGTCAGATCCGGACGTGCTGCTGGCGGACGAGCCGGTCTCGATGCTCGACGTGTCGATCCGGCTCGAGATCCTCAACCTGCTCGACCGGCTGAAGCGGGAACGTGACCTGGCGCTGCTGTACGTCACGCATGACCTGGCGACCGCGCGGTACTTCTCGTCCGAGATCATGGTCATGTACCGCGGCGAGATCGTGGAGAGCGGCCCGGCCGATGACATCATCCTGCGGCCGTCGCATCCGTACACGCAGCTGCTCGCCGCCGCCGCGCCCCATCCTGGCGCATCCCGTGAGCAGCTCGCCGCCGAGCGCAGGGCCAGGCAGGCCGGGCGCGCCGCCGCCGTACTCGCAAAGGAGTGATCATGGCCAAACGTCACGTCGCATGGGCCGTCGCGGCCGCGGTACTGCTGGTGATGCCCGCGTCGGCATCCGCGTCCGCTTCTCCCGCTGGCTCCGGCAACCTACTGTCGCCGCTCGCCCTCGGGCTCAACACCGCGCCCTGGGACTACATCTACGCGGCCGATACCTCGGCCGGCGGTGGCGTGAACGTGATCCAGCCGCTGCTCCGGGCCGCGCATATCGGCCTGATGCGGTACGGCGGTGGCTCGTACGCTGACTACTACGACTGGCAGACCAACTCCAACATCGGGAACTGCCTCCCGTATGACACGACCGCGTCCTACGTCGTGACCAGCACCGGCTGCGCGACGTCGGACGCGCTCGACTTCGATCAGTTCTCCGCGCAGGCCAAGGCCGTCGGCGCGCAGAGCTTCGTGACCGTGAACTACGGCTCGGGCACGCCGGGCGAAGCGGCGGCCTGGGTCACCCACTCGCTCACGACACCCGGCGACAGCGTGGCCCTGTGGGAGGTCGGCAACGAGAACTACGGTTGCTGGGAGGTCAACAACTGGCTCGCCCAGCCCCCAGAGAACTACCAGGGTTACGCCCCCAACGTGTACTCCACCTGCCCGCAGGCGACGCAGGGCGACGCCGCCGGAACCCAGACGCTCGCGAGCTCCTACGCGGTCAACGCGCTGCCGTACCTGGCCGCCATGAAGGACGCCGATCCCGCCGCGCGGATCGGCGTGCCGTGGGCCTTCGGGCCGGCCGTGCTGGGCGCCGCCGTGCCGGACAACGCGGAGTGGAACAACACGGTGCTCGGGCAGGACGCCCGCGACGTCAGCTTCGTTGACGCGCACTACTACCCGTTCGACTTCAGCGGCGCCACCGGCGGGAGCAACCCGACCGACCAGCAGGTCCTGCGGGCTCTCATGCTGGTGCCCTCGCTGTACGGGCAGATCAGGGACGAGCTCAACCGGTACGATCCGCGGGCCGGCGTGGTCGTGGGGGAGACCGGGGTCTCCAACGGCGAGACGACAACGGTCTGCACTCCGGCCGGCGCTCTCTTCGCCGCCGGTGACGTCCTGTCCTGGCTGGCCGCCGGGGCGGAAACGGTGGGCTGGTGGGACATGAACAACTACGGCAACACCGGCGCGACCTGCGTGAACCCGGACTACGGAATGTTCACCTCGGCCTCTCCTCCGGCACCGGAGACGCCCTACTACGGTTATCTGCTGGCGTCTGTGCTAGCCCAACCGCACGCGCGGCTCGCCGCGATGACCACCTCGGATCCGGCCGACATCCTCGCCTACCAGTCCCAGCTACCCGGCGGCCAGGAGGCCGTCGCGTTCATCAACACCAACCCCACCTCGTCGGAAACGGTGACATTCACCCCCAGCACGCCGTTGCACGGCACGCTGCGGACCTGGTCCTACAGCGAGGCCGACCCGTCCATCGTCCAGAGCATGACCAGCGCCTCGGCACGTGGGCTCACCCTGCCGCCGGAGTCCATGGTCATCCTCAAAACCCGGTAGCTGTATCCGGAGCCGCGTAGCCCTTGATGAGGAGATCAGCCACGTCAGCTCCGATCCTGGGCTGGCGGAGCTCCCGGACCGCCGGTGTAGTCGACGCCGGCCGCCACGCCAGCACTCCCGGCGCGGGAGTGCTGGCGCGGGCCATCAGGTCAAGGAAGAGTGGCGACTCCATTCGCGTACGAATCGACGTCCACCACCGTCGTCGGGTTGGCATTGGTGGCCGAGCCGCCGACACCGTCGATGACTGACAGTAGGCCTCCCGACTGACTCGGCGTCGGGCAGTTGCCGTTCACCGAGCAGGTGCTGGAGATGAACAGGTCCATGGCATCGGTGAACTTAACGCCCGGCTTGTTGGGCGCCTCGTAGGCCATGGAGTCCCACAGGGTGGCATTGGTGTAGATGAACACGACGTAGCTGCTCATCCCGTACCCATTGAAGGACTTGACGTTCGGGCTAACCGCGAATGCCGGGTAGCCGAGTTGGGTCGCCGACTGGTTCCAGGCCGCCTGGCTGGGGGGGTCGTACGGCAGCTCATTCTGGAAGAAGATGTTCGTGCCGCCCTGGCCGGTCCAGAGGACCTCGGTCTTCTGGTAATGCTCGACCGCCAGGCCGTACGCGGTGACGTTGTCGCCGCTGACGACCACGCCGGTGTCCCCCTGGTTATAGGTCCAGCCTGCTCCCACTTGACCTTGAGGGCCGGTCACGGAGGTGTTGGCGCCGTGGTCGGCTCGCCACGCCCATACGTCGTCGATGATCGAGTGCGACGCGTTGTCGAGCAGGCTGACCGTGGCCGACACCGGAGTGGTCTCCGCGCCGCCGATGCGGAAGAACACGTCCTGGATCGTGTCAGGGTCGGCGGCGGTGCCAGCCGTCAGGCCGGGGACGCCCACCGAGACCAGCACCGGAGAGTTCACCGGGCCCGCGTCGACGATGAGCCCGGAGATCTTCACCCCGACGTTGGGCAGCGCGATGAGCGCCGCGTTGCCGTGCTGCGGCACCAGCGTGGCGAAGCCGAGGCCGAGGACCACCGTGTCCGGGCGGTCGACGACGATCGGCGCGGACAGGTCGTAGACGCCCGGCGTCAGCACGAGGTTCTTCCCGGCCAGCAGCGCCAGGTTGATCGCCGCGACCGGCGTGCTCGGGTTCGCCACGAAGAATGACGACAGCGGCAGCGAGGAGCCGGCCTCCGAGCCGCTCAGGAAGTTCGGGCCGCTCGAGTTCTGCTGGACCGACGGAACGAAGGCGCTGAACTTCCCGCTCGAGTTGGTGTACAGGAACGGCTCCTCCTCGGTGACAGGGCTTTGCGGCAGTTCCGTGACCTGGTCGACGCCGATGACGCCCTTCGTGCCGGTCGGGCTGCTGCCGAAAGCGTCCTGGTTGGGCGAGCATGCGCTGCCCGCCGGCGGCGTGTAGCCCGGTGGGCAGCCGTCACCGGAATAGACGTAGTTCCAGACATAGCCGGCGGCGCTCTCGAAGTCGCTGTTGCGGGCTATGCCCTGCTGGTTGCCCGACCAGTCGAGCTGGCCGTTGATCTCGCTGTTGGCGACGTAGCTACCGCTGCCGTAGTCGTTGCTGCCGTAGCCGGTCTGCGAGCAGTAGGCCTGGAAGTTAAGAGTGCCGTTGATGATCATGCTGCGTACCGGCGTCGCTTGCGACACCGACCACATGTCCGTAGAGCCTCCGTAGCAGTCGGCGGAGTCGCCGATGGGCGGCAGCTGTGTGATCGGCTGGGGCACGTAGTTATTGGCCGAGTCCATGACGTTGAGCGTGAGGTTGGACATCGATCGCCAGAAGTTGACGGTGGAGTTGGCCCAGCAGTCGGTGGAACTGGCGCAGTCCAGGGCGTTGGGGAAGACCTCAATCTGGCCGTTGATCGTCGTGTCCTGGGGGACGGCGCCCAGTCCGGCCACCTCGGTGTAGTAGCCGACCTCGAACACGAGCGGCGTCGCGGCCGAGCCGTAGGTACCGGGCTCGAAGAGCACGGCGTAGCCGTCGTTGTTGAACTGGGCCGACAGGGGGACCTGCTGGGCGGCGATGTTGTTCAGGTCGTCCTGGATCTGCGTCTGCGACATTTGCGGCGTGAAGACACAGACATTTGGGCCGAACGTCGCGGTGACAGCGTCCGCACAAAGACTTGCCGGTGGTGAGGGATCGGCGCTGGCCCCCCCGGCCGTGGCGGTCAGCGTAGCGGCCCCCAAGAGCGCCGCGCTGAACAGGAAATGAACGATTCGCCGCATAAGGCACCTCACTGTGCTGGAGTCTCCAGAAGAAACGTACGGCGACGGGCGTGCACAAGTGAAGACCTGACCTTGAACTAAGCTGTAAAAAAACTGTGAATGTCGTGGGATCGCGGCTCCTGAGGTTGCGGACGGCATCGATGCGACCTCTCCCAAGAGCCAGCCTGGGCTAGCTCAAGTTTCCGCGCCGCTGCGTCAGGAGACGGGCTGTCCCGGTGTGATGCGCCACCGTCCAGCGTGGCACCCGGCAACGAGACAAGATAGTGGAAACTACCCGTCTCCTGGCGACGGCTAGTTACCGTTATCTTGCCCGCAGGCCAGTCCGGGCCGTCGGGTGGCCGCGCAGGCTCGGGCATATCGGGCACATTGCCGGACGGCCGGTCGTCGCGGGATTCCGCGGAGAGCAGTGGTTCAGGTCTTGCGCCGAATTCTGGCGTAGCACACGGCTGCGATGACCTAACTCGCAGGTCAGCAGTCTATGTGCCGCTTTGGGACCCTACGGGGTCTGGCTCACCGACCAGGCCGGCGAGCCGCTGGAGTCGTTCGGCGTCGGGGCTGTCCGGTGGGGCGGTGAAGACGATGAGCACCGGGCCAGGGGCGCCGGGCATCGGATAGGCGTCCCAGTCCAGGCTCAGCTCTCCGGCCAGCGGGTGGATGATACGCATCCGGCCGCGCGTCGTCTCCTCGACGTCGTGGCGGCCCCACAGCTCCGCGAATTCCGCGCTGCTGATCGTGAGCCCTGCGATGAGCTCTTCCGCGCGCGGGTGCCCCGGCTCGGCCGCGACCTGGGCACGCAGCATCGCGGTGAGTTCGGCGACGGTGGCCTTGCGGTCCGGGCAGGTCTGGTCGGCCTGCGGGTGCAGGAACAGGAAGAGCATGTTCCGTTGCGCTACCGGCAGGTGCGTGAAATCGCCGAGCAGCGCGCCTGCCAGGGGATTCCACGCGAGCACGTCGAGGAAGCGCCCGACCACCAGCGCGGGCGCGCTCATCGTCTCGAGCAGCCGCAATGTGGTGGGCGGCACTACCTCCGGCCCGTACCTGGCCTGGCGGGCGGGCGTCCGCGCGGTGGCTGCGAGGGTGCGCAGGTGCCTGGACTCTTCGGGCGTGAACTGGAGGGCATGCGCGATCGCGTCGAGAATCTGCTCGGAGGGCCGCACGTCGCGTCCCTGCTCCATGCGCTGGTAGTAGTCGGTGCTCACCCCGGCCAGCAGGGCGAGTTCCTCGCGCCGTAGTCCTGCCACGCGCCGCCGCGGTCCCGGTTCCAGGCCGAGATCCTCCGGTCGCATCCGGGTCCGGCGAGTTTTGAGGAACTCGGCGAGTTCTTGCCGCGGATCGGTCGCCATGTGTCCAGTATCGCGCGGTCGTCAGGGTGGGTCTGGCAGTCCCAGGATAAGGCGAACGATCATGATTGCGGCTGTCTGGTCCAGGATCGGACTCAAGACAACAGGCGAAGGATAAGGATCAGACATGAAAGCCGCTCAGATCAGCCGATTCGGTGGGCCCGACGTCCTCGCGATCAACGAGGTCGAACGTCCCGCTCCCGGCGAGGGCGAGGTGCTCGTGCAGGTTGAGGCTTCAAGCGTCAACGGGCACGACGTGATCGTCCGGGCCGGCGGGCTCAAGATGGTTTCCGGCCGCAAGTTCCCGCTCGGCACTGGCCTGGACTTCGCGGGCGTCGTCATCGCGGCCGGTCCTGGTGCGGAAGGTTACCGTGCCGGAGACCGGGTGTGGGGCATGGTGCATCCCCGGCAGCGGCACGTCACCGGCGCGGCGGCTGAGTACGTCACGCTTCCCGCGGACCGCATCGCTCCCGCCCCGGCGGGCATCTCGCCGACCGACGCTGCCTCGCTCGTCGTCGCGGGCACGACAGCGCTGATCGCGCTGCGCGACAGCACGCACCTGGCGAGCGGAGAGCGGGTCCTTGTCCGCGGTGCGGCCGGCGGAGTCGGCACCGCCGCCGTTCAGCTGGCGCACGCGATGGGCGGCCACGTCACCGCGCTGGCACGTGACCGCTATGCCCGGCCCCTCGGTGACCTCGGAGCCGACCGGGTACTCGGCTACGACGCGACCCCCGAGCAGACCGGATCGTTCGAGGTGATCGTCGACACGGTTGGCTCGGACCTCGAGTGCTACCGGCGCAGGCTTACCAAGAACGGCCGGATGGTCACCGTCGGGTTGTCGGCCTCCGCCCTAGCCGCGATCGGGCTGTCGACCATCCACGGGTCCCGCCGCATCCGCACCTTCAGCGCCAACCCCGACACCGCTCTCCTGCGTGACCTAGCCGGATATGTCACCTCCGGCGCGCTCCGCCCCGTAGTGAGCGGCGTCTTCTCACTGGAAGACATCGCGGCCGCGCACCAGGCGTTCAGCCAGGGAGGCATCCTCGGCAAGCATGTCATCGCCGTAGCCGCATGAGGTTCACTCACGACCGGGTGAAGCGGAAGACCGTCTCGTAGCTCCGTTCCTCGCCGTGTGACAGCCAGATCATCGACCCGTCCTCGCGTGCCGCGGCGTCCCCGGCCACGTGGTGCGTCGACGGCTCCAGCCCCACCGCGTACGAGCCTTCCCGCAGGTTGAGCCACTGGAAGAAGGCCGGAAAGGCGACCGGGTCGTACTCGAGTTCAAACCGTCGCCCTAGCCGGTCGTTGACCACCCGCACGCGAACCCGGCCGTCGGAGTCGGGGACGAGCACGTGCTCGTAGACCTGCTCGACGAAGCCGGCCTGGGGCTCGGGGATGACGGTATGTGAGGCGCCTTGCAAAGCGACGCTGTCGCTGCACCACGGAGTCTCGGACACCGTGGCCTCGAACCGAGCGCCCGGCTCGAGCAGCGGCCAGCCCACGTTGACGTGGTACAGGAACATGTGCGGGGTTTGGTCGAAGCCAGCGTTCACCACCGTGTCGTACAGCCGGATCGAAGTCCCGCCCAGGTCCGCCTCGATCCGGCGGCGCAGCACCAGGTGCTCGCCGAAGATCGCCGCCTGCCGTACCTCGCCCTCGGCCCACAGCACGCACCGCCCGCCGGTCCAGCGTTCCCCGTAGCCGGTCAGCCGGGCCGGGATGTTCGCGATCCGCCCGTGCAGCCCGTGCCGCACGGTGTCCCGCGGCGGGTACGCATAAGAAGAGCCATCCACCGGCCCGCCAAACAGCGTGTGGTCCAGCCCCGCGGTCACCAACAGGCCGGACATGCTGCGCAGCCACGAGAGCCCGTCCTCGTCGTTCACCTCGTGCAGCCCCGGATGCCGGAACCCGGTCGCCGACCGCCAGCCGACGCTGATGTCGTCGAACTCCGCGAGCCCGATGTCCATCGCCCGGTCGACGAGCACGTCGAACCGGAGCCCGCCCCCGGTGCGGAACTCCAGCACCCGGATGCCCCGCTCGATGCCGTCATCCAGCACCACCGACCGCACGCCGCCGGCCGCGGCCAGGTCGCCCGCGTGCCGCTCGATCACCTCGCGGCGGAAATCCTGGTTCACGCCATCACCCATCCGCCGTTGACCTCGATTGTCTGCCCGGTGACGAACGAGGAGTCTGGACCAGTCAGGAACGACACGACCGCCGCGAGTTCCTCGGGGGTCCCGCGCCGCTTGAGGGCTTGATGGTCGAGCACGAACTGGTTGTACCGTTCCGGGTTTTCGTGGATCTCCTCGGCCGCGGTCGGGAACGCGCCGGGGGAGACGGCGTTGACCCGGATGCCGGACGGCCCGAGTTCGCGGGCCAGCGCCCGGGTCAGCGCGACGGCCGCGCCCTTGGTCGCCGCGTACGAGGCGAGGTCGGACCAGCCGCCGTGCGCCACGATCGAGGCGATGTTTATGATGACGCCGCCGCCGGATCGCGTCATCTGCCGCGCGGCCGCCTGCGCGCAGAGCCAGTAGCCGCGCTGGTTGACGGCCTGCACGTCGTCGTATTCGGCGATCGGGATGTCGAGGAACGCCCGGGCCGGGTAGATGGCGGCGTTGTTGACGAGAATCGCGGTGTCCCCGACCTCGTCGAAGAACGTGCCGACCGCTGCGGCGTCGCGCAGGTCGAGGGTCCACGCCTGGGCCGCGTCGATCTCCCGGCCGGTGGCCTCGACCGCGTCCGCGTCGATGTCAGCGACCACGACCGGGTGCCCGTCGGCCGCCAGTCGCCGCGCGATCGCCCGGCCGAGCGCGCCGCCAGCGCCGGTCACCACCGCAGTGCTCACGACTGCCCCTCTCTCGTCATAGCGAATAGCCGCTCCACCTCGGCGAGTATCGCCTTCGCACGGTCGCCGCGCCGCAGTCCGTCGCGCAGCGCCGCCGACGCGGCGGACTGGAACTCTACATAGCCCGCGAACCGCGGCCGCACCCAGGCCGCCTCGATGGTGCGGCGGGTCGCCGCGTAAAAGCCGTCACTGTCCCACGCGCGCCGGTCGGCGCTCTGCCCGCCGAGCTTGGCGTAGAGACTGACCTGGACGTCCTCGGACACCAGCCGGAGCAGTTGCTCACGGGCGGCGGCCAGATCCGTGCAGGACCGGGTCACCGCGATGCCGGTGCCGCCCAGCACGCTCCCGATGCCGCCGCGGCCGGCGGGCGCGTCGAACACCTCAAGCGCGTGCTGATAGCTGATGTAACCGTAGACCAGCGGGCAGTACACGGGCCCGTCACCGTCCGCCATCGCGTCCAGTACGCCAATCGGGTTACGCTCGGCGTCCGCATGAGAAAACAATTTGACCATAACGTCGATGGCGTCGGCCCCCGCGCCCGGATCAGCGAACCGGTTCGGATACGACCCCGGGGGAGCGCCGAGCGACACGCAGATCGCGCTGAACATCAGCAGCGCGTGCGGACCGCCCAGGCAGACCGCCGTCGGGTACCGGCGGGCGACGCGGCACGCGTCCGCCCAGCTGGCCGGGCGTTCGCCAAGCCGGTCCGGGCGGCACACCGACACCTGGGCGGCCGCGTCCAGCGGCAGCGCCCACTGCTGGCCGCCGAGGTGGTAGCTGGAGTAGGACCGTCCGGCCGAGACACCGGCGCAAGCGGCGAGCTCGGCGTCCGACAGCAGCGTGCCGAGCGGGCGGAGCGCCCCGTCCCGGAGGGCTTCGCCCAGGCCAGGGTGGTCGATGACGACGAGGTCGTAGTCGTCGGCCAGGGTCCGCAGCGGCCGTGACTCGAACCCCTCGAGCGGCTGCCGGTCCCAGCGCACGCCGCCGTCGGCGGCCAGCGCGTCGAGCACGACGTATCCGCGCGGATGGTCCCAGGTCAGCCCGCGCATCACCGCACCACGCCGCGATCTTCCAGCTCGGCCGCGGTCGCGTCGTCGATGCCCAGCTCGGCCAGGATCTCCCTGGTGTGCTCGCCGGTCAGCGGGGCGCCGCGGTACACCTCGGGCCCGGTCCGGCTGAACTGGTACGGGAACCCCGGCGTGGTCACCCGGCCCTCGGTCGGGTGGTCGTAGCTGACCAGCGAGCCGTTGTGCGCGACCTGCGGGTCCGCCACCAGGTCGGCGTAGGAGTAAACGGGACCGGCCCAGATCCCGTGCTCGGCGAACAGCGCGAGCCACTCGTCCGTCGGGCGCGCTGGCAACGCCGCCCGCACCAGGGCGGTGATCTCGTCCCGGCGGGTATGCCCGTCGACGTTCTCGTCCATGGCGGCTAGCTCGGGCAGGCCGAGCAACTCGCCGAGCACCCGCAGGCTGGGCATGGCGAGCGCGAGGTAGCCGTCGGCGGTCGCGAACACCCCGTAAGGTGCCCGGATATAGCTGTGGCCGTGCAGCTGTTCGCCCCGGTGCTGCGGCACCCCGCCGACCGTGAACACCGAGATTTCCTGCATCTGCACGGCGATCGCGGAGTCCAGCATGTTGACCGTGACCAGCTGGCCCTCCCCGGTGCGTTCCCGGTGCAGCAGCCCGGCGAGCGCGCCCTCGAAGGCGCTGTAGGCGGTGATCGCGTCGACGGCGTAGGTGCCGGCCGGCGCGGGCGGATCCCCGGCCCGTCCGGTGCTGAACATCGCGCCGCTCATCGCCTGGAGCAGCATGTCCTGCCCGGGCCGGTTCGCGTACGGTCCCGTCTCGCCGTAGCCCGATATCGACACGTAGACAATGTCCGGCTTGACGGCGCGGATCGACTCGTAGTCGACGCCGAGCCGCTCGGCGACCCCGATCCGGTAGTTCTGCAGGAAAACGTCGCTGGACCGCGCGAGTTCGAGCACGACCTCGCGGCCCGCCGGCGACTTGAGGTCGACGGCGAGGCTCCGCTTATTCCGGTTCAGCGCCAGGAACGAGGCGTTCACCTCGTTCCCGGTCGCGCCGCCCGCTGGCGCGTGCCGCTGCCATTCCCCGGTGACTGGCTCGACCTTCACCACGTCGGCGCCGAGGTCACCCAAGCGCATCGCGGCGAGCGGTCCCGCCATCGCGATCGACAGGTCGACCACCCGGTAGCCCGTGAGGATGCCCATGTCGTTACTCCCCGCGGAAGGCCGGCGGGCGGCGTTCGACGAACGCGGCCCGGCCCTCCGCCGCGTCCGCGGTCGCGAAACAGATGGTCTGCAGGTGCCGCTCGTAGTCGATGGCCCGGGTCAGCGGCATCTCGTAGGCGGCCCGCAGGTTCAGCTTCGCGGTCTGCGCCGCCACCGGAGCGCGGCTCGCGATCACCGCCGCGAGCTCACCGGCGCGATCGAGCAGCGTGTCCGGCGGTACGACCTCGCTGACCAGTCCCCAGCGCAACGCGGTCGCCGCGTCGACCGGGTCGCCGGTCAGCAGCATCAGCGCGGCGTTGGACGGGCCGATGGAGTGGGCGAGCAGCGCCGACTGGCCGCTGCCGCCGATCCAGCCGAGCTTGATCTCCGGTGCCGCGAAGGTCGCGGTCTGGGCGGCGAGGCGGATGTCGCAGGCCAGCGCCAGTTCGAGCCCGCCGCCGAGGGCGTGCCCGTTGACCGCGGCGATCACCGGCTTGCGCAGCGTCCGCAGCACGTCGCCGTAGTCCTGCCGCAGCCCAAACTCCCAGGGCGTCGGGTAGTTGTCCAGCTCAGAGATGTCGCTGCCGGCGCAGAACGCCCGGCCAGTCCCGGTGAGCACGACGGCCCTGACGTCCGGGTTCTCGTTGACCGCGGCGATGTGGCCGGTGAGTTCGGCCGTCATCTCGCTGGTGAGCGCGTTGAGTTTGTCGGGGCGGTCCAGGGTCAGGACCGCGACCTGCGCGTTGGTTTCCAGCCGCACCGAGCCGCTCATACGATCTCCCGTTCGGCGTCGTCCCTGGCCACCTCGACGATCTCGCGCATCGCGGCCTCGGCCTTGAGGTGGTGGCCGCGCTTGATGGCCTGGGCGACGCGCTCGTGGTTGGGTAGCGTCTCGCGGTTGTGTCCGGCGGAGTGCGTGTGCAGCGGCCGGATCGCGCTGAACGCGACGCTGATGACGTCGTGGATGTACAGCAGCAGATCGTTGTTGGCGGCGACGAAGATCGCGCGGTGGAAGGCGAGGTCGGCCTCGATGAACGCGTCCGGGTCATCGACCGTGGCCCACAGCCGCGCCATCTCCACCCCGATCGCGCTGCGCTGCCGCGGGCTCGCGGACTCCGCGGCCAGCCGGGCCGCGCCGGGTTCGAGCGCTACCCGCAGCCCGGCGAGCACCCGGATGTCCTCCGGGCTCGGGTCGGGAGAGAACCGCCAGGTGAGCACGTCGGGATCGAGCAGGTTCCACGACTCCCGCGAGCGCACTCGGGTCCCCGCGCTGGTGCGGCTTTCCAGCAGTCCCTTGCCCGCCAGCACCTTGACGCCCTCGCGCAGCGCCGACCGGCCAACGCGGAACTCGGTGACCAGTTCATCTTCGGTCGGTACGGCGTCGCCGGGCGCGAGCCCGCCGCGGACGATCTGGGCGCCGAGCCCGTGGACAACCTGGGCGTGCCGGGCGCGCTCGGGGTAGGAAGCAGGCAACAACGTTCCTCTCCTAGTACGGATTGGCTCGACGGTAACACTTCATCTGATGAAGTTCAATCTTGATCTGATGAAGTGCTGGCGTTATCCTCGGGATGCGAGAACGGGAGGCATGCGATGCGGCTTGTCAGGTTCAGCGTCGGCGGCGGCGAGCCGCGGGCCGGAGCGCTCGACGACGGAGGCATTACCCCGCTGGCGCCGGGGCTGGGTGATCTGCTCGCCCTGTCGCTCGCGGAGATCCGCGAGCTCTGCGCGGCGCCGGGCGGTGAGACCGTCCCGATCGAGGGGGCGACGCTGCTCGCGCCGGTCGACGGCCGCACCGAGGTGTGGGCGGCCGGCGTCACCTACGAGCGTTCCCGTACGGCACGGATGGCGGAGAGCGAGAACTCGGCCGACATCTACGACCGGGTGTACGGCGCGGAGCGGCCCGAGCTGTTCTTCAAGTCGGCGGCGTGGCGGGTATCCGGCTCAGGCGATCCCGTCTCGGTGCGGGCGGACTCGGAAATCGACGTACCCGAACCCGAACTCGCCGTGGTGCTGAACTACGCGGGCGACGTGGCCGGCTACACGATCTGCAACGACATGAGTTCGCGCTCCATCGAGGGTGAGAACCCGCTCTACCTGCCGCAGGCCAAGATCTACCTGGGTGGCTGCGCGGTGGGTCCGTGGATCAGGCCCGCGTGGGAGATCCCCGATCCGTACGCGCTGACCATGGAGCTGACGATCCGCCGCGACGGATCGGACGTGTGGCACGGCACCGAGAGCACATCGCGACTGCACCGGCGGATCGACGAGCTGGCGGCCTATCTGTTCCGCGAGGACGACTTCCCGGAGGGCGCGGTGCTGTCCACCGGCACCAGCCTGGTGCCCGACCTGCCGTTCACGCTGCGGGCCGGAGACGAGATCAGGATCGCCATCACCGAGATCGGCGAGCTAGTCAACCCGGTGGTGCGTGGCAAGGCCGCGCTAGAAGGCCGCCGCTCGTCACCATGACTGTCCGGTGGCCGACCGGTTTGACATGCTATGGCCCGGTTGTGTCGGCCGTTGCTGCCGTCCCTGGGTCCGGGGGATTGTGGTGGGTGTTGCACTACCCAGCGAAGAGGCTCGGTAATGCGGCACTCACCACAATCGCCAGGCCTGGCGGCGGGAAGATATGGTATTTATGTTCGATTTGTAAACGCTAGGAGGGCGTGATGAAACTCGTTCGAGTCGGTGAGCCGGGGCGGGAACGTCCCGCCGTTCTGGACAAAGAAGGGACCGCGCGGGATGTCTCGGGCATCGTGGGGGACTTCGGGCCCGAGTTCTTCGCCGGCGGGGACTGGCGGCGCTCGTCGCTGGTCAGCCCACCGCACCTTTTCATATGAATGCCGGCAACACGGGGACTTTCGCCGGTGGATACAGGCTCAGTTCCGCAGAATTAAAGGTGTTCGGGGGCTCTGGCTATAGACCCGCAGGTCATCGGCCTGGCGAGCGTGAAAACAGAAACTGCCTTGTGAGACATGGTCCAGCAAGCATTTTCCATTCTCCAGCATAATGGTCCCACATCCATCCCGTGTCCATCAAACCGGGTCAGCTTCCATCAGGTTCCGAAGAAGACTCTACGAGAGTATTTTGGTCATCGTGCATTCACGCCTGGCAGGGTACAAGCCTTGGCGACTCGTCTGCGTCGACTTCCCCGGTGGAAAGGACTGGGGGCTGGAGCAGCTGGAAACGGCGGCGGGCGGTCCTGCGGGCGTCACCACCGCACCGCAAGAGTTGCGGCGGCTGCCGTGCGTGAACATCGCGGCGGCGATCGCGGACACCGTTCCCCGGAACGGCGAGGCGCTGGCCGTCGTCGGGCACTGCTCCACCTTCGGCCTCGTTGGCGGCGTCGTGCGGGTCTTGCGCCAGCGGGGGTGTCGGCCGGTCGGCCTGGTGGTCGATCCCCGGCGCGTGACCGCTGCAAGCCTCGAAGAGGAGCTTCGGATCGCGTGCGCCACGCTGCGCGGCGGCCGTCCGGACGGTTTCGGTCCGGCGGCGATGACGCCGACCGCGCTGGACCACTGGGTCGGCGACGCGACGGTGCTTCTGCGCGACGGTGCGGGCGAGAACCCCGGCCTATCGCATCTGTCGCCCAAGACCGTCGAGCAGTTCGTGGAGCGCTACAGGGGCTGGTTCGCGCACCTTGCCGCCTCGTCCCTCGGGGAGGCAGAGGACGCCGTGTCGACGTTTCCGGACGCGGGCGCTGCCAGGAGTCTGCTCGAAGATGCCTTTGCGGTATCACTACCGGACAATCCAGTTAATAGGCACTCAAATAGAACTAAAAATTAAATGTAACTGGATAGGTGTGCCGCGATTGTGGCCTGCGGCGGCCCGGCGATCTGGTGGTGGCTGGCCTATCCGGTTTCGGGGGTCCAGGGCTGGCCTTGGAGTGCCTGGGTGATGGCGTCGAGGGCGCTGAGTCCGTGGCGGGTGGCGGTGTGCAGGCAGGAGCGGATCGCGCAGAACTCTTCCGCGCCGGTCATGGAGCGCATGCAGCCGGAGACCTTGATGCGGAGCTTGGCCATGCGGATCGACTGCTCCGCGTGGTTATTGGTGAACGGGACGCGCAGGTCGCGGGCGAATCGCAGGTAGCCGGCCTCGCGGCTCTGCATGCGGGTGGCGAGGGCGTGGCGCTTCTTCTGCAGGGCGCCGTTCCGGCCGGCGTTGAGCGCGATCCCGGTCTTCGCGGCCTCGCGGTACCAGTCCTCGTGCTTCGTGCGGAAGCCCGGGTCGATGGCGGCCTTCCCGGCCTGGCGGGCGGCCTCGGCGGCCTGGTTCAGGGCGTTCAGCGCGTCGATCGCCTGCCTGGCCCAGGTGACGTCCAGGTCCGTGCCGGTCTCGATGACCGCGACGAGCTCGCGCAGCACGTGCGCGCCGCAGAGAGCGTGGCCGGCGACGTCCTGGTAGCAGTCGCAGGGTGCCCAGGCGTCGTGGACCGCGATCCCGGTGAACGCGGGCAGGACGCCGGCGGCGTCCATGCCCTCTTTCCCGCGCTTGGCGTGGACGGTGAACAGGGCGAAGTTCCCGGCGGAGGCGGAGTGGACCCAGGCGAGCCTTCCCGCGACGCGGAACCCGGTCTCGTCGAAGTGCGCGACCTCCGCCGCCTTCAGGCGGGCGGCGATCGCGGCCAGGGCCGGGGCCAGCAGCCCGGCCGCCTTCCGGGCAGCCGACGCCAGCGCGCCCGGCGCGGGGGCGCAGCCGAACAGCTCGGAGAGGGCCTGGCAGGCGCGGTCGCGGGACAGGAACTGGCCGTGCCAGAGGTAAAGGCCCGTGCCCATGAGCCGGGGGCCGTACTGGACCGGGGCCGCCGCGCCGTCCGGGGCGGCGGCCTTCGTCTCGCGGCCGCACCGGCACCTCACGGTGAGGAGCTGGTGCTCGGTGACCTTCGCCTTCACGGGCGGGATGTCGATGACCTGCCGCCGCTCCGCGCCCGTGACCTCGCCCTTGCGCAGGGACTTCCCGCAGCACGAGCATTCCTTCGGCCGGTGCCGGACAACCTTGTCAGGATGGTCGCTGAGCTGCATCGTCGTCCCGGGCTGGCCCTCCGGGCGACCCGGCTTCCTCCCGGACTTCCCCCGCAGCGACTTCGGGGACGGCTTCGCCAGACCGTCCGACGACGGCGGCTTCGAGGAGTTCCGCGAGTTCGACTTCACCTGCGCGGCCAGGCCCTCAACCTGGGCCCGCAGCGCCGCCAGCTCCTCCCGCAGGAGCGCGTTCTCCGCGTCCCGCTCGGCCAGCAGCGCCCGCAGCCGCGCATTCGCGGCACGCAGCCCCGCAGCGTCATCAGCGGCAGGCGTCCCGGGCACGAGCCACTACAGCACGCCAGCCCCTGCGGGCGCAGCCACATCAGCAAACTCGCCAGGACCAGCACGAACCGGCAGGCAGGAAAGCTACGAAACCTGAGAGACCTATTTAGTTACGGAATGAGCTGCCTCGTGCTTTAGGGCATTTGTGACTACATCGTGCGCGATATCCCGCATCTCGGCATCCAGAAGACGGACGGGTCCAAGAGCCCGGAAGATCCCCTGGGACATGCCAGTGCACAGGATCGTTCTCCGGAGCCATCGCCACGCGGCATATGGATCCCATGCGACTACAGACCTGAATCGGCCAGATTAATCTTCACTCTCTTCTCTCCGTCAGATGTCCAACTGCGGCGCATCGTCTGTCGAACAGTATCTCAGACTCGACATCCCTCAGGAACTGGTGCTGTTCGTTTCCGGCCCGCTGACCGAGCGCCGCCGCGGGATCGGCACGGCCAACAGATAACACGGTCAGCGCGCGTTGGGTTCCTATGCATCGACCGGTAGTGACGGCTGACAGCAGGTAATAATCCGGGTCGGCGAGAGGCCGCCCTTCTCTAGACCGGAAACGCAACGATCGACATTCTCCCCGACATCATCGCGTCGCGAATCGAAAATCACCCCAGCCACGGTACCGCTGTGAGCAATCTGAATTCCGCAGCCACCCGTGCGCTCGCAAAGATCCAGCAGGAAATCAAGAGCTGACTTCGGCAAGAATCGCTCGTTAATGAGAGCGCTGGATGTTGCCACTCGGGCAAGCCTCGCGACGTCACCAGTGGCTACTGCCGCGCGCAGCTCCGATCGGAGAAATCGAAAAGCGTCGATGTCTGCTGTGGAATAGACAGCAGGTGGCAAAGCTAGCGTATCGATGCTTCCTGTTCCCGGGCCAGCATCACAACCTACAACAATCATCGAAGGCAACTGGCGTCCGAGGGTCTCAAGCACAGTTCCCTCACGATGAGAGAATAGCACCACCCGATCGTCAATCATTATCGGATCAGATGCACATTCCACATCAACAGCAATTCTTCCGATTTCCTCTGCCGTCGGTGCCATACCGTGAAAATCAGCAATTGCGCGAATAACGGCTGTTACATCCGCGGTTGACGATCCCATTCCAATACCGCGCGGGACATTACTGCGGATATCCACGTGTCCGCCGGTTACCTGTGACCTGTCAGCGGAAAATTCCCTCATCGAGACCACCGCTGCACGGCGGGCTTTCCACATTCCCGGGGTGCAAGTGATGTCAGTCTGTCGAGGCGAAGGGCGGAAAATTGCATGGCTTTCCCAGTCCGGACATTGCAGCGTAACAAGTGCCCGCGTGAGGTGGCCTTTGTTGTCGTGAAAAACTCCTTGCAGTATCTCGCCATGATGCGCTGGAGCAGATCCTGCGCCATGTACAGGCATGTCATTCTGGCTCATGTCGCTCGGTTTTGCTAGCCTAGCACTTTCTGCGTCAGCGAATCCATGTTCTTCCATCCCGTATCGCCCGAGATCACAACAACGTCGCCACGCAGCTTATGAGATTCGATAATCCGCCACGCCGCCGCTATTACCGCGCAGGTCTGCAGTCCGCCGAACACTCCGACCTGGGTAAGTAGCCTAGCCATATCAACCGCTTCAGCCTCTGACACCTGAATTGAAAGATCGAAAATATTGTCCTTGAATCCCTGTTCGATAAATGGAGTTCTATAATCGCCATCTACCAGCGCCGCGGTTCCCGGCAAGCGCGTGCCAGAAGCCGCTTCGACGGCGAATATTTGAATTTGATTATTCATCTGCTTAAGATAACTGCCTACTCCAAGTAGCGTACCGCCGGATCCGATAGATCCGATTACAGCCGTAATTCTCGGCACTTCCGAGAGGATTTCAGGTCCGGTACTTCTGATATGCGCCATTGGATTCTCTGAATTATGCAGCTGATCAAGAAAATACCACTGTTCAGGGTCAGATTCCGCCAATTCTCTGCAGTACTGATTGCCTTCAATGGTGAAGTCTCCGATAGTCTCCACAGAAGCCCCGAAATACTCTATGAACCGACGTTTCTCGGCCGTCAGTTTGCGGGAACTCACAATACGGACGTTCACCCCCATGGCTTTGCCGAAATAAGCAATGCTACACCCCATGTTACCGCTCGATGCATCCAACAGCGTTTTCGACCAATCCCATCGGGGATCTTCTTTCACGGCCTTGAGCATAGCGACGCAAGCGCGGTCCTTCACGCTGCCGGTTGGGTTATATCCCTCGAGCTTGACCAATAGCCGAGCGTGCGAGTCGGCCGGGGAGGGGATTCTTAGCAGCGGAGTATTTCCCACCATGCTGGCGAGCGCTTCGAAGTAGTGCTCCGAGAGCGGCATTGAATGGTCTGGCATAAAGCCCTCATTAATTGTTGCTTCGCCCTGATGGCTGATCAGTGCAGCAGGAAGTCAGCACAGCTAATGTACTCTTCTGGATAGCCTTTTGTCTACAATGACGGAGCCTGTTATCGGGTGAAACCGGCAGGGGGCCCCGCGTAGAAGAAGTCTCGCCAAAGATCACTCTCAGCCGGGGGAGAGGCTCCGCGTGCTCTTCTATCGTGTCGGACTCGACATCCGTCAGGAACTGGTGCCGTTCGTTTCCCGCCTGCCGGCCGAGCGCCGCCGCGAGATCGGCACGGCCTACCGGTACCGGACGAGGTCACCGGGTGCTCGCCGCGCGGGCACCCGGGCTGTGGGTGGCACTGGAGCGCGCACTGGCCGGCAAGGCCGTGGACACCGACCGGTGCTATGAGAAAACCTTGCCAGAAGCGGACCCATCTCACCAATTACCTCGCCAGTATGTTCAACTGCGTCATTGTTCTCGGTCAAACATGCGATATTTTCATACCATAAACTTACAATGGGGCATCTATCAAGATTGTGGCAGGCATGTTACGATTGGTTTTAGTATCTGATGTGCTTCTACGGCATGCGCGTAGACGAGAATTCGTACTTTTGGTCAGCTAAGATACGGCAGCTGTAGATCGTGACCTTAGTCGCGTAGTCACAGGTCACAGCCGTCGTGCGCAGGTGGCGCCTCGTGCTAACCTGACGCCCCAGGGTCCCGGCATAGTGGCGTGATGGCTTTGTTTATGACCGGGTGTCTGGTTCGCTGACCGGGATGCGGCGCAGGCACGGTTCCAAGATCATGTGGGTGTCGAATCCAGTGATCGCTGCGGAAGACCGTGCCTGCCTTGTCATGATCCTCGGTCAGCGCCGCCCTGGAAGAGCTTTCACGTCTGCCGGCCAGTGATCGTGCGCTGCTGTCGGGCCAGTGCCCAGGCCTGGCGGAGTACCTGGCATGGGTGCCGGATCCGCGGAATCGGCGCGGCGTGCGGCACAGCCTGACGTCGTTGTTAATGGCGGCCGTGGCGGCGGTGCTGGCCGGGGCGACGTCGTTCACTGCGGTCGGCGAGTGGGTCGCGGATGCGCCGTCGCAGGTCCTGGCTGGATGCGCGGCTGCACGCCGCCGGCCGGGCAGCAGGACACGGGCGGCGCCGCCGGCGGGCGGTCGCGGTGGACGGCAAGGCGGTGCGGGGCACCCGTCACGCCAGCGCCGGCGGCCAGCCGGTGCACCTGCTGGCCGCCCTCGATCAGCGCTGTGGTGTTGTGCTCGGCCAGGTCCGGGTGGACGGCAAGACCAACGAGATCACCCGGTTCGCGCCGCGGCTCGAGCCGCTGGACCTGGCCGGGTGCGTCATCACCGCCGGCGCCCTGCACACCCAGCGCGAGCACGCCGGGTTCCTTGTCAGCGGCAAGAGGGCCCATTACATCCTGGTGGTCAAGAAGAACCAGCCCGGCCTGTACGCCCAGGTCAAGAACCTGCCCTGGCGGCACATCCCGGTCGCCGCCCGCCAGCGCAACCGGGGCCATGGCCACCCTGCGCAACCTGGCCATCGGCATCTTGAAAACGGCCGGGCACGCCAGCATCGCCGCCGCCTGCAGGCACCACGCCCGGGACGCCACCCGGACCCTCGAAACCCTCGGACTGCGCCCGGCATGAATAAAACGGGCACGACGCGGCTACGCCGAGGCCCTGGAGGTTGCTGTACTCCTCTGCCGTGCCGTCACCGCCTGGCCCTCGCAGACGGTGAAGTTGCCGATGTGGCCTGCGCTGGCTTAGGCGACCCGCGCGGCCACCAGGGTCTCGAAGGTATAGGGCCGCAGGCCATCGGTACGGCCGGCGAAGTACCGCCGCTGGAGGTCTGCACGTGCGGGGTGGTCCACGACCTTTAGCCCGCACCGGCTGATCAGCCTCTCGATCTCGGATACCGGCCAGCCAGGCTGAAGAGGCTCGCCGGCAGAAGCCGCGATCGGCGTGTAGATACGGGCGAATTCCGTCCCCGCGTCGTCGAGCGCGCAGTCCTCGGCCCGGTAGGAGAACACCACCTCAGACCCGGGAGCAGCCGCCGCGATCGTGCGCAACGCCGACTCGATCGCCTGTGCCGTCAGATAGGGGGCGACGCCCGTTCAGCAGAACATCGCCGGCCGCGCCCAGTCGAACCCGGCCGCGCCCAGAACATCCTGAACCGGTCCGGCCTCGAAATCAGCCGGCACGAATACCTGTGAGTCGCTGAGCGGCAGGCCGAGCTCCCTGACCCGCCCGGCCTTCCAGGCCTGGGAGGCAGGGTGATCAACCTCGAACACCGTCAGCGAGCCGAGCAGATCCGGCCGCCGCCACGCGAACGAGTCAAGCCCCGCGCCAAGAATCACGTACTGCGTGAAGGCACCAGCAGCCAGCCGGTCCTCGGCGTACCGGCTGCGGGTGCAGACAGCCGCACGGGACTC
>JBEKHI010000097.1:0-22459 GCA_050012355.1 Streptosporangiaceae bacterium | reverse complement strand
ATGGCATCGCGGAATGCGTCATGCTTGAACTAAACGATGTGACCCGTTCCTACGGGCAGCACGAAGCAATCCAGGGGATCACGCTGTCCGTCGCGGACGGCGAGCTTGTATCGATAGTCGGTCCCTCCGGCTGCGGCAAGTCGACGTTGCTGCGGTGTATAGCCGGGTTGATGCCGCCCACCAGCGGTTCTGTCGTGCTGAACGGTACGCCGGTGACCCGGGTTCCCGACGGTCTCGGTGTGGTCTTCCAGGATTACAGCCGCTCCCTTTACCCGTGGCTGACCGTAGGCGCGAATGTGACGCTCCCGCTGCGCCATCGGACCGCTGACCGCCGGACGACCCCGGGACGCGCCGCGCGGCGCGTGATCGCGGAGGAAGCGCTGCGCGACGTCGGACTCCCCGGGGTGGCCGGCAAGTACCCGTGGCAGCTTTCCGGCGGCATGCAGCAGCGGGTCGCGATCGCTCGCGCGCTCGCCTACAACCCGGTGCTGCTGCTGATGGACGAGCCGTTCGGGTCGGTCGACGCGCAGACCCGCGAGGATCTCGAGGACCTCGTGCTCCGGGTACGCGCGGAGCGGAAGATCACGATCCTGCTGGTCACCCACGACATTGACGAGAGCGTCTACACCGGGGACCGGGTGATCGTGCTGTCGGCGGGACCAGGCCGCGTCCGCGCCGAGATCCCGGTCAACCTGCCCAGCCCGCGCGACCAGATCGCCACCAAGGAGCTACGCGAGTTCGTCCACCTGCGCACCGAGGTCAGCCGCCTCGTCCGCGGCGGCACGCCCGCCTCGCTCGCCCAGCCAGAACCCATGTAACGGCCCCAGCGATGGGACATCGATAGCGCTATAGCGCCAGCGGTGGGCCATCGCTGGGCCGGTAAAGACCGCGCCCGCAGGCCATCCGTGATGACGGCCTGCACGGTGTCCTTGAGCGCCGGGGCCTCCTGGATACCGGTGAGCAAGGACTTCAGCAGCACAATAAGTTCCGGGACGCCGATGTCGCCGCGGACCGCTCCGGAACGCTGAGCACGGCGGAGCAATGTGCCGAGCGCGCCGTAGAGCTCCTGGCGGAGCTCACCGCGAACCTCGATCACCGCGGGCATGTCGCGCTTGGAGACCGCCTCGTCGCCGACCCGCCCGAGGAACCCGAAAAACGCCTTGCCCGGGTCGGCGGCGTCCGCCCGGGACCTCGCGTCCGCGATCAGGTCCTCGACCCGGGCTACCGCCACCGCCTCGAACAGCGCTTCCTTGGTCGGAAAGTGGCGGTACACGGTGCCCGGCCCAACGCCCGCGCGGGCCGCGATCTCATCCAGCGGCACGTCGTAGCCGGACTCGGCGAACGCGGCGCGCGCGGCGAGCAGTACCTTCTCACGGTTCCGGCGGGCATCGGCCCGCAGCGGCCGGTCAGCCATGGTTGCTAACCGGGGCGATCGTTCCGTATAGTCTAAGCGGGGTCATCGCTGGCGATTATAGGAGGTACAGCATGTCCGCTACGCCACGCGAGGTCGCCGAGCAGGTCCGTCGCATGGTGGCCGGCGACGGAGTCGTCTTCGCCGACTTGTTCGCCGAGGACGGGGTGCTCAAGTACCCGTTCGCCATCCCCGGTCAGCCGCCGGAGCTGCGCGGGCGGGCGGCGATCCGCGAATTCTTCGGCGGCCTCGAGCAGGCTCGCGAACTGCTGGACATGGCGGACGCCCCGACGGCGGTGATCCGCGAGACCGACGACCCGGAGGTGGTGGTCGCCGAGATCAGGCACCACGGCTGGTCGCGGGCGGCCAACGCGCCGTACAGCTCCACCGCGCTCGGCGTCATCAGGGTCCGCGACGGCGAGATCGTCGCTTACGACGACTACATGGACCCGATCGCCACGGCCGGGATGCTCGGCCGCACCGCCGACCTAGCCGCCACCCTCACGGCGAGCTAGCCAGCCAGGACGGCAAAACCACCCCATGGATGGCCCATTACATGCGCTATGGCCCCATCGATGGGACATCCATGGGGCTGCGGGCGAGGTGCTGGGCCGCGGGCGGGTGCGGGTACGGTCGCGATCGGGCTGCTCTTCAGCGCCACCAGAGCCTGCGTCACGTCGTAGTAGCTGTCGGAGAAGGTGACCGCCTGCGCGCGAGCCGCCGAGTAGGAGACCTCGTTGATGTCGAAGTCGAACTTCTTCGTCCCCGGCGCGTACGCGTCGTTGAACGGCTCGTATACCCACTGACCTGGCTGGCCTTGAAGCCGAGTTGCTCCGCGATCGCATAGGTCACCGCGCTCTCGTAGCCCTGGCCGTTGGACGGTGCGTTGTTCTCGAACCACGGGTCGTAGCAGACCCGCTCCCACAACGGCTACCGCCGCGGTGAGCACACTCCGTCGCATTAAGGCCCTGCCTCTCATTCCTCTGACCTGCGGATTAGCCCGCGAAAGGGTATCCCATCTGCGATAACTCTTCGTAGTCGAAAACCCTATCAAACAGGTCGTAAATATTGACATCTGGGCAATCATATGTCAGGCTGTGGGGTATGAGTGCCACACTGGATACGGAACGACGAGACTTGATCCAGACTCGCCAGGAGGCTCTCTCGGCGGCCGAAAGATACGCCGCCAGCCTGGCTCCCGGGGTCATCGACCGGGATCGCGCGGGGACCGTCCCAGTGGCGGAACTCGCGGCGCTTGACGCCAGCGGCCTGCTGGCGATCACCGTTCCTCGCAGCTATGGCGGCCCAGAGCTTGGCGCCAGCACGCTGTCTGGAGTGATTAAGACCATAGCGGCGGTGGACCCTGCCATCGCCCAGGTACCCCAAGCCCACTTCCTGTTCACCGACGTGCTGGCCGCCTGGGGGTCCCCCGCCCAGCAAGCGACCCTGTTCGGGTCGGTGCTCGCCGGATCCCGGTTCGGCAACGGCCTGGCCGAACGCGGCGGCAAGCATGCCCAGGATCTCGCCACCCGGCTGGCACCCGATGACTCCGGGGTGCTCCGGCTGATCGGCCGGAAGTACTACTGCACCGGAGCGATCAGCGCCGCCTGGATCGGGGTCAGCGCGCTGGATGAGTCCGGGTCGCTCGTACTGGCCTTCGTGCCACGGCAGGCGCCGGGAGTGACGGCCGACTCAGACTGGAATGTCATGGGCCAGCGGGCCACGGTCAGCGGCTCGGTCTTGTTCGACAACGTCGAGGTGGATCCGGCGCTGGTGATCCCGTATGCCAGTGCGTTTGAGGTGCCACAGCAGCTCGGCGCGCGGTCCCAGCTCGTGCACGCCTCGATCCAGGTGGGCATCGCGGTCGGCGCGCTGCGCGACGCACGCTGGTTCGTGCGGGACAAGGCCCGGCCATTCTTCGAGGCTTCTCGCGCCGGACTGGCTCCGAGCGCGGCGGCCGATCCGCACACTCTGCACGAGTTCGGTTCGCTGGCCACTAAGGTTCGCGCCGCCGAGGCGCTACTGGCCTGGGCGGCCGACGAGCTGGACGAGGTGGGACGGATACCCGCCACGGCCGCTTCCGCGGCGCGCGGTTCGCTGGCCGTGGCGCAGGCTAAGGCTTTCGCCAGCGAGGTCGCGGTCGGGGTGTCCAGCGATCTGTTCTCACTGAGCGGGGCGTCGGCGGCCGACGAGAAGTACGACCTCAGCCGCCACTGGCGCAACGCACGGACTCATGCGTCTCACGATCCGGTCACGTGGAAATATCACCATATAGGGAACTACTTCCTTAATGATGTGCCACCACCGAACCACGGGCAGATCTTATGACGGAGAACATACTGGACAGCTCGGTATCCGCGGATGAGTTTCGTTATGCGATGGGCCACTTCGCCACCGGAGTGACCGTCATCACCTCGGTAGATCCCGCCGGCGAGCCGGTGGGAACCACGGCCAACGCCGTGACCTCGCTGTCGCTCGACCCGCCGCTGCTGCTGGTCTGCTTCGATCTGGATAGCCTCACGCTGCAGGCGATCCAGTCCCATGGGGCATTCGCGGTCAACGTGCTGGCCGACAGCCATCAGCATTTGTCGGCAAATTTCGCCCGGCGGGGGATATCGGCGGCCTGGGAAGGGATCCGGCACCAGCCAGGCCCCACCGGAGCCCCGCGACTGGACGGCGTGCTCGCCGTCCTGGAGTGCACCGTCGAGCATCGCCTGCCCGGCGGCGACCACGAGATCGTCATCGGCCGGGTCCGTCACGCGTCGGTCGCCGCCAATGGCGCCACTCCCCTCGTCTTCTACCGCGGCTCCTACGCCTCGCTCGGCAGACCGCGAAGCTCGCCGTCCCTTTGAGCGCGGTCGGCAGACCGTGAGGTTCGCCGCCGTCTGTGATGGAGCAGCGTCCGCCGGCGGCGGCCCGCAGCGAGCAGCCCATTTCGTCAGCAAATGCCGGAACCCGAGGCTAAGGCGTTCCTGCCCACGATCACGAGGTCCTGGCACCGCGCACGTCCAGGCTTTCTGACGCGCTCAAGGCCGCCGCCCGGACGCACGAGGTCGGTCGGCGGGGCGGGCTGCTCTGGCTGAGCCGCTAATCCGCGCGGACGCCGACCGCCTGCCCGCCTATCGGCGGACGGGCGACGGGTAGTTAGCGTACGGGATCGGCTCAGCGTCACGACGCGGCGGCGCGGGTGATGAGCGGGACGGCGGTTTCCGCCCACTTGCCGACGGCGGAGTCCAGCGACGCTAGCTCGGGCTCGGTGACGTACAGGCCCCGCGACGGGACCGACGCGCCTAGCTCAACGAGGACCGGGCGCAGGTGTACCTCGACGGCGAGCAGGTGACCGGGCCAGCCGCCGGTCATGACCGGGACCGCGACGCTGCCCGCCAGTCCGTTCGAGCCGTACCGGTCGAGGAACGCTTTCAGGAGCCCGGTGTAGGTGGCCTTGTAGGTGGGCGAGGCGAAGATGGCGATGTCCGCGTCCGCGACGGAGGCGGTCAGTTCGCTCAGCTCGGTGTCGGACCAGTCGAACAGGCGTGGCGCATACTCGGCGAGATCCACCACGAGCCTGTCGGTCGCGCCGAGCGCGTCGGCGACCGCCAGCGCGACGCCGTGAGTGCGGGATGCCGGCTTCGGGTTGCCAGTGACAACGGCGACGGTCGTCATGACGCGGCCCGCTTAGCCTCGTCGCCGAAGGTCGGAGCGAACGGGGTGATGTTCACCGTGGTGTCCTTTGTTTGTACCGGGTGGTTCCAGAGCCCTCGGGATTGCAAGATCGGCAGCACGCCTTCGCCGAACCAGTATGCCTCCTCCAGGTGCGGGTACCCGGACAGTACGAACTCGGTGATACCGAGCTTGGCGTACTCCTCGATCCGGTCCGCGACCTCGGTGTGCGAGCCAACCAGCGCGGTCCCCGCGCCGCCTCGGACCAGTCCGACGCCCGCCCACAGGTTCGGCGCGACGACCAGGCCATCGCGGGAGCCGCCGTGCAGTTCACGCATCCGCCGCTGCCCCTCGGACTCGGACTGCGCGAGGCCGCCCTGCACCTGGCTGATCATCGCCTCGTCCACGCCCTCGATGAGCCGGTCCGCCTGACGCCACGCTTCCTCGGCGGTATCCCGGCTGATGACGTGCAAGCGGATGCCGAAACGGACCGACCGTCCGCGCTGCGCGGCCAGCTCTTCGATCCACCGCAACTTGGTGTCCACCGCGGACGGCGGCTCGCCCCACGTCAGGTACACGTCGGTGTAGGCGGCGGCGATCGGGCCGGCGGCGGACGACGAGCCGCCGAAGTACAGCGGCGGGATCGGATCGGGCACGCGGGCCAGCCTCGCCCCCTCAACGCGCAGGTGATCGCCCTGGAAGTCGACGCTCTCACCGCGCCAGAGCCGGGTCACGATGTCGAGGAACTCGCCGCATCTGGCGTACCGGTCGTCCTTGGACAGGAAGTCGCCATATGCCCGCTGCTCGGCGGCCTCGCCGCCGGTAACGACGTTCAGCAGCAGGCGCCCCTCGGAATGCCGCTGGAAGGTCGCGGCCATCTGCGCTGAGAGTGTCGGGGAGATCAGTCCCGGGCGGAAGGCGACGAGGAACTTGAGCCGCTCGGTGACCTCGACGAGCATCGCGGTGGTCAGCCAGGCGTCTTCGCACCAAGCGCCGGTCGGAGTAAGCGCGCCCTCGAAGCCGAGTTGCTCGGCGCTGCGCGCGATCTGCCCCATGTACTTGACCGTCGCGGGCCGCACCGCTCCGGCCGAGCCGGTGGCCATGCCATGCCCGCCACCGACGATGTCGCGCCCGTCGCCGTTGGTCGGAAGGAACCAGTGGAAGCGCAGTGACATCGAGCAAACCTCCGAATACGGTCTAAGACCACTATTTCGATAGGTTTACTATACAGGGACGGTGTATGGCCTGGAAGGCGCCGGTGAACCCTCACATCCGAGACATACCGCCCGGCCGAGGAGCTTCTACAGGGCCGTCGATGGCCCATTAGTCGATGGCCCATTACTGGTGCTCCAGCGCCAGCGATGGGACATCGACGGGGTCGGGAGGCGGGCCACGGCGGACGGGACAGGGCGGGACGCGGCGGGGCGACGGGCGGGCGGAGGGTCCGTCGAACGCTAGCTGTCCGCCGAATCGTCCGTTGGGCGGGATACTGGGAGCGGGCGGGCTAGTTCCCAGGCCAGGAAGATCAGGCCGATGCCGATCATGCCGAGGCCGGTCCAGAGGTTGATCCGGACGCCTTGCGCCTTGGCGATCGCGGCGTGCCCGTCGAGCGCGCCGGTGATGGTGAGGATGATCCCGTAGACCAGGAACAGGTAGGCGATGATGCGCCGCAGGTCGAGTGCGCGTGTCATGAGGTTCCCCTTAGAAGACCAGGATGTCGAGTCCGATGCCGATGAGGACCACGATCGCGCCGAGGATGGCGGGCGAGCGGTACCAGCCGCCCTCGATCGAGAAGTAGCCGCCCTTGATCGGCTGGGTGCCCCAGACGTAGCCAGCGAGCTTGGCGACGTCCGGCGGAGCGGTGATCAGCGTGACGATCACGGCGGTGACGAGCGCGGTGACGAAAGCGACAATCGCGATGATGAACGTCGAGTTGATGGCCGACCCCATGTTCACCGCGCCGGTCTCGTAGAGGATGTAGGCGACGATCGCGCCGACGGTTCCCATGAGCAGGCTCCAGAACCCGGCCCAGCCGCCCATCCGCTTCCAAAGCAGGCCGATGATGAACACGGCGAACAATGGTGCGTTGAAGAAGCTGA
This sequence comes from Streptosporangiaceae bacterium, assembly GCA_050012355.1. Classification (GTDB taxonomy): domain Bacteria; phylum Actinomycetota; class Actinomycetes; order Streptosporangiales; family Streptosporangiaceae; genus JBEKHI01. The sequence continues at coordinate 15,289 of JBEKHI010000097.1, read as the reverse complement.
ACAGCGATTGCATGTAGTTCATCAGGTTGCTGAAACCGGCCGCCAGAAACGCGGTGCCGACTCCGAGCACCACGCCCACGACGGTGAACAGCCGGCCAAGCCGCAGGTAGTACGCGTCGGGGCGGTCCTTGGTGATGTACGGTCGCCAGAGGTCGGTTGTGAGCACCGTGTTGAACGCGCTGACGTTGGCCGCCATGCCGGCCATGAACGACGCGAGCAGTCCGGTAAGCGCCAGCCCGAGGACACCGTTGGGCAGGAAGTCCCGGATCAGCAGCGGGATGGCATCGTTGTACTGGTAGGTGGTACCTAGACCCTTGACGAGGATCAGCGCGATCATGCCGGGCAGCACGGTGATCGCGGGCAGCAGCAGCTTCGGGAACGCGGCGATGATCGGTGTGCGGCGGGCGGCGCTCATGTTGTTCGCGGACAGTGCCCGCTGGATCTCGGCGAAGTTTGTGGTCCAGTAGCCGAAGCCCAGCACGAAACCGAGGCCGAGGATGATGCCCAGCCAGCTCGCCTCCATCGGGTTATGCGAGCCGAAACCGGTGTTGCGCCAGGCGTGCAGGCCGGGGTTACCAAGCACTGTGTGGTTGATTCCGCGCTTGAGACCTGAGATGCCGCCGATGTGGTCGAGCGCGAGCGCGACGACGGGGATGAGGGCCACGATGATCACGAAGAACTGGAGCACCTCGTTGTAGATCGCCGAGGACAATCCGCCGAGCGTGATGTACGCGAGTACGAACGCGCCGGCCACGATGATGGCGACCCACTGCGGCCAGCCGAGCATGGCCTCGACGACCAGCGCCAGCGCGTACAGGTTGATGCCGGCGATGAGGATCTGCGCGACAGCGAACGTGATCGAGCTGAGCACCTGGGCCGGCGCGTTGAACCGCCGCCCGACGAATTCGGGGACGCTGCCGACCTTCGTGCCGTAATAGAACGGCATCATGAAGACCGCGAGGAACACCATCGCGGGAACCGCGCCGACCCAGTAGTAGTGCACGGTCATCACGCCGTACTCGGCGCCGTTCGCCGCCTGGCCGAGAACCTCGGTCGCGCCCAGGTTCGCGGACACGAACGCGAGCCCGGTCACCCAGGCGGGCAGCGAGCGTCCGGACAGGAAGAAGTCCTCGGTCGTCCGTACCGACTTACGGACTATCCAGCCGATGCCGAGCACCGTGACGAAGTAGATCGCCAGCAGCGCGTAGTCGAGCCCGTCGACGTTGAGCCTTAGCGCATCCAAGCGCTTCCCCCCGATGATTACCCTGCGTAACCGGGCTACTGTAACGGCCGGGTGCCACTGGGCGAAGCACCGCCACGCCGATACGGTTATGGGGTGATTGACCTGAACCAGCTGATGGCGTACACGCTCGTCGCGTTCGTGATGATCGTGATCCCCGGCCCGGGGGTGCTGTTCATCGTCGGGCGCGCGCTCGCACACGGGCGGCGCACCGCCATGACGACCGCGGTGGGTCATGCGCTCGGCAGCCTCTTGACGGGCGCGCTCGTCTCATTCGGGCTGGGTACCATCCTGCAGCAGTCCGTACAGGTATTCACCATCGTCAAGATCGCGGGCGCTGCCTACCTGGTGTGGCTTGGGGTACATGCCATCCGTACCCGGGGAAAGCTAGCGGAAGCCATCACCGATCCCTGCGAGGTTCCCGGCCGCCGCTCACTCCGGGACGGCGTCGTGGTGGGGCTCACCAACCCTAAGTCGTATGTCCTGTTCGGCGCGGTGCTGCCGCAGTTCGTGAACCGGACGGCCGGCGACCTGCCACTGCAGATGATGCTGCTGGTCCTCGTATCGGTCTCGATCGGCGTGCTGTCGGACTGCGCCTGGGGGTGCCTGGCGGGCGGCGTCCGCGCCTGGTTCGCCCGGTCACCTCAGCGGTTCTCCCTGGTCGGCGGGGCCGGCGGGCTGGCCCTTATCGGCGTCGGGATCACCGTCGCGCTCAGCGGACGCAAGGACTGAGCCATGTCCAGCAGGACCATCGCGTCGTGGTCCGGTGTCCCTCGATGGGCTAGGTACACGATGAGCCGTTGCCCGTTGGCGCCGGCCAGCGGCAGGCTCTCGTAATCGAGCGTCATCCGGCCGACCCTCGGGTGCTCGATCCGCTTGTCGCCAGTGGTCCGCGGCTTCACGTCGTACCTGGCCCAGATCCTGGCGAAGTCTGGGCTCTCCTCCAGCAGGCCGGTGATCAGCTCGGTGATGTCTGGCGCGTCCGGGTTCTCCCCCGCCACCAGCCGCAGGTGGGCGACGTGGCCGATGGCGATGTGTTCCCAGTCGACCCACAGTGACCTGGCCGCCGGGTGCAGGAACAGGTAACGGCTGAGGTTGCGTTCGGCCGGGCACCAGTCGGACAGCCCGTGGTAGAGCGCCAGCCCGGCCGGGTTCGCGGCCAGCATGTCGTTGACACGGGACATTACGGCCGCCGGGCTCGGCCGCAGCGACTCCAGCAGCATCTGGGCGGTTTCTCGCACGCAGGATGGAGGTGCGGCGGGCGGCGGGCCGTTCCCGGCGGCGTGCGCGGCGAGTGCGTGCAGATGGCGCCGCTCGTTCTCGTCGAGCTTGAGTACGCGCGCGAGCGCGTCCAGCACCGACGCGCTCGGGTGGCGCTCCCGGCCGCGTTCCAGCCGGGTGTAGTAGTCGATGGATACCCCGGCCAGGGTCGCCACCTCTTCCCGTCGCAGGCCAGGGGTCCGGCGGATGCCGCTGCCCGCGGGCATTCCCGCCTCGGCGGGGGTGATCCGCCCGCGGCGGCTGCGCAGGAAGGCTCCGAGCTCGGTGTCGCTGAGGGGGTGTCCCATACCCCGGATAAACCCGCCCTGCCGCCCCAAGCTTCCCGGGCACATCCTGGGATCATGATGACAACCGCCACCGGGAGACGCCACACCACAGGCGCCGCGCCCAGCCGAGGCGAGCGCGCCACGCTGGCCGCCGGAATGTTCGGCTTCTTCATGATCACCATCGACGTCTCGGCGGTGAACGTGGCCCTGGCCACCATGGGCCGCGAGCTGCACACGGCCACCGACGGACTGCAGTGGGTCGTCGACGGATACACCCTGATGTTCGCCGCGTTGCTGTTGTCAGCGGGCGCGTTGTCGGACCGGATCGGCGCCCGCCGGGCCTACGCCTGCGGCCTGACCGGGTTCACGCTCGCCTCGGTCGCTTGCGGCGCGGCGCCAAGCCTGAGCGTGCTGACCGGCGCCCGGTTCGTCCAGGGATGCGCCGCCGCGGTGATGCTTCCCTCATCGCTGGCGCTGGTCAGGCAGGCCTTTGACGACCCGGCCCGCCGGGCCCGCGGCATCGCGTTGTGGACCACGGCGGGCTCGCTCGCGGTCGCCGCGGGCCCGGCGCTCGGCGGGGTGCTGGTCAGCGCCTGGAGCTGGCGGGGGATATTCCTGATCAACGTGCCGGCCGGACTCGCCGCGCTGGTGCTGCTCACCCGGGTGCCGCGCTCACCACGGCTGGATACGGGCCTGGACCTGGGCGGTCAGGCCACCGCGATCGTCGCGCTTGGCGGACTGACATACGCGATGATCTCCGGCGGAGCCCACGGGTACACGACTCCCCCGGTGCTCGCGGCCTTCACCGTCGCGGTCGTCGCGGCGGCGGCGTTCCTCACCATCGAGTCGCGGGTTCCCGCTCCGGTGGTGCCGCTCCGGCTGTTCCGCCACCGGGCGGCGCTCACCGTTCTCGCCAGCGGCTTCTCGATCAACACGGCCTGGTACGGGATCGTCTTCGTAATGGGTCTTTACGTGCAGCAAGTGAAGGGAGCTTCCGCGCTGGCCGCCGGGCTGATGTTCGTCCCGATGGCGATCGGCATCATGATCACCAACCTGGCGTCGCACAAGCTCGCGGCACGATCAGGCCCGGCCGTTCCGCTGGTGGCGGGACTAGTGCTGACCGTCGGCGGGCTGATCGGGCTGCTGTGGGCGGGGTCGGTAACGCAGACAGCGGTGCTGCTGATCCCCTTCGGCCTCGTCGGGCTGGCGATCCCGATATTGATCACCACCCTGCTCGAGCACGTGCCCGCCGCCCAGGCCGGGCTGGCGGGCGGGGTGCTCAACGCCAGCCGCCAAATGGGCTCGGCGATGGGAGTGGCACTGTTCGGCGGGCTGGTGTCCGGCAGCTCGTTTCACGACGGGATGGTCACCAGCCTGCTGATCAGCGCGGTGCTGCTGACCGCGGCGGCGGTTGCTAACGCGGTGACGTTCAGCCGGGCGCGGATCTTAGCCGCGTATTCCTCGGCCGGGTGCTCGGCGTCATACGGGTGCCGGGGACCGAGCCAGAACCGCAGCCCGTCCTTGAAGTTCCGCGGGATCACGTGCAGGTGCAAATGCGGCACGGACTGGCTCACCACGTTGTTGATCAAGATCATCGACCCGGCGGCGTCCAAGCCGTCCTCCACCGCCCGCTCGAGCCGCTGCGCGGTGCCGAAGAATTCCGGGACAAGCTCGGCGGGCAGGTCGCTCAGCAGGGTCACGTGGGTCTTAGGGATCAGCAGCGTGTGCCCGCGAAACAGCGGCCGGTGGTCGAGGAAAGCGAGCAGGTCATCGTTTTCGAAGACCACCACGGCTTCGGTGTCACCACGGACGATTGAGCAGAAAACACACGCCGGATCGTTGAGCATGACGCCGGAGTCTATCGGCCGGGGGTCCGGTAAGCGCGCAGGAAGACCGCGACCCCGCTGGTGAGGATGTCCTCGGTCTCGGCGTCGCTGAGCGGCACGGTCCCCATGATCGACCGGTTGTTGATCTGGCCCAGCGTCAGCGCCGACAAATGCCCCGCCGCCTCGACCGGATCGTCGATCGAGAGCCCCCCAGACTCGGCGAGCCGCTTCAGCCCGGCCTCGAGCAGCGGGCTCATCAGCCGCTGCCGCCACACGTCGGTCGACTCCGGAAAGTGCGGCGCCTCGGAGATGATCAGCCGGATCATCGCGGCGCGCTCCGGTGAGCGGGACGTTATCGCGGCGATCTCCCGGACGCACGCGAGCAGCGCACTCTCAGCGTCGTCCCCGGTCATGGTCCGCTCGGTGATTTCCCGCACCTTGCCTTGCAGGTCGTCACGGGTGTCGCGGAGCGTGCTGAGGAACAGGTTCTCCTTGTCGCCGAAGTGACTGTACACCGTCCGCTTCGACACCCCGGCCTCGGCGGCGATCGCGTCGACGCTGGTGCGCTCGTACCCGTCACGCAAGAACAGCCTCAGGGCGGCACGCTCGATCGCCTGATGCTTGGTTGCTGAGCTTACCGGCGGCATGCCCATCAGTGTACTACACCGTGCAGTTTACAAAACTAAACTGCACGGTGTAGTTTACTAATCATGAGTGCTGCCACTGCCGACAAACAGGACGAAAAGCTCGATCCAAAGGTCATCAAGCTGGCCTTTGTGCTGCTGACCGGCGCCATCGCGGCGCTGCTCGACACCACCGTGGTCAATGTGGCGCTGAAAACGATCGGCGCCGACTTGCACGCCCCGCTCGCCCAGACCCAATGGATCCTCACCGGATACCTGCTCACCTTCGGCATGGTGATCCCGTTCAGCGGCTGGGCGCTGGCGAGATTCGGCGGCAAGGTCACCTGGATGGCCTCGTTGAGCCTGTTCCTGGCGGGCTCGATCGCCTCGGGACTCGCGTGGAACATCGAGTCGCTGATCGCCTTCCGCGTGGTGCAAGGCATCGGCGGCGGCATGCTGGTCCCGGTATTCATGACGCTGCTCATCCAGGCGGCCGGCGGCCGGTCCCTCGGGCGGCTGATGGCCACGATTACCCTGCCCGCGGTGGTGGTGCCGATCCTCGGGCCGGTCATCGGCGGACTGATCGTGTCGAACCTGAGCTGGCGCTGGATCTTCTACGTGAACGTGCCGATATGCGCGGCCGCGCTGCTGCTCGCCTGGCGGTTCGTGCCCGGACGAGGGCCATCGGCGGGGCCGCGGCCCCGGCTCGACATCGTGGGCATCGCGCTGCTCTCCCCCGCCGTCGCGCTGCTGCTCTACGGGCTGGCGCAAGTGTCAACCAGCGGCGGTTTCGGGCAACCGAAGGTCCTGGTGCCGCTCGCGGCGGGAGTCGTGCTGCTGACCTTGTTCCTGTTGCGCGCAATACGTACGCCCGACGGAGGAGTGATCGACGTACGGCTATTCCGGATGCGCTCGTTCTCCGCCGCCTCGGCGCTGATGTTCGGGTCCGGGCTGTCGATGTATGGTGCGCTGCTGTTGCTCCCGCTGTACTACCAGCAACTCCGCGGCTACAGCCCGCTGGACGCCGGACTGCTGATGGCGCCGCAGGGCATCGGGTCGCTGCTGCCGCGAATGTTCGCGGGCAAGGTGACGGACCGGATGGGCCCGCGCCCCGTCGTTATGGCCGGAATGGCACTCGCCGCGCTGGGGACGGCGCCGTTCATCTTCGCGGGCCCGCATACCAACCTGGTGTGGCTGAGCCTGGTGCTCGCGGTTCGTGGCGCCGGGCTATCGGCGGCGACGATCTCGTTGCAGGCGGGGGCGTTCATCGGCCTGCCGCGCGAGAAGGTCCCGGACGCGAGCAGCGCGACCCGGATCATCCTGCAGGTCGGCGGCTCCTTCGGCACCGGCGTGCTCGCGGTGATCCTGGCCTCGACGGGGTCGTTCCACACCACGTTCGCCTGGGCCACAGGGTTCACAGCCGCCACAGCGGTCGCAGCTCCGCTGCTCGCGAAGCGGAAATGATCATGGGCAGTGCGGCGCTGCTCGCACTCTTGTGGGGGCAGCGCCGCACAGACCAGGAACGGGGCCGTGGGGCCCCGGCGATCAGCCTCCGACAGCAGCCGCCGCGGCGCGGCCGGCTACCCGGCCGGAGAAGATGCAGCCGCCTAGGAAGGTGCCCTCGAGAGACCGGTAGCCGTGCATGCCGCCGCCGCCGAAGCCGGCCGCCTCGCCCACCGCGTACAGCCCCGGCACCACAGAACCAGACGCGGAAAGCACCCGCGCGGACAGGTCGGTGTGCAGGCCGCCGAGGGATTTGCGGGTGAGCACCCGCAGCCGGACCGCGATCAACGGTCCCGCGGCCGGGTCAAGCAGCCGGTGCGGCGACGCGACCCGGACCAGCCGCTCGCTGAACGCGCGCCGGGCGCCGCGGATGAACGTGAGCTGATCATCGGTGCTGAACGAGTTGAGCACGGCACGGTCCCGTGCGAGAACCTCAGCGGAGACGACATCGTAGGAGAGCGCCGGATCGGGCACGATCTTGTTCATCCCGTCGACCAGCTCGGGCAGCGTCGAGGCCACCACGAAGTCCTCGCCGTGGTCGAGGAACGCCTGCACCGGGTCCGGCACCCCGCCGAGCACCCGCTCCAGCATGGCGCGCCGCGACTTGCCGGTGATATCCGGGTTCTGCTCGGAGCCGGACAGCGCGAACTCCTTGGCGATGATCTTCTTATTCAGGATGAACCACGAGTGGTCATACCCCGTGGTGCGCAGGTACGAGAGGGTGCCGAGCGTGTCGAACCCGGGGAACAACGGGCCTGGCAGCCGTCGGCCGAGCGCGTCCAGCCACAGCGACGACGGACCCGGCAGGATCCGGATGCCGTGCCCCGGCCAGACCGGGTCCCAGTTCTTTATCCCCTCGACGTAGTGCCACATCCGGTCCCGGTTGATAACCGCGCCCCCGACCGCCTCACACGTCCCGATCATCCGCCCGTCGACGTGCGCGGGCACCCCGGTCAGCAGGTCGTCAGGGGGCGAACTGAGCGAAGCCGGCCAAGCCGAGCGCACCCGCTCGTGGTCCCCGCCGATACCGCCGGAGGCGACGATCACGACCGGCGCGTGCAGCTCGAACGAGCCGACTTCCTCCCGAGACGAAGGGACACCGCGGGCAACCGACGACGGGGCCAGCACGGCGCCGGAAACCCCGTCGACCGCGCCGTCCGTCACGGAAAGCTCGTCCACCCGGTGCCGGAACAGAAACGAAACCCCCGCCGAACGCGCTCGCCGCTCGAAAGGCTCGACCACGCCGGGCCCGGTTCCCCAGGTGATATGGAAACGCGGCACGGTGTTGCCGGGGCCGTCGGCGTGGTAGCCACCGCGTTCGGCCCACGAGACGATCGGGATGACGCTGTGCCCCAGCGACCGCAGCCAGGCCTGTTTCTCGCCCGCGGCGAACTCGACGTACGCGCGTGCCCACTGCCGCGGCAACTCGTCCTCCGGCCGGTCGAAACCGGCCGTGCCCAGCCAGTCCTGCCAGGCCAGATCGAGCGAATCACGGATCCGCAGCCGGCGCTGCTCGGGTGAGTTCACGAAGAACAGCCCGCCGAACGACCACCAGGCCTGCCCGCCAAGAGACTGCTCAGGCTCGGCGTCGAGCAGCAGCACCCGCCGCCCGGCGCTAGCGGCCTCACCAGCCGCGACCAGCCCGGCGAGCCCGCCCCCGACCACGATGACGTCAGCGTCCATGACCTGAGGTTACCCGCCGGTAACGCGTGGCGGCAATGGCGGGCGGGCCTTCGACACCGCGCCGGGGACCGGGATCACCGGAGGCACGGCGGCCGGCCTCTTCTCCAGCGCCTCCAGCGCCATCCGTACCGCGGTCTCCAGCTGGACGTCGCCAGCGGTGCCGGGCACCTGAAGCACCTCGACGTCGGGATCGACACCGTAGTTCTCCACGTCCCAGCCGTGCTCATCGAACCAGATGGCATAACGCGGCGCCGTCACCGACGTCCCGTCGGCGAGCTTGCGGTATCCGTCGATGCCGATCACGCCGCCCCAGGTGCGCGCGCCCACCACCGGCGCCAGGCCGAGCAGCTTGATGGCGGCGGTCACGATGTCGCCATCCGAGCCGGCGAACTCGTCGGCCAACGCGACGACGGGACCGCGCGGCGCCTCCCTCGGATAGGTGACCGAGCGCAGGTAGCGGCCGGTATCCCAGCCGATTACCGTGCGGGCGAGCTTCTCCACGATCAGCTCGGAGGTGTGGCCGCCGCCGTTGCCGCGCACATCGACGATCAGTCCCTCGAAGCTCATCTCGGTGGTGAGGTCCCGGTGGAAGTGCGCCCAGCCGTTCCCCATCATGTCCGGCACGTGCAGGTAACCGAGCCGCCCGTCACTGAGCGACCTGACGTGCGCGCGGCGCCCCGCCACCCAGTCCTGGTAGCGCAGCCGCCGTTCGTCCTTGAGTGGCACGATGGCCACTCGCCGCACCACGTCAGCGGACCGCACCGTCAGCTCAACCGGCTTCCCCGCGGTGCCCGCCAGCAGCGGCCAGGGACCCCGGTCGGAGTCCGTCGGCCGGCCGTCGACGGCCACGATCTCGGTGCCCTCCGCGACCCCGGCACCGGGCGCGAGCAGCGGCGACCTGGCCAGCGGGTCGGACGACTCGCCGGTGAGGACGCGGGATACGATCCACCGTCCGTCATCGGTCCGCGTCAGGTCGGCGCCGAGCTGCCCGGGAGGTGGCATGTCGTCGTCGCCGACGTCGGCCGACCGCACGTACGCGTGCGAGGTGCCCAGTTCACCGGCCACCTCGTACAGCAGGTCCGCGAAGTCACCCGGCACCCGCACCTTCGCCAGCAGCGGCGAATACGCCGCGAGCACGCCGTCCCAGTCGACCCCTGACATGTCCGGACTCCAGAACTCGCGCCGGACCATCCGCCCGTACTCGCCGAACGCGTGCCGCCACAACGCCACCGGGTCCGCCAGCGTCCGGGCGCGCGCGAGGTCCACCGTGACCGGCTCCCCCTTGGCGCTGTCGGCGGCCGGCAGCACCCGCAACGCGCCCGAGTCCCGCACCACGAACCGCTTGCCGTCCCCGCTGACCGCGAACCAGTCGAGTTCATCGCAGACCACGTTGACCGCACGCTTGCCCAGGTCGTAACGCTCCAGCCGAGGCCGCGGCCGGTCCTCGTCCGGCGTGGCGCCACCCTCGCCGAGCACGCCGGTCACCGGCGACCTCAGCCACGCGAGCCCCCCATCCACCGCCCGCAGTGCGGAGTACCGAGCCTCCTCGACCGGCACGCCCACCACCCGGGAGGGCAGGCCGGTCGCGTCGACGGTTACCGCCCGCCGTTCTGGCGATGAAGAATCCTCCGATAGCGGACGGCCAGCGACGAGCGGACCGAAGGGGGACGGGGTCGCCGCGTCGAGCACCGCGAGGTACGGGCGGATGCCGTTCGGGAAGGAAAGGTCGAAGGTATGCGCGTCGTATACCGGGTCGAAGGTGCGGCGGGACAGGAACGCCAGGTACTTGCCGTCGAGGGTGAACACCGGCTCGGTGTCGGTGAACCGGCCGTCGGTCACGTCGAGCACCTCGGGTTCGGTCCGGCGCACGATCCGGATCTTGCGCAGCTCCCGCAGCACCGGCTGCGACCAGGCCAGCCACTCCGAGTCCGCCGACCAGGCCAGCCCGTCGGACTCGCCGTTTTCGCCCGCGGCCACTTCGGTGACCGTCCCGGACGCGATGTCCACCAGGTGCACCTTCCCGTCCCTGGCAGCGGTGGCGACCGTAGCCCCGTCCGGGGAAACAGCCAGGCTGGTCACGTCACCAACTTGTCCAGCGACCATAACGTCGGTAGCTGACTCCCCGTCGGCGCCCGTGTACTCGATCGCGTCCGCGCCGCCGGAGTCGGTGACCCAGAAGACCAGGTTCCCGGCCACCCTGGGCAGCCGGGCACGCTGGGTGACGGTGAGCGCGCGGGCCGGACCATCGGAGTGGGTCAGCCAGTGGATGGTGCCGGCGACCTCGATGGCGCTGGCCTGGCCGGTCTCGTCGACATCCAGGCCGCCAAGGTCGTCGGCAGCGGTGACCAGCCTCGGCTCGCGGGCCCGGGCGGGCGATTCGAGCGTGATGTCAAGCTTGCGCGTCTCATCGTTTTCGAGGAGCCAGATGTCCCCGGCGAGGTGGTAGACGATCCGGGTGCCGTCGGTCGCCGGGTTGCGGACGTAGAAGCCGTCATGGTCGGTATGCCGCCGCAAGTCCTGGCCTTCGAGGGTGACGCTGTAGATGTTGCCGGTGCCCTCGTGGTCGGAGAGGAAGAACAGTCGCTCGCCGATGAGCATCGGTTTGGCGAGCTGGCCTTGCAGGTCCGGGAGCACCCGGGCGAACGAGGAGTTGTCGCGCGACACCCACAGGCGGCCGCGGGTACCGCCCCGGTAACGCTTCCAGTAGGCGGGCTCTCGGCCGAGCCGGCCGGTGAGCAGCGCAGTACCGGCCAGGCCAGTCGCCAGGTCGTTGACCTGGCCATAGCCGAGTTGGGTAGCGGGCCCGCCATCGGCGGGCAGCCGCCAGGCGACGCTCCCGAACCGGTGCGGCTGGTACGCGGCGCTCACCGCCAGGACCTCGCCATTGGCGGTCCAGCCGGCCACCCGGGTGCTCGGCTCGCCCCAGTGGGTGAGCCGGAACGCGGTTTCCCCGCCGAGGTCGCTGACGTAGATCTCGTGAGCGCCGTCGCGGGTACTCGCCCAGGCGATGCGGTCGCCGCCAGGCTCAAGCCGTGGAGTGTTCGCTGGCGTCTGATCCGCGGTCAGCCGCCGTGCCCGGCCCCCGTCGGCCGGTGCGAGCCAGATGTCGTCGTCGGCGACGAATGTGACGCGGTCGCCATCAATGTGCGGATCCCGGAAGTACACCCGCTTATGCTCTCACAACCATCCGTGTTGCTCCGCGATGCGTAGCGCCTCCGCACGGTTACGGGCACTAGTCTTCTGGATGCAGGACGAGAGGTAGTTACGGACCGTTCCCTCGGACAGGTAGAGCGAGCTGGCGATCTCGGCGATGGTCGCGCCGTTCTTCGACGCGTTGAGTACGTCGCGCTCGCGTTGGGTCAGCGGGCTGTCCCCCTCGGCGAGCGCGGCGGCGGCGAGATCCGGGTCGATCACCTTCTGCCCCGCGAGCACCTTGCGGATGGTGGCGGCCAGCTTATCGGCCGGGGAATCCTTGACCAGGAACCCGGACACGCCCGACTCCATCGCTCTTCTTAGAAAGCCCGGCCGCCCGAACGTGGTCAGGATGATCACCTTGGTGTCCGTGCCCTTAAGATCGGCCGCCGCCTCAAGGCCGTCCTTGCCCGGCATCTCGATGTCGAGCAGCGCGATATCGGGCCTGGTCTCGAGGGCGGCGGCCAGCACCTCGTCGCCGCTGCCCACCTGGGCGACGACCTCGATGTCCTCCTCGAACGACAGCAACGCCGCGAGGGCCTCGCGGATCATCGCCTGGTCCTCGGCCAGCAATACCCGGATCACTGGCTAACGGTAACGCGCTGAGCGGGAACCGTGGCACAGAGGGTAAAACCGGGGGTGCGGGTCATCCGCAGGCGGCCGCGGGCGGCGTCCAGCCGCTCGGACATGCCGCGCAGCCCGTTGCCGTTACCCAGCTCGGAGCCGCCCCGGCCATCGTCGGTGACCGTGAGGGTCAGTTCCTTCTGGGTACTGGTCAGCTCTATCGAGCAGCTGCGCGCGCCCGAGTGCCGGATCACGTTGGTGACGGCCTCCCGCAGGCACCAGGCGAGCGCCGCCTCGGCATCGGGGTCGAAGGTGCCGGAGAGCGTCATGAGCGCGGGGTCGTCGCGGGTCTCGATCCCCGCGGCGGTCAGCGCGGTGCGGGCCGTGATGAGCTCCACCGCGAGGGTCGGGCGGCGGTAGCCGCTGACGGCCTCCCTGATGTCATGCAGGGTTTGCCGGGAGATGGCGGCGACTTCTTCGATCTGCTCCCTTGTCTTGCTGTTATCACCGGTGTCGAGCAGCTTGACCGCCAGCTCGGACTTGAGCGTGATCATGGACAGCGACTGGCCGGTCAGGTCGTGCATGTCCCTGGCCAGCCGGAGCCGCTCCTCGTTGGCCGCGAGCCTGGCCACCTCCTCGCGAGCCTGCATGAGCTCGTGCGTCAGCGCGACCCGCACCCGCATCCCGCTGGTGGCCAGGCCGATGGCGATCACCGGCAGCAGCGTGACCAGGTAGTCGGTCGCGGAATCATGGCCGATCCAGCTGAACACGACGACACCCGCACCGGAGGACAAGACCGAGCGGATCGCGGTGCGACGGTCGGTGGCGGTCAGGCCGCCGGCCGCGGCGACGTAGATCCACAGCACATTCCAGCCGTTGCCGCCGTAGACCACGCAGGCGACCGCCGCCATGGCGTAGAGCACCGGCAGCGACCACCGGGCCTGCCGGGGGCGAGTGGCCCAGGCGCTCATCATCACGATGTAGATCGCCGAGAAGACGACCACCAAGGCGAGCGCGCCGCTTATCTCGAGCGCCCCCCGGTGGGTGCGGAACATGTGGGAGACGGGGCTGATCAAGTACAGCAGCCAGATCGCGGAGAAGAGCAGCCGCCATTGCATGCCCTGGTCGTTGGCCGACTGCAGACGGCCGGTCAGACCCGCGTAGGTCAGACCGGTCCCGTCTGCGGTGTCAGCCGCCTTCTGGCTGCCCATGTACCCGCCCACCTCCCCTAACCCCCTACAACGCTACGTCAGATCGACTCGGCCGTCGCGCGGACGGAGAGCGTGGCGAGGGCCGCGAAGATCACCAGCCAGACCAGGATCCCGGCCACGTAGCCCCAGACCACAGTGCCGTGCGCCATGACGTCGGTGGCGATCCGCACCACCCCGTAGGTGGGAGTCAGCTTGCCTATCTTCTGCAGCGCGCCGCCCAGCGGGAACCAGACACCGCCGAGGATGGTGAACAGCATGAACACCATCATCACGGTGGGCTGCGCGGAGTTCGGATCGACCCGGTACCCGATCGCCACCGCGAGCGCGGCGAAGATCAGCGTGCCGAACCAGATAGCCACCGCGATGACGACCCACTCCCAGATCGGCAGCTGGACGTCGCCGTAGAACCGGCCGAGCAGCATGACGATCGTGATCGACGGGATCGAGATCGCCATCGAGGCGAGGATCTTCGCGACCACGTAACCGTAGGCCGGCAGCGCGCTGAGCCGGAGTTGCCGGATCCAGCCGTCCTTGCGCTCCTGGGAGATCCGGATCGCGTTGCTGTTGAGCGCGCTGCTGATCGCTCCGAACGTGGCCATGGAGACCATGTACTCGGCCCGGAACGAGATGCCGTACGCCGTCGCGGAGGCCCCTGCTTGCTTCGCGAAGATCAGGTACAGCACCACCGGCAGCCCGATCGTGAAGACCAGGTATCTCTTGTTCCTGCGGATCCGCGCGATCTCCGCGCGGGTTAGGGAAAGGGTGGCGTTCATGGTCAGATCCGCTCCTTGGCCGCGTTGTTCGCGTTCGTCGTGTCTTCGGCGTTGTCCTCGGCAGTGATCGCCAGGAAGGCCTGCTCCAGGCCAAGGCTGCCAACCTCGAGCTCACGCGGCCGGAACCCGGCGTCGAGCAGCGCGTACAGCGTGGCGTCCGAGTCGGTGGTCTGCAGCTGGACCAGGTCGCCGCGGACCTCCAGGCTCACCAGTGCGGGCAGTTGCAGCAGCCAGGGCTCGTTTATCTCGGTTAGCCGGAACGACATGCGCTTGGCACCGGCGCGCGCCTTGATCTCACTCGGCGTGCCGTCGGCGAGCAGCCGGCCCTTGTTGATGACCAGGATCCGGTCCGCCGCCTGGTCGGCCTCCTCCAGGTAGTGCGTGGCGAACAGCAGCGTCTTGCCCTCGGCGACCTCTGCCTTCATGTTCGACCAGAACAGTTGCCTGGTCTCAACGTCCATCGCGGTGGTGGGCTCGTCGAGCACGATCAGCTCGACGTCACCGACGATCGCGAGCGCGAACCTGACCCGCTGGGTCTGGCCGCCGGACAGCCGGTCAACCCGCTGGTCGGCAATGTCGGCGATGCCCGCTCGCTTGAGGGTGGTCTCGACTGGCTCTGGCTTCGGGTGGAAGCCGGCTACCAGGGTGACCAGCTCCCGTACGGTCACCTCAGGCATCAGGCCGCCCGACTGCAGCATGGCGCCGACCCGGCCCTGCTTGATCGCGTGATAAGCGCCCTCCCCGAACATCCGGATATTTCCGGATGTGGGCGTGCGCAGCGCGAGCAGCATGTCGAGGCTGGTGGACTTACCAGCGCCGTTTGGCCCGAGCAGGGCGACGGTTTCACCTGGGTACAGATCAAGGCTCAGTCCGTCAACCGCTTTGAGCTGCCCGTAGCGCTTGCTCACGTTCTGAAACGTGACTACGGGACTGCTGTGGTCCATGTAGTGCCCCCTATTGTTGTCTGGCATGTCCCCATTGCACCGGACGGGGCGCCCCGCCAACTAGTGTCGCCACTCAGCGATCAGGCATGACACCTGTCATGGTTCCCATGCGGACTCCAGCCGCTCGCTCCCGCGCCGCGCATGCCCCCGCCGGGCCCCCCACCCCACACCGCGCCGGCAGAT
>JBEKHI010000096.1:0-22463 GCA_050012355.1 Streptosporangiaceae bacterium | reverse complement strand
GCTGCCTCAACCCGGTCTGGCGCAGCTCCTGCGGTGACAACGACAGGGTCGTGGAGATCCGGATCGCCCGTGCGTAATCCTCCTCGCCGCCCGGCAGATGGATCAGCCCGGCCTGCTCGGACGACCGCGCCTGGGGGAGGAGTTCCCTGATCGTCTCGACCCACCGCGCGAGCGCCGGGTGCACCACCGTCTCGGCGATCGCCCGGCGCTCGGATTCCCATGCCCCAGCTCCCGGCCAGCCCTGCGGTGGCCGGGGAGAAAGGACCGGGCTGGTTCCGGGTGACGCGAGGAGCCCCTCAGCCCAAATGATGGCCTGCTCGGCCAGCGGGGCGACCGGCAGCCGGCCCTTGCGCGCTCCGGCACGCAGCCGCTCGCGGATCTGGTCGATCCAGGTGCCGCTGCGCCGCAGCCGCGCCAGGTAGGCATCCGCCGCCGCGGCGTCGACCAGCACCGTCCGCGCCGCGATCGACAAGAAGCTCGCCGGACCGCTGTATTGCATGGCGGTGACCGTGTACTCCGTCTGCGCCATGTCAATGGCGTCGATCTCCTGGCGGGCCGCCTCCTGAACGCAGTCCAGCGTCACCGTGTCCGCCGGCGTGAGCTGCTCTCCCGCGAGCGCGCTGGCTTCGGCGAGGATCTGCGCGGACTCAGCCCGCCAGGATCGCTCGCCGTCCTCGCTCTCGTCGGGGACAAGATCGTCATATCCAGGGATGCCGTAGCTCGTGGCGGCAAACGGGTGTTCCTCAAGCCAGCGGCGGTGAAACTGGTCGGCTAGGTCGCGTGCGGAAGTCATGAAGCTATTCCATCATCAGTTACCCACCGCCGTTTTGGTCATATGGGTTTAAGGTTTTTGCTTCGTGGCCACATCGTCACGGCCCTATAGCGGCCACCTTCACCACCGCCTTCTTCAACGACCCGTTCCGCGGCCAGGTCGTCACGACCACGTGGCCCTACTCGCTAGTGACTCGCTGAGCGAGCGTGAGCAGCGCGATCGCCATCAAGCTCCCCGACTATCCCGAGGATGCCGTTTCTGGTTGGTGCGGCCCCGCCCCCACTCTTTGATAGGCAGTGCCACACCGCCCATCAACGGTGGCATGCCCAACCCGCGGCGATGTCTACGCCCTTGTCGGCGTCGGACGCAAGCCCGTATCCAGGACCGGCGGTAGGCTCTCGGCAATCCGGAGGCGGGGGGACGGCGGTATGCGTTATCGTCGCCTAGGTGCTGATTAGTTCGGCTGAAGCGACCTTCCTTCCCGACGCCGTTCCCCGGCGTGGATCTTTTGCGTTCTGGCGTGCGGGCGGCGGCCCTAACCAGGTTGAGCTTGTCTTCGAAGGCGGCCACTACGGCGTGCGGAAGAGGATGGTCTCCGCGCATGTGCTGCCGGTTGAGGCGGTCCTGCCGAGCCTGCTGTCCATCGACCCGAACGGCAGCCGTGTGCCGCGCAGTCTCGGTGTGTGGGCGTCGGCCGCGACCGCGGGGGCCGGGCTGATCGCGCGCGGCCGGATTCTGCCCGCGGTCACCGCGGATGGTGTTGATGCCTGGCGGGCCGGGCCGCTTAACCCCGATGACGAGGCGTGGCTGCGCGAGCTAGCCGCCGCGTTTCCGCCAGAGGCTCATGCGCTGGGCATCCCCGGTAGCCGGCCGATGCGGTTGCGGTCGCCCGAGTCGCTTATCCGCGACCTGTGGGATGCGATCGCTGACGTGATGGTGCGGACATCCGCCGCTCCGCGCGTCACCGGGTCGCCCGCCTTCGCCGCGCCCGAGCCGGTACGGGTCACCGAGCTGTCCGGGTGGCTGGCGGACAGCGCGGACGGGATGTCGGCCGGCGCGCGGCTCGGACTCCGCGTCGAGGCTTGGCGCCGGTCCGCGGAAGCCGATGACGTTGCGGAGGCCGCGGAACCGGAGTTCCGCGTGGTGCTGCAGTTGCGCAGCAGCATGGATCCCAGCCTGATCGTCGACGCCGCGACACTGTGGGACCAGCCGGAGAGCGTGCTGGCACGGTTTGGGGTGCGGGCCGAGACTGATCTGCTGCTCGCGCTCCGCCGGGGCGCAGCGGTCTGGCCGCCGCTTGGTGAGGTCCTTGGCCAGGCACGGCCGTCCGGATTCGAGATCGACGATGACGCGGTCGCTGACCTGCTTGGTTCGGCCGCGGAAGAACTGGCCGGGGTCGGCGTCGAAGTGCTGTGGCCGAGCGCCCTGCTCGATGACGACCTCAAGATGATGGCCGTTCCGACGCAGGCGCCCGGTCAGGTGACGGACGCCGGCCTGGACCTTGAGACGCTGCTGAGCTTCCGCTGGCGGCTCACCCTCGGTGGTGAGGAGCTCGACGAGACGGAGATCGCGGAGCTGGCAGAGGCGAAACGGCCGCTGGTGCGGATCCGGGATCGCTGGGTAACGCTGAATCCGCTCCTGCTGCAGCGACTCCGCCGTCCGCCGCGGACGCGCATGTCCACGATCGAGGCACTCGGCGCGGTCCTAGCCGGCTCCGCCGAGATCGACGGGGAACGGGTCGAAGTCGCCGCCGAGGGAGCGCTCGCCGAACTGGCTGAGGGGGTCGCCTCCCTTGGTGCCGAACCCGAGGTACTCGATCCGATCCCCGGCCTCGCCGCGACGCTCCGTCCCTACCAGCGGCGCGGCGTCGCCTGGCTGGCGGGCATGTGCGCGGCGGGATTCGGCGGGTGCCTGGCCGATGACATGGGTCTAGGCAAGACGATCCAGATCATCGCGCTGCATCTGCACCGCCGGATGGCGGGCGAGGGACCCACCCTGGTTGTCTGCCCGGCGTCACTGCTGGGCACCTGGGAACGCGAGATCCGCAAGTTCGCACCCGGCGTGCCCGTCCGTCGCTTTCACGGCGGCGAACGGCACCTTAGCGGTGTCGCGTCCGACGAGATCGTCCTGGTGACCTACGGCATCCTGCTCCGCGACACCACTCGGCTCGCCGAGATCCGCTGGGGCCTGATCGTCGCGGACGAGGCACAGGCCGTGAAGAATCCGGAATCGCGCGGTGCGCGGGCGCTGCGCGAACTGCCGGCCGCCGCGCGGGTGGCGCTGACTGGTACGCCCGTGGAGAACCGGCTGTCCGACCTGTGGGCGATCCTGGACTGGACCACGCCGGGTCTGCTCGGTCACCTTGAGGGATTCACCCGGGGCATCGCGGTGCCGATCGAACGCTACCGTGATCCCGAGACGACGGGGCGCTTCTCCAGGCTCATCCGTCCGTTCCTGCTGCGACGAAAGAAGACCGATCCGGGCATCGCGCCGGAGCTTCCGCCGAAGACCGAGACGGACCGTATCGTGCCGCTGACGGCCGAACAGGTCACCCTGTACGAGGCGGTGGTGCGGGAGACGATGGCGGCGATCGCGGAGGCGGAGGGAATCGAGCGGGCCGGACTGGTATTCAAGCTACTCACCGCGCTCAAGCAGATCTGCAACCATCCCGCGCAGTACCTGAAGCAGGCGGGCGGGCCCTACACGGGGAGGTCGGGGAAGCTTGCCGCGTTCGATGAGCTGCTTGACATCATCCTCGATTCCGGCGAGTCGATGCTCGTGTTCACCCAGTTCACGCAGCTCGCCGCGATCCTGCAGGAGCATCTCGACAAGCGCGGGATCGATTCGCTGTTCCTGCACGGGGGCACGCCGGTGCGCCGTCGTGACGAGATGGTGCAGGAGTTCCAGGCGGGCAAGATACCAGTGTTTCTGCTGTCGCTGAAGGCCGGCGGCACCGGCCTGACGCTGACCCGCGCGACCCATGTGCTGCACTATGACCGCTGGTGGAACCCCGCGGTGGAGGACCAGGCCACCGACCGTGCCTACCGGATCGGTCAGGACAAGCCGGTTCAGGTACACCGGCTCATCGCCGAGGGCACGCTGGAGGATCGCATCGCGGAGTTGCTGGAGAAGAAGCGTGACCTGGCCGAGGCGGTTGTCGGTTCCGGCGAGGGCTGGATCACCGAGCTGTCCAACGATGAGCTGGCCGAGCTGGTGTCGCTGCGGGGTGACTCGTGACCGCGGAGCGGAGCTGGTGGGCGTCCGCGTGGATCACCACCTTCGAGCAGCGATCCCGACTTGACCCGAACCGGTTGCCGCGGGGCCGCGAGTACGCGGCCAGCGGCCAGGTCGGTGAGCTGGCGCTAATGCCAGGCGAGGTGCGGGCCAGGGCGCAGGGTCGCATGGCCGTGCCGTACGACATCCGCATCCGGGTCAGGCCCTTCACCGACGAGGAGTGGGACCGGGTCCTTGACGTGATCTCCGCACATGTCGGCCGCGCGGCGGCGCTGCTGGATGGCGAACTGCCGCCCGAGATCGCTGAGGACGTGGCGAGCGCGGGACTCGACTTGGTTCCTGGCATCGGGGAGGTCGGGCCGCGGTGCAACTGTCCCGACGACGCCGAGCCATGCAAGCACTCAGCGGCCGCCTGCTTCCTGGTCGCCGACGCGCTCGACGCGGACCCCTTCGTGCTGCTTTTGCTGCGCGGCCGGAGCCGTGACGAGGTCCTGGCGGGGCTCCGGTCCCGGCGCCGCACGGGAGAGCGGGCCGCGGTAGCGGAACCGGCAGAAACCGAGCACGACGCGGGTGTCGATGCGCGTCAAGTGTTCGCCGCCCGGCCACGACGAGGCCCCATCCCCACGCCCCCGTTGCCGCCCGCGCACGCTGGCCACCCGTCGGCCATCCCGGTGGACCCGCCCGCGCCGTTCCCGGGCCTGCGCGAGGACCTGGTCGGCCTGGCTGCCGATGCGGCCAGGCGCGCGTGGGAACTCGTGACCGGCGCGAGTCCCGACGCCGGCCTGGGCCTTGACGAGGACGCTGACCTCGCCCGGCGGGCCGACCTCGCCTTCGGCACGTCGGCGTTCGGCCGGATCGTCCAGCGAAGCGGAGTCGACGGCCGGGTGCTGGCCCGTACGGCGCTGGCGTGGCGGTACGGCGGCCAGACCGGGCTCGAGCTCCTCATCACAGACTGGAACCCCGGTGACGACGTCGATCTGCTCAAAGAATCGGTGGCCGCGCTCCGCGGCGCAACCGGGGAACCGGCCTACGTCGAGGCGAATAAGGTGACCGCCGGCCGAGTCCAGGTACGTCTCGGACGTGATCTGCTGTGGTATCCCTACCTGCGCTCCGGCGAGGACTGGGAGCCCGCCGGGCTGCCACAGACCGACCCAGCACGAGCCATCGAGGCGGTGGGACTCGCTGCCCCCCGTCGTACGGGTGGCCTTCCGGGGGGAGCTGGCTGATGCCAGGTGAAGGTGGGTACCAAGGCCGCCCACCGGTTTGGTGGGTTATCGCCCGGTTGAGTTCGCCTGCACCGTCGTCTGTAGGTTCGAGTGATTGTGGTTAGTGCGACACCAACCAGGCAAGAGTGCGGATAATGCAGCACTGACCATAATCGCCGGGCGTGGCGGCGGAGCGAGATGGGATGGATGCCTGATTTGCGAACCCTTCGCGCGCCTGTGGTCGCCAGGCGGTGGCCTTCTGCGTGCTCATCGATGGTGCCTCGCTGTGGTCATGAGGGCCGTCGGCCCCTCGGTGTCGTGCTGCCCCCCGCGCCCGTAGGTAGAATGACATTCTCGTAAAAAGAGAATGTTATTCCGATGCGGGCTTCTCTTGTTTACTCGTCAGTAGGGTAGCCGACGGTAATCAATTGGCCTATGCGGCCAAACTAGTGCAAATCAACACAAGCCACGTGGCGTAATTTTCGGGGCGAGAGTGCATCCCCTGAACGCCGGGATAGCCAACAGGTCCAGCCGCAACGGTCACGGTGCGTTATGGGGCTACTTGGTGGGGTTGATGGGCGGGTGTCCGTCGCGTGGCCAGCGAATGTGCAATATCTGGGCCGACTGGCCGTAGGGCCGACTGGGCAAGATATATTAGGCTCAATAACTCTGGGTGATCATCATAGATAATTGGATGAACCATTTTCTGCGCTGATGCTGATGAGTATGGCGTCACATATTTGAGTCGATTTAACAGTCGCGCGGGCGCTCCCTCAACTTGCCATTTTGTCGCGTTTATAAGGCAGTTGTTTTCCGGGCTGCCTCGGAGTCGCCGAGTCATGAAAGTGCAGGTGGGAAGGCATCTCGGTGTCGCTGCAGGCGGCGTGGCTGACATGCTTCTAATGTTGCGAAGACGCTTGCGCTGCCCCTTATTGCATGGTTAGAATCGGCAATCCAGAAGACGGTGAGAGGTTGAGAGCGCGAGGAAGGAAGCATTGCACTCATCGGTCTCTCGGCGTGTGTCGCCAGGATTTAACCTGCCGGTTGTCCGGTATTTCCCGGCAATGTCGGCGCGCAATTGAAGTTACGTTCACGTTTCGGTTTCGAGGAGTGCGACGTGCCAGCCCGACACCTGCCGACAGCCAGCGCCGACCGCGACCTCATCCTGGGGATCACGCCGTTCCGCCAGCCGAACGCGGACCTTGTTGTGGCCGTGGGCCGCGCGGGGCATCTCGGCGTCCTGGACATCGGGTCTGACGGTGCCGCCGCGCGGGCCGCGATCGACCGGATCAGGCAGCGACTCGGGCGTCCGTTCGGGGTCCGGCTGACCGCCAATGGCGCTCTCACGCCCGGGGACCTGCCGTCAGAGGTGGACACCATCCTGGTCGCGCCCAGCGCCCCTTGGCCGACCGCCGCCGCTCGGCGCGTGCTGGCCGAGGTGATATCACCCGAGGAAGCCCGCGAGGCGATACGCCGCGGTGCCGACGGGCTGGTGGCGCGCGGATCCGAGGGCGGCGGACGGGTCGGCGACCTGAGCACGTTCATGCTGCTGCAGCACCTGCTAGCCGAATTCGACGTGCCGGTATGGGCGGCAGGCGGCATCGGCCCGCATACCGCAGCGGCCGCCGTCGCCGGTGGGGCAAGGGGAGTGGCGATTGACTCCCAACTCGCGCTGGTGACCGAGGCGAACCTGCCCGCCGGGATAGCCGCGGCGCTCGCGGCCATGGACGGGAGCGAGACCCGGATCACCGCGGGCTACCGGGTCTACACGCGCCCCGGGCTGCCCGCGATCGAGCCGAACGAGCACACACTCGGCGCGCGTGGCCTCAAGGAACAGTTGCTGCCGGTGGGCCAGGACGGTGCGTTCGCGTCGCCGCTGGCGAAAAGTTATAAGACCGCGGGCGGCGTCGTGACGGCCATAGCCGACGCCATTGTCGCGCAGATCCGGCTAGCGGCCAGGATCGAGCCGCTCAGGGACGCGGTTCCCGTGCAGGGACCGATGACCAGGGTGAGCGATCGCGCCGAGTTCGCCGCCGCGGTCGCCGATGCGGGCGGCCTGCCGTTCCTCGCGCTGGCCTTGATGCCAGGCGACCAGGTGAGGACGCTGCTGGCCGAGACCAAAAGTCTGCTCGGAACCAAACGATGGGGCGTCGGCATCCTCGGTTTCGCGCCCGCCGAGGTCCGCGAGGCCCAGTTGCAGGCCATCCAGGACAGCAAGCCGCCCTGCGCGCTGATAGCCGGAGGCCGACCCTCTCAGGCGAAAGCCCTGGAGAGCGAAGGGATCGAGACGTTCCTGCATGTTCCGTCACCAGGTCTGCTCGATCAGTTCCTGAGGGACGGGGCGCGGCGTTTTGTATTCGAAGGTTCTGAATGCGGCGGCCACATCGGACCGCGGGGAAGCTTCGCACTCTGGGAAGCGCAGCTCGCCCGGCTGGGAGAGCAGCCAGATCTCAGCGATACGCACCTGCTGTTCGCCGGCGGCATCCACGACGAGCGGTCGGCGGCCATGGTCGCGGCGATGACCGCACCGCTGGCCGAACGCGGTGCCAGCATCGGCCTGCTCATGGGCACCGCCTACCTGTTCACAGAGGAGTCCGTCAGCAACGGCGCCATCGTGCCGCTATACCAGCGGACCGCGCGTGAGTGCGCCACCACGGCGCTGCTCGAGAGCTCGCCCGGCCATGTGATCCGGTGCGCGGATACCCCGTACGTCGGGGATTTCGCGGACGCGAAGAAAAACCTCACTAAACAAGGCAAGACCCAGCAGGAGACCTGGGCGGAGCTGGAGCAGCTCAGCCTCGGCCGGCTGCGGATGGCAGCGAAAGGGGTGCTCCGCGACGGTGCGGCATTGACCGAGGACGCCGCGCGCGCCGACGGCATGTTCATGCTCGGCCAGGTGGCGGCGCTTCGGGAGGAGGTCACCACCGTGGCCGCGCTGCACGAGCAGGTGACCGAGGGCGCGACCCGGTTCCTCGCCGCCCGCGCCGCTGCCCTGGCCCGCGACGGGCACAGCACCGGAACCGAGGAGACAGCGGAGCCGCTGGACGTCGCGATCGTAGGAATGGCGTGCGTGTACCCGGGCGCGGACGGCCTAGGCGCCTACTGGGCCAACGTCGTCGCGGGCCGCGACGAAATCACCGACGTGCCGCCGGAACGCTGGTCGCCAGCGACCTACCCGGACCTGCCCAAACGCGGCGGGTTCGTGCCCCGGGTGCCGTTTGACGCGTTCGGGTACGGAATACCGCCCTCGGCGCTGACGAGTATCGAGCCTGTCCAGCTCCTCGCGCTCGAGGTAGCAGCCCGAGCACTCAAGGACGCGGGTTACGACGGGCGCACCTTCGATCGCGCGCGCACCTCGGTCATCTTCGGTGCCGAACCAGGCAGCGAGCTGTCCGGCGCCTATGGCCTTCGGTCGGTGCTCCCCGGCTACACCGGCGAACTGCCCAGCGAACTCGACGACCACCTGCCGCGACTGACCGAAGACTCCTTCCCCGGGGTGCTCGGCAACGTGATCGCGGGCCGGATCGCCAACCGGCTCGACCTGGGCGGTGCGAACTACACCGTCGACGCCGCGTGCGCCTCCAGCCTGGCGGCGCTCGACCTCGCGTGCAAGGAACTGGCGACCGGCACCAGCGACATGGTGCTGTGCGGCGGCGCTGACACGCACAACGGAGTCCACGACTACGAGGTATTCGCCTCGGTCCACGCGCTTTCCAGCCAGGGACGCTGCGCCACCTTCGACGCGAAAGCCGACGGTATCGCCCTTGGCGAAGGCGTCGGCTGCGTAGTGCTCAAGCGGCTCGCCGACGCCGAGCGGGACGGGGACCGGATCTACGCCGTAGTTAAGGGCGTGGGTGCCGCCAGCGACGGCCGCTCGCTCGGGCTCACCGCGCCGCGACCGGAGGGCCAGCGGCGCGCACTCGAGCGCGCGTACGAGAGGGCGGGGATCTCCCCGGCCCAGGTTGGCCTGATCGAGGCGCACGGCACGGGCACCGTGGCGGGCGACCGCGCCGAGCTGGCCACCCTTACGACGGTGTTCACCGAGAGCGGCGCCGAGCCGGGGAGCTGCGTCGTCGGCTCGGTCAAGTCGCAGATCGGCCATACCAAATGCGCCGCCGGGCTGGCCGGCCTGATCAAGGTCGCCTGCGCCCTGCATACCGGAATACAGCCCGGCACCATCCACCTGGACGAGCCGAACCACTACTGGGATCCGGAGACCAGCCCGTTCGCCTTTGGCGGCCGGCCCTGGGCGGTGCCGCCAGGTGAGCGGTACGCGGGGGTGAGCGCGTTCGGCTTCGGCGGCACGAACTTCCACGTCGTGCTGTCCGGCTACGACGGGGCCGACGAGCCCGCGCACGGGCTGCGTGACTGGCCGGCGGAACTCATCGTGCTCCGCGAAGACGGAGCCGAACGGCAGCTCAAGGAGCTGGTGGCGGCCAACGACGAGGCGGGACGTCCGTGGCGGCTCGCGGACATCGCCGCGACCATGGCGGCGCGTCCGGGGCCGGTGCGCGGGGCCTTCGTCGCGGACAACCTAGACGACCTGGCCGCGAAATTGGACGCACCGGTCCCCGCCGCTACCCCTGGAGCCGTCGCCTTCCTGTTCCCGGGGCAGGGGAGTCAGCGGCCAGGGATGTGCGGCGACCTGTTCGGTACCTTCCCCAGGCTGCAGAGCCTGCTCAGGATCGGCGACCCGAGGTACGCCGAGGTAATGTTCCCGCCCGCCGCGTTCAGCCCCGGCGAGCGGGACCGGCGGATCGCCGCCATCACCGACACCCGGATGGCTCAGGTCACGCTCGGCATCGCGGGCCTGGCGGTTAGCGAGCTGCTCGCCACGGTCGGCGTCCGGCCCGATATGGCGGCGGGGCACAGCTATGGCGAGTTTGTCGCGCTGTGCGTGGCCGGCGTCTACTCTGCATCCGATCTCCTCGACCTCAGCGAGATCCGCGCCCGCGCCATCCTCGACGCCGCGGGCGACGATCCCGGTACGATGGCCGCGGTCAGCGCGCCCGCGGACCGGGTGGCCGCGCTGACTGGTGACGCTGGCGTTGTCATCGCGAACTACAACAGCCCGGCGCAGACCGTCATCTCCGGTCCGACGCCAGCGGTCGAGTCCGCCGTCGCGACCCTAGCCGCCGCTGGCCTTTCCGCGAAACGGATCCCGGTCGCGTGTGCCTTCCACAGCCCGGTGGTCGCGGCGGCTGCCGAGACGATGGCCGAAGCGCTGGCCAGCCGGGACATCAGCACGCCCGCGTTTCCGGTGTACGCGAACTCGACGGCGGCCCCCTACCCGGATGACGTGCGCGGACTGCTCGCGAGCCAGGTCGCCGACCCGGTCAGGTTCACCGGCCAGATCGAGGCGATGTACTCCGCGGGCGCGCGCGTCTTCGTGGAGGCGGGCCCGGGCCGGGTGCTGACCGGCCTCGTCGGGAAGATACTCGGCGACCGGCCGCACACGGCGGTGGCCTGCGACGTGCCAGGCGAGAACGGGGTCCGCCGCTTCCTGCTAGCGCTCGCCGAGCTGATCAACGCCGGCGTGGACGTCGATCCGGCACCGCTGTTCGCCGGCCGTGCGGACCCAGTGAGCGCCGCACCCAAGCGCGCCCAATGGGTGGTCGACGGCCACCTGGTCCGCACCGCCGACGGCAACCCGGTCGCCGGCGGCCTCCAGCCCGCGACCGCCGCGCCGCGCCTCTCACTGGGCACCGGGTCCTCCGAGCGCGACACGGTGGTCACCGAGTTTCTCCGCAGCACCCGCGAGCTAGTGGCGGCCCAGCGCGACGTAGTCCTCGGCTATCTCGGCACAGCGCCCGTTCCCGCCGTACCCATGCCGCCTCCCCTTCTACCAGAACGGCGCATCCAGTCCTCGCCGGAACCCGAACCTGCCACCCAGAAGGACATAGGCGAAGCGGTCCTGGCTGTCATCGGCGCCCGCACCGGCTACCCGCTAGACATGCTGGGCGCCGACCTCGACCTGGAAGCCGACCTGTCCATCGACTCGATCAAGCGGACCGAGATCGTCGCGGCGCTAGCCGAGCGCCTCGGCCTCAAGAACAGCGCCGTCAGCGATTCGGTCATGGAAGAACTAGCCGCCATCAAGACCATCAGCGGCATCACCACCTGGTTCGCCGCTCACGAAGACCCCGCCGGTCCCCCCGGTCCCCCCGGTCCCCCCGAGCCCCCCGAGCCCCCCGAGCGAGCCCGGTCGATGTCACATCGACCGGGTTCTAGCGCGGTCGATGTCACATCGACCGGGGCTGGGCCTGCGCCTGCGGTTGGCGGCAGGCCCCGGCGGTTCGTTGTTGAGGCTGGGGAGCTTGAGCCGGCGGGGGAGGGGGCGGTGCCGCCGGGGCGGTTCCTTATCGTGGACGACGGACGCGGGGTCGCGCTCGAGCTCGCCGAGCTGCTGGAACAGCGTGGTGCCGAGACGGTTACCACCACGGCGCCAACGCAGCAGGAACTCGCCGAAGCGGACGCCCTCGTGCACCTCGGAGCGCTCCGGCCAGGTACCGGGTCAGTGCTGCCCGCCGGTTTCGAGCCGATCCGCGACGCGCTCGGCGGCCGCGCG
Source organism: Streptosporangiaceae bacterium (assembly GCA_050012355.1). Lineage (GTDB taxonomy): Bacteria > Actinomycetota > Actinomycetes > Streptosporangiales > Streptosporangiaceae > JBEKHI01. Next base: position 10,684 of record JBEKHI010000096.1, on the reverse strand, counting down.
CGTACCGTGCTGGTCGCGACCGGGACCGGCGGGACGTTCGGCCGTGACTGGACGGTGCTAGCTGGCCAGGGCTGGGACAGCGAACCCGGCGACCTAGGGCTGCGCGGCATGATCAGGACCATCGCCGCCGAATACCCCGATGTCCTCGCCCGCGCTGTCGATGTCGAGCCGAAGGAGAACCCGCGGACGATCGCGGGACAGCTGCTCGCGGAGCTGACCGACCGGTCCGGTCCGAGCGTGACTGGTTACCGTGCCGGGCGGCGCACCAGCCTACTGGTCCGCGAGGCCGACGCACTGCCCGCTGCGGGCGACCTTGGGCTCGACGCCGAGAGCGTGGTGCTGCTCACCGGCGGAGCCCGCGGGATCACCGCGTCCGTGGCGCTCGCGCTGGCCCGCGTCTCCGGCTGCCACATCGAGCTGATCGGACGCACCCCGCCGGCCGGCTCCGCCGACCCCGAGCTAGCCACCGCGGCCGATCAAGCGTCACTACGGCAGATCTTGATCGGCCGCGGCATGACGAGTCCGCGTGAGATCGAGGCCGAGGCCAGCCGAATCCTCCGCGAGCAGGAGGTCCGCGCCACCCTCGACGGGCTGCGCGCGGCGGCCGCGTCGGTGCGGTACCACGCCATCGATGTGCGCGACGCCGCTGCCGTCGGGAGCCTGATCGACGACATCTACGCGCGGTTCGGGCGGCTCGACGGCGTGGTGCACGGCGCGGGTGTGCTGGAGGACCGTCTGGTGCCGGACAAGACGCCGGAGTCGTTCGCGCGGGTGTACGCGACGAAGGTCGGCGGCGCATGCGCCCTCGCCGCCGCGCTACGCGAGGACACCCGTTTCCTGGTGTTGTTCGGGAGCGTGTCCGGGGTCTTCGGCAACCGAGGCCAGGCCGACTACTCCGCGGCAAACGACGCGCTCGATACGCTCGCCCACCTGTGGTCAGTCGCCCGGCCTGGCAAGGTTCTGTCGGTCGACTGGGGACCGTGGGGCGGCGGCGGCATGGTCTCGCCCGAGCTAGAACGCGAGTACGCGCGCCGCGGCATCACGCTGATCGACCCGGACGAGGGAGTGGCGTGCCTGCTCGCCGAGATCGCTACGCCATCCGGCCCAGCCCAGGTCGTCTACATGTGCGGGGACACCCCGTGATCGCGATCGTGGGTATGGGAGCGGTGTTTCCCGGATCGGGGGACGCTCCGTCGTTCTGGGAAAATATCTGTTCTGGCGTCGATGCGGTCACCGACGTACCGGCTGATCGCTGGGATCCGGCGGTGTACTCCCCGGAGTTCTACTGCCAGCGAGGCGGATTCCTCGGCGATCTCGCGGAGTTCGATCCGGCGCCGTTCGGGATCATGCCCGCGGCCGTCGACGGGACCGAGCCCGACCAGCTCCTCATGTTGCGGGCCGCGGCCGAGGCGATCGAGGACTGCGGCGCGCTGCCGTCTGGCGATCGCGTCGGCGTGATCATCGGGCGCGGCGGCTACCTCACCCCGGGAGTCGCCAGGCTCGATCAGCGGGTGCACATGGTGCACCAGCTGATGGTCACCCTGTCCGATCTCGGCTATGACGGGCTCGATCGGGTGCGCGCGGCCTTCGAGGAAAGGCTCGGACCCGACCAGCCGGAGTCCGCGATCGGCCTGGTGCCGAACTTCGCCGCGTCACGTCTCGCCAACCGTTTCGACCTGCACGGCCCCGCCTACACGGTGGACGCGGCGTGCGCGTCCTCGCTGGTGGCCGTGGACCACGCGGTACGTGAGCTGACCTCGGGCCGCTGCGACGCGGTGCTCGCGGGTGGCGTGCACACCTGCCATCATCCGACGCTGTGGAGCGTGTTCACCCGGCTGCGTGCGCTCAGCTATGGCGGGGTTATCAGGCCGCTGTCCGCATCGGCCGACGGCACGCTGCTGTCCGAGGGCGTCGGCGTCGTGGTGCTCAAGCGCCTCGCTGACGTACGTGACGAACGGGTTTACGCCGTCATCCGCGGGGTGGGCATCTCTAGCGACGGGCGTGCCACGTCCATGATGAACCCGCTGGTGGACGGGCAGGAGCTCGCGATTCGCCGGGCATGGGAGTCCGCAGGGCTGGAGCCGTCGGCACCGGACGCGCTTGGGCTGCTGGAGGCGCACGGCACCGCGACGCCCGTCGGGGACCGGGCCGAGCTGACCGCGCTGGGCCGGGTGTTCGGGCCGCCTGTTCCTGGCGGGCGGCGAATCGGCATCGGCACCGTGAAGTCGATGATCGGGCACGCCATGCCCGCCGCCGGTATCGCCGGGCTGATCAAGGCCGCGTACGCGGTGTATGAGGGCGTGCTGCCGCCGACGCTGCACGCCGAGACCCCGCATCCCTCGATGGCTGCCACCAGGTTCGAACCGGTGACAGCGGCTCGCCCCTGGGACGAGGGGCTGGCGCGGAGGGCGGCGGTGAGCGCGTTCGGCTTCGGCGGGATCAACGCGCACCTGATTCTTGAGGCGTCAGCGGCGGAAGCCAACCCCGTCGATGGCCCATCGAAGGCGCTATCACGCCTTCGATGGGCCATCGATGGGGAGTCTGTCCTGCGTGTTGCGGCGTCCAGCGCGGATGAACTGGCCGAGTTGCTGCGTGCCCCGGAGTCGCGTTTGCTTTCCCTCGCCCGAACCGAACCCGGCGAGGGCACATGTCGCCTGGCGATCGTCGCGCCGGACACGCGACGGCTCGCGCTGGCGCGCAAGGTGGTCGAGCGGGGCACCCCGTGGCGTGGCCGCGGCGACATCTGGTTCACCCCGCGTCCGATGCTGAGCTCGGCCGCGCAGGTGGCCTTCCTATTTCCCGGTTTCGAGCCGGAGTTCGCGCCGCGCGTCGACGGTATCGCCGAGGCCTTTGGCCTGCTCGCGCCCCGGCTGCACGGCGGCGACGAGGTAGTCGCCCGCGCCCTCGATGTCGTCGCGGTGGGCAGACTGTACGCCACCGCTCTTGAGGAACTCGGAATCTCGCCGGGCGCGGTCGCCGGGCACAGCCTTGGCGAGTGGACCGCCATGGTGGTCGGCGGCATCTACCCGGAGATCGACGAGTTCATCGCGTCCTTGCGACCGGGCATGGTGGAGGTACCGGACCTGGTCTACCTGGCTCTCGGCGCGAGCGCTTCGCGGGCGGTTTCGCTGGTCGAGGGGCTTTCCGGCGTGGTGCTGACTCACGATAACTGCACCCGTCAGTCGGTGGTGTGCGGCCCGGCGGCGGCGATCGACACGGCGGCCTCGCGGGCACGTGAGGCCGGGATACTCGCCCAGGCGCTGCCGTTCCGCACCGGCTTCCACTCTCCGATGTTCGCGCCGTACACGGGCCCGATGCGGGACGCGCTGGCGAAGCTGGCGGTGCGCGATCCGCGGGTGCCGGTCTGGTCCGCCACGTCACTCGCGGAGTACCCGCGGGACCCCGCCCCGCTCGCCGACCTGGTGCTGCGGCATCTGGTGGAACCGGTGCGGTTCCGCCAGCTCACCGAGGTACTACACGAATCGGGCATCCGCGCGTTCGTCCAGGTCGGTCCCGGAAGCCTCACCGGTTTCGCCGACGACACGCTAGAAACCCGTGACCACATCGCGGTTGCGACGGCATCCCCCAAACGCGACGCCCTAGCCCAGCTCCGCCGCTGCGCGGCGGCCCTCTGGGCCGAAGGCCTCTCCCCGCGCTTCGACCCGCTGACGTCCCCGGCCGATAGGGCAGCGATGAGTCATCGACGCCCTTCTAGGGGCAGCGATGAGTCATCGATGCCCGTGAAGCTCCGTCTGGGCGGGGAGATCGTGCGGCTGGAGGGGGCCTTGGGACCTGTGGGGATCTCTGCCGGGGGACCGGCGATGGCGGGCGGCTTTGCCGCCGCGGACGATCCAGTGCTCGCGGAGCTGAACGCGCTGCTCGCCGAGACGAGCGCCGCCGCGGCGTCGGTCGCCGCGGCGTCGGTCGCCGTCGCGGCCGTCGCGGCCCCAGCCACCGATCCTGGCCCCGTGGATGGCCCATCGATGGGGCTATCACGCCAGCGATGGGCCATCGATGGGGCTCGGAACCGGCCTGCGGCCGCGCCTGAGGAGGTGGCGGAGGAGCGGGAGTTCTCGCTGCGGACCATGCCGGATATGCGGGATCACGGTTTGTTCCCGCAGGCGGAGGGGTGGCCGGACGAGGAGGACCTGTTCCCCGTCGTGCCGATGACCACGTTGCTCGAGATCATGGGCGATGCGGCGCTCGCGCTCGCACCGGGAGCCGTCGTCATCGGGTTCCAGCACGTCAGAGCGCTGCGGTGGCTGTCATGTGCGCCGGCGACTCATACGGTGGTGCGGGCCGCCAGCACTGGTGAGGGCCGGGTAAAGGTGACCATCGAGGGTTTTGCGAGCGGGTACGTGCTGCTGTCCGATAGCTATCCAAAAGCCCCTGCGCCCGACAGGACCCCGCTGCGCAACCAGCGCCCGGCCACGATCAGCGCCGCCGAGCTGTACACCGACGGATGGATGTTCCACGGACCGCGTTTCGCGGCGGTCGCGAACATCGCCGCGATCGCCGACGACGGCATCACCGGCTCGCTGCGCAGCAGCCGGGTCCGCGGTGCGCTGCTGGACGGCGCGGGCCAGCTCGTCGGCCACTGGATGCAGGTCAGCCGAACCGTCGACCAGGACGTGCTGCCGACCGGCATCGCCACCGTCCGGCTCTACGGGCCGCAACCGTCGACTGGTCAGCTTCTTGACTTCACCGGGTGGATCCGTGAGATCACGGACACCGAGATGCGCGCCGACGCGGAACTGCGAGCCTCGGATGGCCGGGTGTGGTGCCGCTTCGAGGGGTGGACGACCCGTCGTTTCGCCACCGACGACGCCATCTGGCGCGTCAAGCTCCACCCCGAGACCAACACGCTGGCGTGGATAGCGCCAGGCGGGTGGACCGTCGTGCGTGAACGGTGGCCGAACACGGCGTCTCGTGAGCTGATCATGCGCAGGTACCTCAACACGGCCGAACGCGGCGAGTACGAGCGGCTCAATCCGCTCCAGCAGCGCCGCTGGCTGCTCGGCCGCGTCGCGATCAAGGATGCGGTGCGCCAGTGGCTGTGGGACCGGGGTGCCAGCGCGATCTATCCAGCCGAGCTCACCGTGGCTGAGCTGGCCGACGGCGTGCGAGTACGCGGGCCGTTCCGCGCGCCGCGGGTGTCCTTCACCGTAAGCGGCGAGCACGCCTGCGCGGTCGCGATCGCGGGAGATAACCGCGATGGCTTCACGGTCGGCGTCGACGCTGACGGCGCGGTGCTGATCACCGAACCGGGCCGACCGCCCGTGACATTGAGCCCGTGACATTGAAAGGATGACGATGAGCAGCGTTTTTGATGAGGTCGTGCAGCTACTCACTGAAGTGGTGGGCGATGACTTCCTGCTTGACATCGAGATCACCCCGGAGACGTCGTTCAACGACGACCTCGCCTTGGAGAGCATCGAGTTCGTCGCGCTGTCCGAGAAGCTCCAGGAGCATTACGGTGCGCGGGTCAACCTCGTCTCCTTCGTCGGTGACATGGAGATTGACCAGATCATGGCCATAACCGTCGGGCAGCTCGTGGAGTACATCGAGTCCCAGCTTGCCGTGCGGTTCTGATGCGCCATGCCCCACATCTCAGCCAATGGCGCCCGCTTCCACGTGCAGGTGCTCGGGACGCGGGCACCCACGATCGTGTTCGTGCACGGCCTGGTCACGGATAACCTGTCGAGCTTCTACTACACCCTCGCCGGGCCGGTGGTGGGCGCGGGAGCCGGGGCGGTCCTGTACGACCTTCGCGGACACGGCAGGTCGGAGCGCACCCCGAGCGGCTACACGACACGGGACGGGGTAGCGGATCTGTGCGCGGTACTCGACGCGACCGGCGTGACCGAGCCGGTCTACCTGGTCGGCAACAGTTACGGCGGGCTGATCGCGGCGCGGACGGCGGTGTCGGCGCCGGAACGCGTCGCCGGGCTGGTGCTGATCGAGGCCAGCTGTGCCGGGGTGGGCGCCGCGGCCTGGATCGAGGACATGCTCAACACGCTCACGGTGGCCGCGCTCAGCCTGGAGTACGAGCACACGGCGGACCGGTTGTCCGCCGCGGGTCACCGGAAGATGGCGCGGGCCGCCAAGGCCGCCGACGCGCTGCTGAACGGCACCAGCATCATCGAGGACCTGGCTACCGAACGGCCGCTTGACGCGGCCGAGCTTGCGAAGATCCGCTGCCCGGTTCTCGGCGTGTACGGCGAACGCTCGGAACTGGCGGGCGGCGCCATCGAGCTTCGCCGCCATATCCGCGACAGCCGAGTGGAGATCTTGCCCGGCCTCGCGCACACGGTCCTGCGGGAAGCGACAGCAACCCTCCGCGACATAGTCATGGACTGGCTGCCACCGCCGGTGATAGCCCCATGAGCCGGGTCCTGTTCGTCGTGCCGCCGCTGACCGGCCACATCAATCCGACCGTTTCGGTCGGGGCCGAGCTGGCGGCGCGCGGGCACGAGGTGGCCTGGGCGGGGCACCCTGGCTCGCTAAAATTCCTGCTGCCCGCTGACGCGACCATCTTCCCGGTGATTGAAGGCGACCTTCACGACAGCCGGGAGCATGGGCTGCGCGGCGCCGCGGCACTGAAGTTCTTCTGGGAGGACTTCGTCATCCCGCTGGCCCACGCCATGCTGCCCGGCACCGAGGAAGCCATCGAGAGCTTCGGCCCGGACGTGGTCGTCGCGGATCAGCAGGCGATCGCGGGGGCCGTCGCCGCCCGTCGTTATGGAAAAATATGGGTTACCTCGGCCACGACGCCCGCCGAACTGCTGCGCCCGCTGGCCACCATGCCGAAGGTTGAGGAGTGGATCAGCGCGCAGCTGGCCGTTTTCGGCCAGCCGGTGGACCTGCGGTTTTCCGAACGGCTCGTGCTGGTGTTCACGACGCCGACCCTGATGAGAGACACTAGCGGCTTCGGCGATCATTACGTGTTTACCGGCCCGGCGCTGACCGGGCGCGCGGACGATACCCCGTTTCCGTGGGAGTGGCTCGATCCCGGTCGCCGGCACGTTCTCGTCTCGCTGGGGACGCTGAACGGCCCGACGGGGGAGCGGTTCTTCCGCGTGGTCACTGAGGCTCTGGACGACGAGCTGCAGGCCGTGGTCGTGGGGCCGCCCCGCGAAGACGCACCGGAGAACATCTTGTTCGCCGAACGGGTGCCCCAGCTAGCGCTCCTGCGGCATATGGACGCCGTCGTGTCGCACGGCGGGCACAACACCGTGTGTGAATCCCTCGCGCACGGTCTGCCGCTCGTGGTCACCCCCATCAGGGACGATCAGCCGATCGTCGCCCAGCAAGTCGCCGACGCCGGCGTCGGGATACGGCTGCGCTTCGGCCGGCTGCGCGCGACCGAACTGCGCGACGCCATCGCCGCGGTGCTCGACGACGACTCCTACCGCTGCGCGGCCCGGAGGATACGTGATTCATTCGCGGCGGCCGGTGGTGCCGTGGCCGCGGCCGACCGTCTGGAGAAGCTGCTGTGACCGCCATTATCCTCACCGCGCTAGTCGTCATCGGTCTGGTGCTCAACGGGCTGCGGCTCCGTTCCCGGATTCCGTCCACGCTGCCCGCCGCCGCAGCCGTTAGCGACCGGGACTGGGTCGTCATCGGTTCCCCGCTCGACGACGCCACCCGAGCAGCCGCCACCTCGTACGCGCAAGCCGAGGGCTTGACGCTGCTGGACCTGGTGCCCGCGGACCTGCCGGTGACGCCCGCGCGTGACCTGCTGCGCCGGGTCGACCCGAAAACGTACCGTAAGGCGGACCGCCTCGCGGCCGGACGCAGCGCCGGAGCCGCACTGCTGGTGGCCACGCCGCTGCTGGACCGGGCCGGGACCGGCCTGCCGGAGGAGACCGCGGTGGAAGCGGCCCGCCGGATCCGGCCCTACGCCGACCCGTGCGGCGCCGCGATCGTGGTGGCACCGTCGTTGCGCGCCGCACCGGCTGACCTGGACCAGAGAAGAGCGCTGCTCGCCGCGAACGGTGTTATAGTCCCCATTCACCTGCTGCTCGACGCCATACCGTACGTGCTCACGGTGATCGCGCTGATTACCGGGTGGCAGTGGGGTCTGGCCGCCGCTGTCGCGTACTGCCTGCAGCCGTACCTGATCTTCGCCGGCACGTCTTTGCACCCCCGTGGTCTGCCGCGAGCCGCGCTGTTGCGCCCGCTGTACGACCCCTATGTGTGGGTTCGGACCGCGGCGGGGCGATGGCGGTCGGCCACCGAGACCGCTCGCGACGCGGAAATAGCCGCCGCTGTGCCCTATTACCGCGAGGCACTGGCGGACGGGACCGAGCGGTTTCTCGAAGAGCGCCGCGCCGACTGCCCGTGGTGCGGCTCGGCTAAGTTGTCCGAAGTCGTCCGTAGCCGGGATCTGGTCATCGGCAAACCGGGAACCTTCACGCTGGAGCGCTGCGACGGCTGCGGGCACGTCTTCCAGAACCCCCGGCTGCGTCCGGAAGGGCTCGACTTCTACTACCGCGACGCCTACGACGGGCTCGGCCTGGCCGCGGCGGAAACCGTCTTCGTCCTGGCCGGGGCCACCTACCGTGAACGGGCCAGGATACTCACGTCCTTCGCCAAGCCCAAGGCGTGGCTGGATGTCGGGGCCGGGCACGCGCATTTCTGCGCCGTTGCTGGTGAGATCTGGCCGGACACGGTCTTCGATGGACTCGACCAGGGTGCGGGCATCCAGGACGCGGAACGACGCGGCTGGATCACCACGGGATTCCGCGGCGAGTTCCGCGATCTCGCGGACACGCTGGCCGGTCGTTATGACGTCGTCAGCATGCACCACTACCTGGAGCACACCAGGGATCCGCTGACCGAGCTGGACGCGGCGGCCAGGGTGCTGCCGCCCGGCGGGTTCCTGCTGATCGAGCTTCCGGACCCCGAGTGGCCCCTCGCCCGGCTGCTCGGCCAGTACTGGATCGCCTGGTTCCAGCCGCAGCATCAGCATATGATGCCGCTCCGCAACCTGTGTGGCGCCCTCGCCGAGCGCGGCTTCCGGCCCGTCACGATCGAACGTGGCCCGGCGCATCAGGCCAACGACTTCGTGACGGCGGCACTGTTGTTGCTGTCCCGGCTGGCGCCGGACCGGAGGTTGCCGTGGTCGGTCAAGCCGCCGAGGCGTGCCTGGCACACCATGGTGTGGGTCGCGGGACTGCCGGTCATCGCGGTTGGCCTGCTGCTCGACCGCACCCTCGGCCAGGCGATCGCGCGCAGCCGCGACCGCGGCGATGCCTATCGGGTTCTTTCCGTCCGGGAATCCGAGTGACCGACTACGCCGAGCAGCTTGACCTCGCGCCCGAGCTGCGGATGACGTCCTACGCCTACCGTGAGGAGTTCGGCCGTCGGCCCGCCACGGTCTGGCGGGTCCCCGGCACGGTGACGCTGCTGACCGACGGGGACCAGCGGCTGACCGTGGCGACCCCATGGGGCGCGATCGCCGCCGCCGGGCCGGCTGACGGCGACGTCGTCGAGCTGGTCCAGATGGAACGGCCTGGGGAGCGTCGTTCCCGCCCTGGCACCGGCGCGACGGTGCTGGTCAGCTCCGAGCTGCCGGAAGGAACCGGGACCGGTTCCGCCGCCGCGACCGAGGAAGTGATCCAGCTGTGCACCGGTTCCGCGCCGGCCACCGCGCTGCCGGGCGGCCCGCACGTCCGGGCGGGGAACCGGTGGCTGCCGTTCGACCTGGCGGCCGCCGGGCTACGGCTGATGGTCATCGACACCAGGGTCCGTGACGCCCCGCGCTCCGCCCCCGCCGAGCACTCGCCGGTAGGCGCCGCCGTGACGGCCATCTCGTCGGGTGACCTCGCGGCGCTCGGTCCGATGCTGACCGCCGCGCACAACGCGCTGGACCACGACTTCGTTCAGCAGGTCGCCGTCTCGGTAGCGCTCCGTGCGAGGGCACTCGGCGCGCGGGCGATTTTTGACGGCGCGGGCCGCCCCGTCGTGGTGCTGGTGCCCGCCGGCCGGCTGGCGGATGTGCGGGCGGCTGTCACCGCCGAGTTTGGCCGTCACCGGTTGCGGCTGCCGCGGTTCCTCACCTTCACTCCGGCCGCCGGCCCGTGGTCTACCGGGGCTGCCAGCCCAGCGCCGGACCCAGTTTCTCCGCCATGTCCGTGAGGATCTGCGTGTAGTCCTCGGGCTCGAAGGTGAAGGGCAGCGCGAACGCGACCTCCGTCACCTGCTCGAACGCGGCGTTCGCGTGCAGTTCCTCCGCGATCTCAGCCGCGGTGCCCAGCAGGTCCCGGGCGAACATCATCCGCGCGGGCCCGACCGGGCTGGCGGTCCGCGGCGTCCGCGCCTCGACGTAGGCCTGGTACTTGGCCCGCTGCGCGGCGGTGGCGCTGTCGGTGGGGATCACCACCAGCCCCTGCGACACCCGGCCCTCGGGGTTGACCTTGCGGAACGCCTGGATGTGCGTCAGCTGTACCTCGGCGAAATCCTCGGACTCCTCGGCCTTCACCACGCTGGAGGTCAGGAAGTTCATCGCGTGCTCGCCCGCCCACCGCGCCGACGCCAGGCTGCCGCCGCCGTACCACATGCGGTTTCTGAGCCCGGGGGAGTATGGCTGCACCCGGTTGGAGAACTGCTCAAAACCTTCCATTCCGCTAAACGACGCAGCCGGTTCCCCGCCGACAAGCCGCAGCAACCGGGCGACTCG
>JBEKHI010000095.1:0-22546 GCA_050012355.1 Streptosporangiaceae bacterium | reverse complement strand
CGTAATACCAGGCAGGTCCGGTAACGGCGTGAACCGTGTCGTCCGCGAAGACGCCGAGAACGTTCTCGACCCAGCGTTCGGGAAGCTGAGTGTCAGCATCGATCCGGCAGATCAGTTCACCCTTGGCGGCGTCTAGACCAGTATTGCGGGCATAGCAGGTGCCCTGTCGCGGTTCGTGAAGCAGCACGATCCGCTCTCGATAGCCATCGAGAAGGGTCGCTGTGCCGTCCGTGGAGTTGTTGTCAACAACAATGACCTCGTCAGCGGCGACCGTTTGCCGGAAAATGGCGTCGAGGCAGTCACTGATCGTGTCCTCTTCGTTATAGACCGGGACGACGATCGATATGTGCGGGATTGTCCCGGGCATGCAAAGCATTATCGGGTGCGTCCCCAATGTAGTCAACGGAAGACGGTGCTGGTGGGCCTCGGTCCCTGAAGGCTGCAGCGCATCTAGAGGCCTGCGGTTCTTTGGCGCATAATGATTGGCGGATAAAGCCGCAACTTGTCACCGGTCCACGCGCAACAATCCCACTTCCAGTGGTGGACCTGTTGAATGCGAGGAGATTGATGTACTGGGTGTTCAAGAGTACTGTCCTGGTGGCATTGCGCATCTGGTTCAGGCCGACTGTCAGCGGCCTTCACAATCTACCCTCTGGTCCCGCTATTGTTGCCAGTAACCATTTGTCGTTCTCCGACTCGTTCTTCCTCGGTGCGGTCATCTCTCGCAGGCTTACTTTCCTGGCCAAATCAAGCTACTTCGATCGGCCCGGTGTCAAGAAAGCACCGTTGTTCATCCGCTTCGGCGAACCACTCGAATTCTCGTCCAGTGAAGCGTCACTAGATGATCTTGCTGTGCTTCGTCGCGTCACCGATCAGATCATGCGGGAAGTGCGGCGGCTGTCCGGGCAGGAGTATATGGACAGTTACTCACCCGGGCCGCTCAAGTCTGCTTGACGCGCGATGGCCGCGGACCCTGAGTCCGTGGGCGAAGCAGGCGACCTGCGCGGGGGAGGACCCGCAGGTCACGCCCGGCCCGAATCCGCTCACCAGCCTGACCTCCGAATAAAGGATTACTGAACATCCGCCAATGCGCGGCGATGCAGCCTGTTCGGGGAGCAAACACCGTACTGCCAGAGAGCTCGTATTTCTGGTTCGGTCACTAGGGAGGACCGCGTGAGAATGAAATTCAGCATGCCACCACCTCGGCAATTCCGACGAGCGGGCACCGTCGTTGCCGCAGCCATCCTGGCCATCCTCGGCATCGTCGCCACGGGGACCGGAGCATCGGCCGCATCATCACCCGCGCTTGCCAGCCCGGGCGTGAAGGTCACCAGCAACGCGCACTATGGCCGGTGCTCCTACGCCGCGGCCACGCCGACCAGGCAGTTCTGCATCCACAGTGCACCGGTGAAGCATGCGGCGCCCAGCGCCAAGCAAGTCAAGCAGCGCGCCGCGAGCATGGTTACCGCGGCGGCCGCGGCCAGCAACACCGGCACCGGGCCGACATCCTGCAACTTCGGGGGCGCCAGCACCTATAACCCCCAGCCGGACCGATTCACCTCATGCAACCAGGAGAACTTCGAACTCTCCGCCATCCTGTACGTAGACGGCGAGCCTGAGGTGACCGGAACGCTCCTCTTCACGGATGAGCAGTGGGCCAATTACAGCGGTTCCTCGCTGACCTGGACCCATGGCATAAACATCGTCATCGGCGCAGGCTGGGGGACCCTCGATGGCGGGACGCTGACCGCCGTCTACTCGATATGCGACTTCTACCCAGGGGTATGCGCCGACCAGTCGTCGACGACCCCCGATGGCACCCTGATCAATCTGACGCCCTATACCACCTGGACGAATCAGTGGACGGAGTCTGACACCGGCAACGTCTCTACCACCGCCAGTTCTACGGACACCCTCGACAACTACCTTGGCGTGTGGTTCTCGGGCCTCGGGCCGGCCGGGTACCCCGCATGGTCCGGTGGCGATTATGGCGATGGTCTTTACGGCCGCTGTGACAACATCGCCCGCACAATCGCCGGATGCGTGGATGAGGACTTCATACCGACCGTGGTGTACGACGCGACCAAGTACCCCCTCGTGCAGCCGGTGGCACAGCACATTTACGACGCAGAGCAGATAGTTGGCGGCCTGGACCCGACATGGGGAACGCCCCTCTTCCCGCTCACGAGAGATATGAACCCGGCTGATAAGCTGGCGAACTACCAAGCCGCGTGCGGCGGAGTCACCATCCCGTCGGGTGATAGCTGCGATGAATATCCCATGGCGAGCACGTACCAGGGCGCCTCTCTCCAGAGCGCCTACTCGATCGCGATCGTCCCGATCTCGGCTAACAAATCGCAAGGCGGGATAACCAACCGCTACTACCGGCATTACCGCCTGATAGATAGCGATCCCTTCTATGTGCTCGCCATCCTGAGTAACGGCACCCAGTCGTGGTGAGCTGATATCCGTGATCGCGGACACTAACGGGTCCTGCGGGGGTTAGTGTCCGCGATCACCCCGTGTCACCGGTGAGGGCGTGGAGCTCGGCTTTGATGCCGATTGCCTCGGCCGCGCCGGTCCGCTGGAAGATCCGCTGTGCCTGTTCCAGGTATGCCCCCGCATCGGCGATGCGGCCAGCGGCCAGGGCGCAGCGGCCGAGGCCAGCCAACGCGCAGGCCTCATCCCAGGGACTGTCGATCGCGAGGGCTAGGTCAAGCGCCTGCTGATGGCAGGTCACGGCCCGGTCCAGCTCGTCACAGGCGCGGTAGAGTGCACCCGCCTCGTTGAGCCCTTCGGCTTCCCCGCCCCGGTCACCGAGCTCGCGACAGATGATCATTGCCTCCTCGATGGCTTCAGCCGCCTCAGGGTGATCCCCTGTCCGGCATCGCACGGCTCCAAGGTGGGTGAGGGCGTTACCTTGACCCAGGCGGTTTCCGAGGTCGCGGTAAATGCCCAGTGCCTCCTCCAATGCCTCGACCGCACCCGGGTAATCCCCGGTCTGACGCCTCACGATCCCGATCTGCGTGAAGGTGTTAGCCCGGACTCCCTGGTTGTCAAGGTCGCGGCTGACGGCCAGCGCCCGCTCGAGAGCCTCGGTTGCACGAGGGTAATCTCCGGTCAGCCGCAGCACGCCGCCGAGGTAGTAGAGGACAGTGGCCAGCCCTAGGCGGTTACCGAGGTCACTGTGGATTCCCAGTGCCTCCTCCAGCGCCTCGACCGCACCCCGGTAATCCCCGGTGAGCTGCAGCGCCTCTCCCATGTCATTGAGGACGTTGGCCTGACCCAGGCGGTTTCCGAGGTCGCGGTAAATGCTCAGTGCCTCCTCCAGTGCTTTAAGGGCGCCCGGGTAATCCCCGGTCTGATACCGCGCGATCCCCAGGTCGTGCAGGGCGTTGGCCAGCCCTAGCCGGTCTCCGAGTGCCAGCGCGCTGCCCACAGCGGTCCCGTGCCGTTTGACTGATTCGGTCCAGGGGCCGTCCTGGCGGAGGAGATCAGCAATAGCGGCGGTGAATGCGACGACCCTGGAATGGTCATTGGCACGCGTGGCGTGATCGAGGCACGCAATCAGGTTGGCGCGCTCGGATCGCTCCCAAGACAGCGCCCGCTCACGGTCGGACAGGTCGGGGAACGTGGTCGGTGCGGTGGTGACGACGGTGTTACTCCTGGGGCGGGACTGGCGGGCTATGCGAGCCTGGGCTGTAGTAGCGGCGCCCTGGTAATAGTCAAGCAGCCGACCTAGCGCCTGGTCGCGGTCGGCGGGGGCGGCGGTGGCGAGATCCTGGGCGTAGCGCCGGATGAGGTCGTGCATGCCGTACCGGCGGTAGCCGACCTCGGCCAGCAGGCCCTCGTGGTGCAGGGCATCCAGGCAGCCAATTGCCTCCGGCATGGAGACGCCGCCGATGGCGGTGCCGGCGTAAGTATCGATGGTGGTGCCTGGGTGCGAGCCGAGGCGGCGGAAGAATTGCCGCTCGCCGGGGGAGAGGGTTCGGTAGGACACCTCGAACGCGGCGGCGACGCTGTCTTTCTCAGCAGCCATGGTGAGCATGCCCGCCCGCGTCTCGCGGGTCAGGTCGGACAGATTCCAGGTCGCATGCTTGGCGTAAACCCTGGCCAGCAGGGATACCGCCAGCGGCAGGCCTCCGGCCAGCCGCACGAGTTCTTGCACCCCGGCGGCGGGTGTGTCAGCGGCACGGGGAGCGAGCTGCCGGAACATCGCCGCCGCTTCGCCGGCGGATAGAGCCTCCAACTGGATCGGAACGATCGCGCCGGGCAGGTCACCGAGATACCGGCGGCTGGTGACCAGCACAAGGCACGTGTTGCCCCCAGGGAGCAGCGGGGTGACTTGAGCGCTACTGGCGGCGTTGTCCAAGACGAGGAGGGCGCGCTGGCCGGCCACCCGGTCTCGCCACAGCCCGGCTCGCCCCTCCAGATCCTCTGGCAGGTAGCGGGCGTCCACTCCGATGGCCGACAGCAGCCCGGCGAGCGCCGCTTTCGCGGACACTGGTTCCTGGCCAGGGGTGTGAGCATGCAGATCGATGAATAGTTGCCGGTCAGGGAATCTGTCCCGCAGCCGGTGAGCGACATGTACGGCCAACGCGGTCTTTCCTATCCCCGGTATCCCGCTGATCGCGTGGATCGCCACCACGCCCCCTGCCCCGGCGGCGTCTGATGCCTTAGCGGCGATGTCGGCCAGTTCTCTGGCCCGACCGGTGAACGCCACCGAATCTTGCGGCAGCGAATGCCGTACGGCTAGCGTGGGTGCCGGTCTGCGCGGCCCGGCAGACGCCGGCTGCGGGCTGGCGGCGATCGCCGGATCGGCAGTCAGAATCTGCTGGTGCAACCGCCGGAGTGCTGAGCTGGTGTCGGCACCGAGCTCATCGGCCAGCATCCTCCGGATACCTTCGTAATGCGCGACCGCGTCGGCTTGGCGACCGCTCCGGTACAGGGCGAGCATCACCTGGCCAGCGATGCGCTCATCCAGCGGATGTTGAGCAGCCGACCATGACAGCCGAGCGAGCACCGTGCCGTGCTGGCCGCGCCGCAGCTGGACATCCGTCAGATCACGCTCGGCTTCCTGCCGCTCCTTGTCCAGGACACCCCGGACATCGTTAAGCCACGGGGTATCCAGGATTCCGAAAGCTTCTCCGCGCCATAGCGCGAAAGCCCGCTCGAACAGCGCCACCGCATCTTCTTCGTCACTGGCAGTGGTACGGGCTAGCTCGATTAGCTTACGGAAATCATGCATATCCACTAGCTGCTCATCAACCCTGGCCACATACCCATCCGCCCGCCGCAAGATCGTGAGTTCCCCGATCTCGGTCAGCGCCCGGCGCAGCATCGACACATACATTTGCACCGCGTTACGCGGACGGCGAGGAAGACGATCATTCCCCCAGACCCGCTCTATGAGCTGATCCGCTGACACGACCCGGTTAGCATCTATCAGCAGGACCGCCAGCACACACCGCTGACGAGCTGGGCCGATATCAACGACTTGACCGTCGGCGAGCACCTCGACCGGCCCGAGCAGACGAAATTGCGCCGTACCAGCACTCATGCCAACCACCTCTCAGGCGGACGCCTATCTCATCGAGCCGGATGGCGTCAGTGGCCTGGTCGGATATACCCAACATTCTACGGTCAATGTTGAATTTTTCGTAATGATGTTGGCTCGGTGAAACTTCCAATCATCCGACCGGTGATCCGGTCTTTTAGTCGCTGGGCCAGCCTCCATCTTCGTCGTCTTCGTGAGAGTCGATTCGTGCACCTGCATCGAGTGTCAGCCAGATTCTTCAGGACCATGGACAGTGCCGCGTTCCGGGACGCACGCTCGGATTGGGGAACAGTGGGTACGAAGCCTCGCGAGGAGGCGGACGCCGTTGAGCGGTAGGGGCCTGGCGGCGCGTGGCCTGGCCGTTGTGCGCGGGGCGGGACTGGCGGCCCTGGCCGTACCGGCACTGCTACTGGTGGCCCTCTGCCTGTACACATGCGCGGTCCTCCCCTTCTTTGCCGGCTTCGTGGTGTTTGCCACGCATTCCGGGCCGAAGCGCCTGCTGGCGGGCCCGGCGACCTGGCGGGACCTGCTGTGGCTGGCGGTGAACGGGTGCGGCGGGTTCCTGGTGGCGCTGGCACCGGCCGGGCTGACCGTCACCGGGATCGTCAGCTTCTGCCTGCTGGCCGCCGGGCAGCCGGGGCTGTACGTCGCCGTGCCCATGGCGGCGCGGCTCGCGATCAGCGCGGTGATCTTGGCCGGCGGGTTGTGGGTGGCCCCGGCGTGCCTGCGCGGGTACGGCAGGCTCGCCGCGGTCTTCCTGGCGCCGTCGAAGAGCACCTCGCTGGCCGACCGGGTCGGGCACCTGGAGTAGAGCCTCGCCCAGACCGTCAACGCGGAAGCGGCGGAGATCGGGCGGATCGAGCGGGACCTGCGCGACGAGGCGCAGCCGCGGATGGCCGTCATGGGCAAGGCGCTGAAGGCCGCCGGGCAGCTCGTTGAATCCGACCCCGCGGCGGCGCGAGCGCTGCTGGATTCGTCGGCCAAGGTCCTAGCGGAGCTGGACACCGTGGTGCGCGGCATCCGCCCTGCGGTGCTAGCCGACCGGGCGCTGGCCGGTGCGATCCGGGCGCTGGCCCGCGACACACCGGTGCGCGTCTTCGTGGATGACGGGCTTTCCGGGCGTCCGCCGGCGCCGGTGGAGTCGGCCGGCTACTTCGCGGTTAGGGAAGTGCTGGCGAACGTGGTCAAGGACTCCGGAGCCCGGCGGGTCTGGATCGACGTGCGGCATGATGACGACATGCTGCATCTGGGGGTCACCCACGACGGGACATCTCCAGCCACGGCTGGTGGATTGCACGGGGTCGAGCGCCTCCTGGCGGCAGCTGGAGGTGTTGCCGCCGTCAGCCCGCCCGGCGACCTGACCACCATCGCCATGGAGATCCCGTGCGCGGTGGCTGATGCGTCGGCTATGGCGAAGGCCGCCCGGTTGGCTGCTCCGGCGCCTGAGCTGGCGTGCATGCACAATCCGGGCGGGCAGGATGCCTTCTACGTCTACGAGAACTGGACCTTGCGCAAGGCGGTGCTCCACCGTGGGGAGTGCCGCTTTTGTAATCACGGGCGCGGGCAGCGGGCCAGCGGCGAGACCCCCAACGGCAAGTGGCACGGCCCATACGTCTCCGAGGACATGGCGCGATCGGACCCCGCTGCCCAGCAGTATGTTCTCATCCATGTGCGTGCTCAGCCGCAGGAGCCGCTCGTGCAGCCCGTGACGGGCGAACGCGCGGTTGAAGCTCACCGCATCGCCGCCGACGAGCAGCATGAGCACCGCGTCGGCTTCACACCGTTCGATCCGCTGGACGATACGGCTGAAGTCCCCGGTTCCCAGGGGCACGAAGATTTCCTCGCCGATCCGCCCGGAACACGCCCGCGCGTACGCCCGCGCCGCATGCGCTGTCGCCCTGGGCCATACGTAGTCATTTCCCACCACGCACCACCGGCGCACTCCGGCCGACGCGGCTAGCAGCCGCATCGCCGGAAGCAGTTGCCCAGGAGGCGTCTCGCCGGTGATGAACACGCCAGGAGCGCGCTCGCCCCCTTCGTACTGGGCGCAGTACACGTAAGGAACACGCCCGGTGATCCTCGGTACCAGGGCCCTGCGCACGGCGGAAATGTGCCATCCGGCGACGGCGTCCACCAGGCCGGCTGATACCAGAGAGTCGACCTCGGCCGCGACCTGAGCTGGCGGTGCGCCGCCGTCCACGACGATCAGCCGTATCTCGCGCGCCAGGACGCCACCGGCCGCGTTCAGTTCTTCGGCGGCCAGCCGCGCCGACAATTCGCACGACGGCCCGATGACCCCGGCTGGCCCTTGCCGCGGTACGACCAGCGCGACTGACAAAGCGCCAGCATCTGCGGCCGCCCTGGGATGTTCGAGTTCCATATGTCTCCCTCGGAACCTGAAACTCCAGCATTGTGCGGCACGATCGTGACGGTCATGTAACGCATCGCTGCCAGGCGGCCGCCGGGTCGCTGGTCATCGCGCTGAACGTCGTCGGCCGGCTAGTGCCGATCTCGTGCTACCTGGCAATGCACGGGCTGCCCGATTTGCAATAGCGAATGGCTTGCGGCTGCGCCGGGCGGCCGTATCCTGAGGGCATGGCAAGGGAAGCACCGGCCGGGAACGTCGGCTCGGCCGTCGCCACGAACGGCGAGACCATCGAGGAAGTGCTCGCTCTCGTCCGCAGCCATGGCGGGAGAGCCACCCGCCTCGGCAGCGGTGCCGCCACCTATCACCTCGCCAGCGCGGCCCACGGGCACCTGCTGTGCGAGACGTGCGGGACGATGACCGAGGTCCCCGACGCGCTGTTCATAGACCTGATCCGGGCCGCCGGGACCGAGTACGGGTTCGCGATCAACCCGCACCGCTTCGCGGTCACCGGCCGCTGCGCGAACTGCCTCGCCGCTGCCCGCTGACCTCCCGGGCCAGCGGGCGGCCAGCCTCTCGGCCACGGCGATGGCTCATTCGGATGTTTCGGCCCCGGCCCACGGCGGCGACAGCGGGCTCTCCGCGCCGCCCGCACCCTGCAGCCGGGCGCTCCACTTTTCCTCGATGCGGCCGAACCGCCAGATCGCCATCGCGCCCGCCCAGGTGACGATGAACATGCCGACGATGACGAACCCGGCCTTGTTGATGTCGAAGTTGTACATGAAGCCCCAGAACCCGCTGGTCTGGCTGAAGTCGTGCGGGAAATCCTGCGGGATCAGGCTGAGGGTCTCGATGGCGCCGATGAAGAAGCAGATGGCTACCGACAGGCCTGTGATGGCCAGGTTGTAGTAGACCTTGCGGACCGGGTTGAAGAACGCCCACCCGTAGGCCAGGTTCATGAACACGCCGTCGGTGGTGTCCATCAGGGTCATCCCGGCGGTAAACAGGATCGGCAAGGCGATGATGGCCTGCCACGGGATGTGCTGGGAGGCCAGCAGCGCGGTGGTGGTCAGCAGCGCGACCTCAGTCGCGGTGTCGAAGCCCATGCCGAAGACCACCCCGACCGGGTACATCTGCCATTCCTTGTTGATGACCTTCATCCAGCGGCCGAAGAACCGGTAGAAGAACCCGCGGTTCTCCAGCTGCCGCTCCAGCTCCGCCTCGTCATACTCGCCGCGCCGCATCGACTTGAACACCTTGAGGATCCCGGCCAGGATCACCACGTTGAGCAGCCCGATCAGGAACAGGAACGCCGCCGACACGATGGTGCCGAAGGTACCGCCGAAGGATTCCAGCGAGGAGTTGGAGTGCGTCACCGCCGGCAGCACCGTCTTCTCAGCGATGATGAGCCCGACGCCGATCGCGATCACGATCGTGGAGTGGCCGAGGGAGAAGAAGTACCCGAACGAGAACGGCCGCGGCTTGTCGGTGCCGTGCCGCTCGTTCATCACCTTGCGCGTGGTGTTGTCGATCGCCGAGATGTGGTCGGCGTCGAACGCGTGCCGCAGTCCCAGGGTGTAGGCGGTGATGCTCAGCCCGATCCCGAAGAACTTGTAGTGCGCGGGCAGCACGTACGCGACGAACACCGCGAACCCGAGCGCGTGCAGCACCAGGATCGACCCGTACATCCCCAGCACCCGCAGCCGCTCGGCCCGGCTCATCGTATGGAACGACTGCCGGAACATCTTCCGCATGCTCATCTTCGCCGGCGGCGCCCCACCCTGAGCCGTCATGGTCTGCACCCTCCCTCACCAGGACAGCAGGTCCTGCCCCGACCGCAACGCTAACCCAGTTGCATATATGTCGCAACTACTAGTTTTTGCAGCAACGTGAGCGTTTGCTGCTCGTGGATGTTCAGTCCCGCGGCGGCCGGCGCCACCCGTATGGTGCCGACGGACCGGTAAAGGCCCTGGCCGTGATTCGTTCTTCCGCTTCGAAATGCAAAAGAAAACCTCCCCCGGGTATTCAATAAACCACCTGGGGGTATTTCATTGACCATTCTTAAATGGCGTGCGAAGCTGAAATCTCGGTAGGTCACCGATGGGAGTGCACGATGGAAGACAGTGGGCGCTTTACCCGGCTCGCACTGCTGTGCGGTCAGTGCAGTTGCGGGTGCCCGGAATTGCTCATCGACCACGAGGCTTCTCCGGAGCGACGGATCATCATCACCGATGATTTCGGCCAGCGCGTGGAGATGAGCGCGGATCAGTTGCAGGTGCTACTCGAGGAGGCACGTTCAGGCCGCCTCGATGACGCCGTCTCCGCGCTGATCGCGGGCTGAATGCTGGCTGCCGGGGCGAGCTGAGCTTGCCCCGGCAGCCAGCATGCTTCAGGAGGTGGCGGAGATCTGGTAATCACCGGCTTCTTCGAGTGCCGCGGTGACGACCTCGTCCGGCAGTGGCGCGTCACCGGTAACCGATACAAGGGATATGCCTCCCGGCACGAGATCGACGGTCACGCCCGTGACCCCATCCAGGCTGGTTAGCTGACTGGTCACCGCGTTCGCGCAGTGCTCGCAGCTCATCCCTGCCACCGGGTAGGTCGTCGTTGTCATTCGCTCTCCTTCTGAGATCAGGAACGGACGAGACGGGCGATCGCCTCTGAGGCTTCGCGGACCTTGTCGGTCGCGTCGTCGCCCCCCTCGGCGACGGCTTGTCTGACGCAGTGGCCGATGTGCTCCTCCAGGAGACCGAGGGCCACCGATTGCAGCGCCCTGGTCGCGGCGGAGACCTGGGTGAGGATGTCGATGCAGTACTGGTCCTCTTCGATCATCCGTTGCAGGCCTCTGACCTGCCCCTCGATGCGCCGTAGCCGCCTGAGGTAGTTGTCCCTGTCGTGGGTGTAACCGTGCATCTTTCCCCTCCGCCATGTGGCCTGACTTGACGTTGTGTCGCTGCAGCCGGAGGCTGTTCGACACGACGAATATCGAGGACAGGGTCATCGCGGCCGAAGCGATGACCGGGTTGAGAAAGCCGAGCGCGGCCAGTGGGATCGCCGCGATGTTGTACCCGAACGCCCACACCAGGTTGCGGCGGATGGTCCGGAACGTGGCCCGAGACAGCGTGATCGCGCTCGCGACGACTCGCAGGTCATCGCTGAGCAGGATCAGGTCGGCGGCGCAGATGGCCGCATCGGTGCCGGATCCGAGGGCGAGCCCGAGGTCCGCGGCGGCGAGCGCCGGGGCGTCGTTGATCCCGTCGCCCACCATGGCCACCGGCCGGCCGGCCGCCTGGATCCCGCCGATAACCGCGGCCTTGGCGGCCGGGAGCGTCCCGGCGATGACCTCGTCGATCCCGGCCTGGGCCGCGATGGCGCGGGCGGTGGCCTCGTTGTCCCCGGTGAGCAAGACCGGGTGCAGCCCGAGCCTGCGGAGTTCGGCGATCGCGGGGGCCGCCGACGGCTTGATCGTGTCCATCACCGCGACCACGCCGCGGGCCTTACCATCCCAGCCGATCAGCACCGTGGTGCGGCCGGAACGCTCCCACCGCTGGCGCTGCTCGTCGAGTTCGGCGGGTATCGCCATCCCGTGTTCGGCGAGCAGCTTCGCCCGTCCGACCAGCACCTCGCGCCCGTCGACGATTCCGCGGGCACCCAGCCCGGGCAGCGCCCGGAACTCCGCGGCCGGGGGGAGCGGACCGGCCTCCTGCGCGGCGGCCGCGCTGATCGCGGCGGCCACCGCGTGCTCGGACGCGTGCTCCACCGCGCCGGCGTAGCGCAGCAGTTCGGCGCGGGTGACGCCGTGGCCGGGGAGTACGCCGGTCAGTGACATCCGGCCGGTGGTGACGGTGCCGGTCTTGTCGAGCACGATCACCTCGACCGCCCGGGAGGACTCCAGGGCCTGATAGCCCTTGATGAACACCCCGAGCCGCGCGCCCCGGCCGCAGGCCGCCACCAGCGCGGCGGGGGTCGCCAGGCCCAGTGCGCACGGGCACGCGATGATCAGGACGGCGAGGCCCGCGCTGATCGCGAGCCCAGCGGGCGCGCCGGCCAGCAGCCACCCAGCCAGGGTAAATACAGCACTGACCATAACGGCGGGGACGAATATCCCGCAGACCCGGTCGGCTGCCCGCTGGATGGCCGCCTTGTCGGCCTGCGCCCGCTCGACAAGCCTGATCAGATGCGAGAGCTGGGTATCGGCTCCGACCCGCACCGCCCGGACCACGAGTCGTCCGGTGAGCGCGATGGTGCCGCCGGTGACGCTGTCGCCCTCGCCCGCCTCACCAGGGACCGATTCCCCGGTCATCATGCTGCGATCGACGGCTGTCTGGCCGAACAGCACGTCCCCGTCCGCCGCGATGGTCTCGCCGGGCCGGACGACGAACATGTCGCCGGGGCGCAAGTCATCAGCCGGGACCAGCCGCTCGGTCCCGTCCGGGGTGAGCAGGCACACGTCCCTGGCG
This sequence comes from Streptosporangiaceae bacterium, assembly GCA_050012355.1. Classification (GTDB taxonomy): domain Bacteria; phylum Actinomycetota; class Actinomycetes; order Streptosporangiales; family Streptosporangiaceae; genus JBEKHI01. The sequence goes on along the minus strand of JBEKHI010000095.1, from coordinate 10,164 downwards.
CCCGCGGCTGCCAGGTCACGCATGGCCTCGCCGGAGATGCGCCTGGCCCGGGCCTCATACAGCCGCCCGGCCAGCAAGAACGTGGTAACCGTGGCGGCGGTCTCCAGGTAGATACCGCCGCCGGAGCCATGGATCAGCAGCCGCCAGAAGGTCTCAGTCCGCTGCCCGCGGTCCAGGACGAACATGGCATACAGCGACCAGCCGCAGGATGTGAGGATGCCCAGCGAGACGAGGGTGTCCATGGAGAACGTGCCGTGCCGGGCGTTCTTGAGCGCGGCCCGGTGGAACGGCCAGGCACACCACACAGCCACCGGCGCCACACAAGCGACTAGTAGCCACTGCCAGCCGGCGAACCGCAGCGACGGGAGCAGCGACAGCATGAGCGACAGGTCGGTCAGCGGAACGAAGAAGATCAGCGCCACGATCAGCCGGCGCCGCAGGTACGCGGCGTAAGCCGCCGCGTCCTGCCCGTCCGGCACTCGCTCGGGCTCGGTAGCCGAATAGCCCGCCTTCTCGACCTCGGCGATCACGTCCGCGACCGGCATGGCGACCGGGGCGGTGACCCGGGCGGTCGCGGCCGCGTAGTTCACCGTGGCGGTCACGTCGGGCAGCTTGCTGAGCTTCTTCTCGATCCGTGCCGCGCACGCCGCGCAGGTCATGCCCTCGATCGACAGCTCGATCTCCCGGACGGCGGCGTTCGCCACCGGCGCGTCCGCGGCACTGGCCAGCGTCACGCGACCGTCTCCTTAGCGGCACCGCGCGGCGTCGTGTCGCGCGACGCCTGCCCGGCCGTCTCGTGCTTGCCGTACGGCGATGGCAGGACGCGCCCCCAGCCAGCTGCCGGACCCATGGCCACCGCGCCGACGGTGCTGTCTCGCCCGGCGGTCCGCGCCTGCCAGAACAGCAACGCTGCCCCAGCCACGGCGATCAAGTGCTGAGCCTCATCGGCGCCGATGGTCTGGCCGCCGATCAAGTCGATGATGGCGGTGCCGACCAGGCCCGTCGCCGCCACCGCGCACGGCCAGGCGAGCCCGGCCGACAGCTTCGGCCGCACCGCGCCGACAATAAAGGCGACGGCCAGCGCCAGGTCGAACGATCCGAGTTCATGCGCGGCATGGGTGCCAGCGTCGTGGTCATGCCCCAGGATGAGCAACGGAATGGTGATAGCCATCTGGGCCAGTGCCACGACGACCAAACCGATTCTCTGCACCAGGCTTCGGCGGCCGGCAGCGACAGGGGGACTGGCGGTCAGCACCCGGGGCGCCAGATCGTGGTCCAGGAAGGAACCGCCAAGCCTTGCGCGCCTGGTCAGCGCGTGTGCCCGTTCCTGCCATGATCGGCAGCCAGCACAGCTGGCGAGGTGGGCGTCAACCTCCTCCGCCGCCACGCCGGGGTCTTCACCGTCGATCAAAGCCGAAATGGCCTCGCGGGCCTCATAGCAGTCCATGACCCAGTAGTGCGCCAGCGAGCCCGGAAAGTTCCCGGCATCCCGAAGATTTTTGGGAAATACCCTGCCCGGGTTTAGCTAATACCGGGAGGGGGTTTTATCGCGGTGTGATCGACCCGACATTTATCCCCTTTTCGGTCGCAACTATTGCGCGGCCAGTAACGACCCTTCTATCGTTCTAGAGGGCAATTCCAGCGGCCATAGGAGGAGAGGACCAGGTATGAGTGACGTGACCGTCGCGGGAGGTCGGCTCGCGTGGCGGCGCGGTCCGGATACCACGGTCGTTGCCAGTGCGCATTCGCTGGACACGCGGCGGGTTCTCCAGCTTGTCCTGGCCGGGATCTGGCTGCTCGATGGTTTGCTGCAGTACCAGCCGTTCATGTTCACCAAGGCGTTCGGCCAGATGCTCGCCGCGACGGCCCCTGGCAACCCTGGTGCCGTCGCTCACCCGATTACCTGGGACGCGACGCTCGTCGAGCACCATGCTGTGCTGTTGAACGTCATCTTCGCCACGATTCAGCTTCTGCTGGGGCTTGGCATCGCGTTCCGCCCGACTGTGAAGATCGGCCTTGCCGCGTCGATCGCGTGGTCGCTCGGGGTGTGGTTGTTCGGGGAGGGACTCGGCGGAGTCCTGAACGGAACCGCGGATCCTGTCAACGGTGCTCCGGGCGCGGTCATTCTCTACGCGCTGCTCGCGGTGCTGCTGTGGCCTGCTGACCGCCAGGGGGAGGCGCCGTTCGTCGCCGCACGGGCGGTGGGCACGCAGATAGCACGAGCGCTGTGGCTAGTGCTATGGCTGAGCTTCGCGTGGTTCGCACTACTGCCCGCGAACCGGGCCCCGCAGGCAATCCACGACATGATCGCGGGGATGGAAAGCGGGGAGCCTGGCTGGCTGGCCGCCATCGAGAGGAACGCGGCCGCACTCGTCGCCCACCAGGGACTGGCCGCCTCGATCATGCTCGCGGTGGCGTTCGTGGTTATCGCCGCCGGGGTTTACCTGCCGCCTCCGGCGGCCAGGGCCACCTTGATACTTGCCCTGGTTGTGGCCGTGGTGATCTGGGTGGTCGGAGAAGCGTTCGGGACGATACTCGCCGGAGGCGCGACCGATCCCAACTCCGGGCTGCTGCTCGCCCTGCTCGCGCTGGCTTACTGGCCGGTCAGAGCGCTGAGCGCCGACACGGAAAGGAACGCGGGCTGATGACGCCAGCATGGATTCTTGACATATTCGCGGCCACCATGCTCGTCGTCGCGGCGGTCAGCGCGGCACGACTGGTCGCGGCATGGCTGTGGCACCGGACGGCTCATCCTGACGTCGACGTCGCGCATCTGCTGATGGGCGTCTCGATGGCGGGAATGCTCGCCGCTGGCCTTCGAACCCTGCCGGATACTCTCTGGGAGGTCATCTTCGGTGTCCTGACCGCCTGGTTCGTCTGGCAGGTAGTGCGCGATGCCCGTGTCTCCGGAATTCGGGCCCTAGCCGGCGGGCACTGTGCTCCGCATATGGTGCACAGCGCGGCGATGCTGTACATGTACCTGGCACTCGTGACGTCATCTGGCTCCGGATCAGGGATGAGCGGCATGGGCGGGGCAACGACGCAGTCGCTCAGCTACCCCACCCTCGCCTTCGCCTTCGGGCTGGTTCTGGCCGGCTATAGCGTGTGGGATCTTGACCAGCTTTCTGGCAGGCGCTACAGCCTCGCGAACGCCACACTCGCGCTGGCCGGGTCGTCGACCGTCGTCCTTTCCGGTGCGGGCCCGGGTTCCGGCAGCGCGGTTGGCGTCGCGCCGCCTCAGCCGGAGGAAAGCGGCGACGTTTCCCGCGAGCTGCTGCGGTCCCCGGGGTTGGCGGTAATCTGCCGGATCGCGATGGGGGTCACCATGGCCTTCATGCTGTTCGTCATGATCTGACCGGACGTAAACCGGATCACATTTCTGCGCTGCCGTCGCTCGCGTGGGCGCGGTCGTCCCGCAGCATGGCATCCAGGTCGGCACGTGCCCGGGCCACTCGGGAGCGGATCGTCCCTACCGGGCAGTCGCAGATCTCCGCCGTCTCGGCGTAGCCGCAGCCGAGCACCTGCGTGAGCACGAAGGCGACCCGACGATCCTCGTCAAGCGCGGTGAGCAGCAGGAGCAGATCTACCCTCGCCATGGAATCCGCCGGGTCCGCGCCCGCCAGTTCCGTGGCGGTGGTAGCGGTGACAAGGACTCTGTCTCGCTGCCGGGTCCTGATCTCGCTGGCGCAGGCCCGCCGGGCGATGGCGAGGAGCCACACGCGCAGCGGAGCCTCGCCACGGAAGCCGCGCAGCGCAGGCAGGGCGCGCAGGTAGGTCTCCTGCGTCAGGTCATCGGCGGAACCCGGGTCGACAAGGTGCGCGCACAGCCGCCATATGTCGTTCTGGGTGGCCCTGATCACCTCGGTGAGCGCTGCGCGGTCACCTCGCGCGGCGCTCCGCGCGAGGACGCTCAGCTCGTCCACGATCGCAAGAATACTACAGGTAGTAGTAGAGAGTCTCCCGGACGGTACGGAACCACCCAGCGGGGAGGACGTCGACTGGTTACCCGCGGCTTGCTGCCCCGGTTATCAAACTCCACCCCATTATGATCTAACCTGACGCGGGCGAACCGGATTACATTTCGCTCATGTTCGAGGACCATCCGTTCCGCTGCGAAACACTTTCATCGTAAAGATAAGTCCTGACCAAAGTCAGTTACTACGACCCGTAGTTGTAGGCTAGCCATGATTACGCAACACGGCACAGAGAAGGGACAGTGCGTGTGAGCCCAGCGGCGAAGCTCTGCGGCTTCCTGGTGTTGCTGGTGGTGGTCTTCGTCAGTGCCTACGCGGCGGGGGCACGGCTTGGCCCGGTGAGCACGGCCCAATCCACGGGTACCGGTTCCGGATCCATGAACATGGGCGGGCATTCCTCAGTCGCCCCGGCGGGGAACGGGCGGCCATGAGCGATACGGCGAGTGCCGATGTCGACGTGCGGGCCGAGCTGCTGGTGGGCGGGATGAGCTGCGGGTCGTGCGCGGCGCGGATAGAGCGCCGGCTGAACCGGCTGGACGGAGTGCGGGCGAGCGTCAACTACGCCACCGGGCGCGCTTACTTCACTAGCGTCGGCGGGCGTGATCTCGCCGAACTGGCGGGCGTGATCCAGTCCTGCGGATATTCCGCCGAGCTCCCGGTGCCTCCCGAGGACGAGCAGCGGATCGATCCGGCTATCCGGGAACTGGGCTGGCGAGTCGTGGTCTGCGTCCCGCTGGCCGTGGCCGTGATCGTGCTGGCGATGGTTCCGGCGGCGCAGTTCACCGGCTGGCAATGGCTAAGCCTGCTGCTGGCCGGGCCGGTGGCGGTGTGGGGCGCCTGGCCGCTGCACAAGACAGCGTGGACCGGGCTCGGCCACGGCGCGGCGACGATGGACACGCTGGTCAGTCTGGCGGTGGCCGTCTCGTTCGGCTGGTCGCTGTACGAGCTGCTGTTCGGCGGCGCCGGCCTGACGGGGATGCGGATGTCCTTCGCGTTCACGTTCACCTCGGTCAGCGGGCATCCGCTGTACCTGGAGGTGGCCGCCGGGGTGACGGCCGCGGTCTTGACCGGACGCTATCTGGAAGCGCGGGCGAGGAACCGTTCTGGGTCGGCGCTCAGCGCGCTAGCCCAGCTCGCGGCGAAGAACGTGGCCGTGCTGCGCGATGGCGCCGAGCACCGGATACCGGTCGGCGAGCTGATACCCGGTGACCTGTTCGTGGTCCGGCCCGGCGAGAAGATCGCCGTTGACGGCGTGGTCGTGGAGGGCGGCTCCGCGGTTGACGCGTCCCTGGTGACGGGGGAGTCCATGCCCGCCGAGGTCGGGCCGGGGGACGAGGTGACCGGTGCGACCTTGAACATGAGCGGCCGGCTGGTGATCCGCGCCGTCCGGGTGGGCGGCGACACGCTACTCGCTCAGATCGCCCGGCTGGTCAGCGAGGCGCAAGGCTCTAAGACCGCCGCCCAGCGGCTAGCCGACCGGGTGGCCGCGGTCTTCGTCCCGTGCGTGATCAGTCTCGCCGTCGCCACCCTGGGTTTCTGGCTGGGGGCCGGCTTGTCCGGCGCGTCCGCGGGCAGCGCCGCCGTCGCGGTGCTGGTGGTCGCCTGCCCATGCGCGCTTGGCTTGGCGACACCCACCGCGTTGCTGGCGGCGGTCGGCCGCGGCGCTCAGCTCGGCATCCTGGTCAAGAGCGCACACGCGCTGGAGGCGGCCCGTGGGATCCGGGTCGTCGTCCTGGACAAGACCGGCACGATGACCACCGGCAAAATGACGTTGCATGCCGTCACCACCGCGCAGGGGATAACCGAGGACGAAGTACTGCTGCTGGCCGGGTCCGTCGAGGACGCGTCCGAGCACCCGGTTGGCCAGGCCATTGCCCGCGAGGCTGGCGCCCGTCTCGGCGGTCTGGAACGGGTGACCGACTTCGTTAACCTGCCGGGCGTGGGAGTGCGGGGCATGGTTCAAGGCCGCTCGGTCGCGGTCGGCAGTCCCGCGATGTTCGAGACCGTGCCAGCTGAATTGCGCAGGGCGGCCGAGAGTGCCGAGGAGGCCGGGCAAACCGTCGTTATGGTCGGCTGGGATGAACTGGCACGCGCGGTACTGGCGGTCGGCGATGTACCACGGCCGGGTGGTTCGGCCGCGATCGCGCGCTTGCATCAACTGGGCTTGCGCACCGTGCTGCTCACCGGGGACAGCGAGCGCGCCGCGCGAACCGTGGCCGGACGGCTCGGCATCCCGGCCGCCGATGTATTCGCGCGGGTCCGGCCGGACGGCAAAGCCGGCGTCATCCGACGGCTGCAGGCTGACGGCCTGACGGTGGCGATGGCAGGGGACGGGGTCAACGACGCGGCCGCCCTCGCCCAGGCCGACCTCGGCATGGCCGTCGGCACGGGCACCGACGCCGCCATCGGCGCCGCCGATCTCACCTTGGTCAGGGGAGACCCGGAGAGCATCGGGGATGCCGTGCAACTTGCCCGCGCCACGGTCGCGGTCATCAGGACCAATCTCATCTGGGCCTTCGGGTACAACGTGATCGCGATCCCGCTAGCGGCGCTCGGCTATCTCAATCCGCTGTTCGCCGGGATCGCCATGTCCGTCAGCTCCCTGCTGGTGACCTCCAACAGCCTGCGGCTGCGTCGTTTCCGCCCGGGACCGTACCGGTGAGCGACTGGCTGCGCGACCTCGTACGCTCCGCCGCGGGGCCGGTGATCTGCGCGGTGGTCCTGATCGGGCTGCTATCGGCATGGGTCAGCGCCGGCGGCACGGGCAGCATCTCGCGGATCCGCATTCAAGTGCCCCTAGCCGCGGTGCCGATGCGCGGCTTCACGGCCGCCATCGCGGATACGGCGAAGACGGCGAGCACGTACATTACGGTAAAGAACCTGGCCAGCACGCCGGACGAACTGCTCTCGGTCCGCAGCCCCGACGCCCGGCGCGTCCTGCTGACCCGGCTCCCGGGCCAGACGCCGCTGGCGGGCGTGGTCATCCCCGCCCACGGCACGGTCACGCTGAGCCCGTTGGGCGACGACGCGGTCCTCGTGGACCCGGTGGCGTACGAGTCCAAGGGCAGCGTCCCGCTGACCCTGGTATTTCGTAACGCCGGGCAGGTCACCATCGACGCGACGGTGACGGCGCCGGGTACCCCGTGACTCATTCCTTCGGCAAGTACTGAGTGACCTGCGGGGTGAACTGGGTGAGGTCGTAGATGCCCAGGTTCTGCTCGATCCCCGCGACTCGGCCGGTCATCGCCGTGAACTCGTCGGTGCCGAACTGCTCGCGCTCCAGATCGGCGAAGTGCTGGCCCAGGTCGGTGAGTTCGGTCGCGGACAGGAGCTGCCGGTAAGCCGGGAACACAACGGTGTCCTCGCGTGCCTCATGCGGCTCATACATCCGGACGAAGGCCTGCATGGCCGCGGCGAGATCGGCGAGCGTCGCCCGGCTGGCAACTCCCTTAGCGGTCGCCTGCGCGAGAATGAACTGCGTGATGACCCGCCCCCGGGCGTGCTGGACCAGCAGGGTGTCGACGGTGCTGGTGAGCTGCTGCGCATGCAGCAGCCGGGGGAAGACATAGCCTTCCTCCAGTCCCTCGTGGAACCCCTCGATGAAGTCGTGGATGATCAGCGCCGCGCCTTGCAGGTCCGCGGCGGTCACCGGATGTCCGGCGAGTATCTGGCTGGTCATCTCGCGGTAGCACAGCAGGACCCGCTTCAGGACGCCGTGTTCCCGCATCAGGTCGTCATCGGGCGGGACCACGGCGGAAGGGACCGTTGTGGCAGCGGATGCCCCGGTTCCGTTCCCGGTAACCGCCCAGGCGGTACCCGTCCCGGCGACACCGATGGCCAGGCCGCCGCCCAGCAAGACGGCCCGGCGGCCGGGACGCGGCAGACGTGGCGCCGTCATGGCTGGGGAATTTCTGGCTGACCAGAGGTGCTCAGCACGTACCACACACCGCCATTGAGATCGATGCTCTGTCCGGTCGCCTGTCCCGGCTGGATATCACCGCTGTAGGTATACAGCGGCCAGCCGTCATAGGTGGCGACCCGGCCGCCCGAGGGATCCGGATCGCTGCCGAGTAGAGACGCACGCACGCCCGGCCCGGCCACCAGCGTGGCTCCCGAGGGGAGCATCAGCGGCGGCCATGTTCCCGCGCAGGTCCCGGTACACGTCACGGCCCGGCGATTATCGGGCTGGAACATGTACAGCGCATATCCCTTGCTGGTGACCAGCACCGTGCCCATGCCGGAGATCGAACTAGCCATGACCTCGACCCGCTGGCCGCTGGCCGCTCTTGCCCCGCTTGCCGTCTTCGCGGACGCGCCGCTGCACCCGGACACCAACAGAACCATCCCGGCCGCCACGAGCACGAGCACGGTTGCTCGCCGCCCGGCCGGACCCGTCCTGTCGTGCCGCCACATTGCCTGTCGCCTCCGTACGGTCCACCCAAACTCCTACAGGACGTAGTAGTAGGCTGACCGTACCAGGCCCGCGGCGGTATCGCGGGCCCGGATGACAATTTCATCATCATCCGCCCCCCGCTGGCCGCTTCCGGAGATCTCCGGTTTACGGTGTTACCGCTGGGTGTGTGCGGGCCAGCGTGTCATGGAGGATGGCGGAACGCAATGCCTGGGATGAACAGTGGCCTGAACGTCAACGACCCCACGGTGGTCGCGGCCTTCCACGCGGCACTGCTGCACCAAGGGCTGTTCGCCCTGCTGATCTTCGCGCTGCTCTCGATCGGCTGGGTCGCCGTGCGGGACCACACACAGAGTCCAGCGCTGGACGTGGCACCTGAGCCGGCCGGACGTCAGGCGCTGCGGATCGGTTTCGGACTGCTATGGGTGCTCGACGGATTGCTTCAGGTGCAGCCGGATATGGCGGTCGGCCTCCCATCGCAGGTCATCGAGCCCACCGCGTCCAGTTCACCGCAGTGGGTGCAGCACCTGGTCAACTGGGCGGGCACCACCTGGTCGTATCACCCGGTCCAGGCCGGCGCGGCCACGGTATGGATCCAGATCGGGATCGGGCTCTGGCTGCTCGCCGCCCCGCGAGGATCGCTGTCCCGGCTGGCCGCGGCGGTCAGCGTGGGCTGGGGCCTGGTGGTCTGGGTGTTCGGCGAAGCGTTCGGCGGTATCTTCGCCCCCGGCCTGACCTGGCTGACCGGAGCCCCGGGCTCGGTGCTGGTGTACTGCGTAGCCGGCGCGCTGCTCGTGTCGCCAGACCGGTGGTGGCGGACACCGCGGCTGGGCCGCGCGGTGCTGGCCGGGTACGGCGTGTTCCTGGTCGGTATGGCCGTCCTGCAGGCCTGGCCCGGACGCGGGTTCTGGGGTACTTCGAATGGGCAGCAGGACACTCTCGTCAACATGATCCAGTCGATGGCGCAGACGTCCCAGCCGCAGTTCATCGCGAGCCTAGTGTCCGGCTTCGGCGGCTTCGTCAGCCGTGACGGGTTCGCGGTCAACCTTGTCGTCGTGATCATGCTCGCGGGCACCGGCCTCGCCTTCCTTTCCGGTCGGCGCGCGATTATCCGGTCGGCGCTGATCGCGTATATCGCACTGTGCCTGGTGGTCTGGGTGCTGATTCAGGACCTTGGCTTCTTCGGCGGGCTAGGCACCGACCCGAACAGCATGATCCCGCTGGCCCTGCTGGCCGGGGGCGGCTACCTGGCGTTCACCCGCGTACCGGCCAGCGCTCAAGCCCCGGCGGAGGAGCCGTCGGCGGACGAGGAACCGGTCACCGCCGAGGTGCTGGCCAGCACGGGCTGGCGGGGCATCCTCAAACCAGCCACGTTGCAGCGGTCGATAGCGGCCGCCAGCTTCGGGACGATGGTCTCGGTCGGCGCCATCGGCGTCCTCATCCTCGGTACCGCGCCGATGGCCGAGGCACAGGCGGCCCCAGCCGCCAGCAACATCCTCGCGCTGGCCCTCGACGGCCCGGCCGCCCCGGACAACCTGCCCGCTCCTGGCTTCACCCTCACCGACCAGAATGGCCGCCAGGTGACATTGGCCAGCTTGCGCGGCAAGGTGATCCTGCTTACCTTCCTCGACCCGGTGTGCGTTACCGACTGCCCGCTGATAGCGCAGGAATTCCGGCAGGCCGGGCAGCTCCTCGGCGCCGACAGGAGCCGGGTCGAACTGGTCGCCATCAACGTCAACCCGCTGTACTACGAATCCGCCTACACCCAGGCGTTCGACC
>JBEKHI010000094.1:0-22563 GCA_050012355.1 Streptosporangiaceae bacterium | reverse complement strand
ATCTGTTACTCCGGGTATTCAGCAAAATGCACACCGTGGTCATAGTGGCGCGCGGTCCTTCCACTCTTAACTTCGTACGGGAGGCCCTCTCGGTTCGATGCTAACGAGGGAAACCTCGTTTGCCGAGACCCAAAGCCCAAAAAAGTTGCTCTAAGTCCTCGAAACATTGCAATTCGTAACTGACGGTATCCGACCACCCGGAACTGACCGTCCTGACGGCAAGCGCTCCGCCTCCGGCACCGGGCCAGCGATGGCCCATCGGTGGGGCTAGGACGCCAGCGATGGGCCATCGCTGGGGTAGTGGAGGAGCGCCGGAGGCGGATATGCGCGACATAAGGGACATTTGGGTGGCTCGGGCGCGCGGAAGTGGCGGGCCGCGCAGAGGCGGGCTACGGGCCGCAGGGGGGCGCGGGCCACGCGGGCCACGAGCCGCAGGGAGCGAGGTTAGTCGGGGGTGGGGCGGCCGGTTAGGAGGCCGTAGCCGATGGCTTCGGCGGCGGTTAGGGTGCGGCCGTTGTGGGCGTCGGAGCGGATCTCGTCGGCTTCGCGGCCGGTGACCTCGGCTAGCCGGTGGAACAGCGAGTCGAGCATCCGCTGGACCTGCTGCTCCCTCGCGGCCAGCGCGGAGGCGGTGAGGACGCCGCCGAGGTCGACCCGGGGCTCGGAGAGAGTGAACGACGAGTTCGGGTAGCCGAGGCGAGTGTGGCACGCGGCTAGCACGCCCAGCGAGGGGCCCGCGATCTCACCACTGGCGTGCGCGCGTACCTCGGAACGCAGCGTGTCGAGCACGCCCATGACGGTGAGCGCGGCGGGCAGCTCGGACCGGGGGTTCTGCAGCTCGAGGCGGATCGGGTCGGGGCCCTCGGCGTCCAGGGTGAGCAGCTGAGCCGACAGCCGCGTCGCCGCGTCGTCGTCCAGGATGCCGGCCGCGAGCACGATGCGCTTATCGAGCAGGCGCTCATACAGCGCCTGGCCCGGGTCCAGCCACACCCTGGTGACCGGCAGCGGTCCCGGGTCGGGCCGCGGTGTAGGTGTCCGCGGGGTGCGGATCGGCTCGTCCGGGAGCCAGGGAAGCCGGGCGGTGAACGTCATGTGCCGTCCCCTAATCAGGATGTGATCTTCCAGTCGATATGCGCGCCCACCGCCGCCGCGTAGCGTTCTAGCGTTGAGGCGCGAAGGTCGGCGGTACCGGCTTCTAGCCGGGCGACCGCCGACTGCGAGGTGCCCATCAGCGCGGCGACCTCGGTCTGGGTGAGGCCGACGGCCTCGCGCCGGGCCGCCAGGTCGTGCATCAGGTCCGCGCGCGAATCCGCCATCCGGCGGAGCGCCATCTCACGGAAACCCGGCAACGCGGGTAGCGAATCCTCGCTCATACCGAATATGGTATCTCACCTATGAGATGACGGGACTCCGATCGGCCAAGTCGCCTCGGCCCAGACGGTCCGGCCCCCGCCCGCCTGACCCGCCGGGAAGTGACCCCAACGAGAGGTCAGCGCGGCGACCAGCGACAACCCGCGGCCGCCTTCGGCCAGGTCTGACACGTCTGACGGGTACTTCAGCAGTCCGTCGAAACGACGCTCAACTGGGCGCACCCGCGGCTCGCCATCACCACCGCCGTCAGTGACCGCGACGCAGGCGACACCTTCGCGAGGGCGAATCACCTCGACCGTGAACACTCCTCCAGCGCCAGAACGCGTATGACGAATCGCATTGGTACACAGCTCCGACACGCACGTCACCAGCGTGTCCTGAGCCGGACAGCCCGCGAGCTCGGCCGCGACGAAGGCGCGGGCTCGCTCAATAGAGACCGGAGTGCCGGGGAACACACGGGCCGCTCGCTCGCGACCAAGAGCGGGACGAAGCACTGGATAGGCTGCGGACATTCGCGATCACCCCCTGGGTTTGTACCCACTACGGGTCGGTACCATCCATCTACTTTTAGTAACGTGCCGTCTAGCTCCTCCGGTTCAGCCGTCCGTGTTAATTCTTCGCACACACCCCTTCCCTTGCGCGTCGTGATCATGCATGCTTACCAGCCAAGACATTTGGGGAGGAACGCCGTGTCAGCTCCAGCCAAGCCCGTGACCACCACAGACGCCCCGCCACAATTGCGCCGATCGCTATCTGTCTGGCAGGCGGTTGGCCTATCCCTCGCCCTTATGGCGCCGTCGATGGCCGCCAATATCAACCCGCAGGCCAGCGCCGCGACAGCCGGGTACGCGGTCCCGCTCACCTTCCTGATCGCGGCCGTCGGCGTGCTGCTGGTGGCGTACACCTTCGTCCGGCTGTGCCAGTACTACCACCATCCGGGTTCGGTCTACGCGTTCGTCGGCGCGACGCTCGGCGCCCGCGCGGGCGTGGTCGCCGGCTGGGGCCTGGTCGGCACGTACGTGTTCTACGCGGTCACCACCGCGGCCGCGTTCGGCATCTTCGGCACCGGGCTGCTGCAGACGCTCGGCATCTGGCCGCACCCGCCGTCGTACGCGCCGTGGTTCCTCATCACGTTCATACTCGTACTCGCCCTGGTCGTCGCGGCACTGCCGTCCCGTCGTGGCACCAACACGCTGCTCATCATCGAATCCACCACCGTCGCGCTCATCCTGCTCGTCACCATCGTGGTGTTCGTCCGGCTGATCGCGGGGAACGCACCTGGTCACGAGACGTTCACGATGAAGGTCTTCACCGTGCCCCACGGCATCAGCCAGTCCGCGGTGTTCCTTGGCGTGGTGTTCGGCTTCCTGTCGTTCGCCGGCTTCGAAGCATCGGCGACGCTCGGCGAAGAGGCCAAGAACCCGCGGCGCGACATCCCCCGCGCGATCATGGGCGTCGCGTTGTTCGGCGGCGTTTACTTCGTGGTCGTGACGGCGGCGGAGATGATGGGCTTCGGGACCTCGGCCAAGGGCGTGTCGGCGTTCGCCTCGTCCCCGTCGCTGCTTGGCGGCCTGGGCTCTTCCTATGTCGCCTCGTGGGTCGGGAACCTCATCACCTTCGGGACCATGATCTCAGCGTTCGGCTGCTGCCTAGCCTGCGTCGTCGGCGCGTCTCGCCTGGTGTTCGCGATGTCGCGCGACTCGTTCGGCCCGCGCGGGCTCGGCAAGCCGTCCCACTGGGGTACCCCAGCCAACGCGACGCTGTTCGTCACGTTGCTCGTCGCCGCGATCTACGTGGTGTACTTGGTGGCCGGCGCCACCGCTACCAACGCGTTCGACTGGTCCGGCACGGTCGGGACGCTGATCCTGCTCGTCGCATACGCGTTGGCCACCATCGGGATGACGCTGCTGGTCTTCGTCCGGCGGAAGATGACCGTCCCGACCTGGCAGGTGATCATCCCGATCGCCGCGATCCTGCTGCTCGGCTACACGCTCTACCGGAACGTCTTCCCGTATCCGTCGTCCGGTCCTGGGCACTGGTACCCGATCGTCACCGGCGGCTGGCTCCTCGCCGCGGTCATCGCCGTCTTCGCGATGCCGCGCGCCGCCCGCCGGCTGGGCGCCGCACTTACCGCCACCATTACCGATTCAGAACGGCGGGAGCCAGTCCCCTGAACGACGTGCTTCCCTGGATAGCCGCCCAGTCGCTGACCGATCATCACTGCCACGGCGTCCTACGTGACGGCGTGTCGGCCGGTGACATCGTCAGCCTGCTGGACGAGGGCGCGGGCACCCTCGACTCGCTGGCGGGCTTCTCGTTTATGCGCTGGTGCCCGCCGGTGCTGGACCTCCCGCCCGGTGTATCGCTCGCCTCGTACGTCGCGCGGCGAGCGGAACTCGGGGTTCCCGAGGTGGTGCGGCGGTTCCTCGGGCAGGCGTGGCTGGGCGCGATGTTCGTCGATACCGGGTTTCATGGCGACCGGCTGTTCTCACCCGAGGAGATGGGTGAACTCGCCGGGGCCACGGCCCGTGAGGTGCTCCGCCTGGAGGCGCTGGCCTCGACGGTGGTGTCTTCCGGGGTGACGGCGGCCGGTTTCGCCGACGCGTACCGGTCGGCCTTGTCCGCCGCGACCCGCCGGGGCGGCACGGCTGGTGCGCCGGTTGTCGCGGTCAAGTCCATCGCCGCGTACCGGGTAGGGCTCGACCTGTCGCCGGCCCGCCCTGATGACCGCGACGTGGCGCGGGCGGCGGACCGGTGGCTGTCGGCCGGGGCAGGCCGGCTCGCCGACGAGACGCTGCACCGGTTCTTCATCTGGGCCGCGGCCGAGCTCGGGTTGCCGGTGCAGTTCCATGTGGGTTATGGCGACCGGGACGTGGACCTGCACCGGTGCGATCCGCTGCTGCTCACCCCGCTGCTGCGGGCGCTCGAGCCGACCGGCTCGCCGATCATGCTGTTGCACAATTACCCGTTCCACCGGCACGCGGGCTATCTCGCGCAGGTGTTCCCGCTGGTCTACGCGGACCTCGGACTGGCCACCCATAACGTCGGACGCCAGTCGGCCGCGTTGCTCGCCGAGGCGCTGGAACTGGTCCCGTTCGGCAAGTTCCTGTTTTCCTCGGACGCGTTCGGCCTGCCCGAGCTGTACTACCTCGGCGCGCTGCATTTCCGCCGTGGCCTGTCGGCGTTCCTGTCGGCGGGCCTGACCGATGGCGACTGGACCGAGACCGACGCGGAACGCATCACCCGCCTCATCTGCACGGAAAATGCGCAGCGTGCGTATCGCCTCGGCTCCTGACCCATTTCTGGTAAAACTCCAGGTCAACGAGGGTGCGATGGGATTGCACGCGGATGGGATTGCACGCTGGGCATATCCCGGACACCGTTACCGGGAATTCATAACCGTCTGGGCAGCGCGTTTGATATCAACGGGTTACTCTCGGAAAAATGGCCCCGGACGAAAGGGGAAACGGTGGTCCAGTTGCGGGTAGGGGTGCTTGGTCCGGTCACCGTGTGGCGTGAGGACCAGGAGATCTCACCAGGGCCGCCCAGGCAACGCGCTTTGCTGGGGGTGCTCGCTACGCGGGCCGGGCTGGTGGTGTCCCGCGAGGAACTCATCGACGCACTGTGGGGCTCCGCGCCTCCGACGAATGTGGACAGCGGGATCTACACCTACGTCGCGGGGCTGCGCAAGATCCTCGAGCCGGCCCGACAGCCGGGCGACAGCCCGAGCGTGCTCGTCTCTAAGGCCGCCGGCTACCTGCTGCGCCTGGAGCCCGGCGCGCTCGACGCGGCCAGCTTCGCGAACTGCCTCGACCTGGCCAGGGAACTGCGGGCCGCGGCCGACCTGACCGGTGCCGTCGCGGCGCTGCGCGAGGGGCTAAGAACCTGGCGCGGCACCGCGTTTACCGGCGTGCCCGGGCCATTTGCCGAGGCCGAGCGGCGTCGGCTTGAGGAGCTTCGCACCACCGCCGCCGAGGAACTCGCCGACGTGCTGCTGGCGGCGGGCAACCTCGAAGAGGCGATACCCGACCTGATCGCGATCACCGCTGAGCATCCGCTACGCGAGCGGCCGCGCGGGCTGCTGATGCTGGCATTGCATCGCAGCGGCCGCCAGGCGGAGGCGCTGCGGGTCTACGCGGACATCCGGCAGCTACTCGCCGAGGACCTTGGACTCGACCCCGGAGCGGAGCTGAACCGGATCTACCAGCTGGTACTCGCGGATCAGGCCGTGGAAGCCGAACCGGCCGCCGACGAACGGCTAGAACCGCCGCACCGCGACCGGCCCGCCGTCCCCGCACAGGTGCCGTTGGAGGCGGCCGGGTTCGCCGGCCGGCTCGCCGAGCTCGACCTGCTGTGGTCCCTGCTTCCCGGCGACGACGGCCAGCGCCAGCGGGCCGTTCCGGTCGCGCTCGTCACCGGCACGGCCGGTATCGGCAAGACCACGCTCGCCATCAGGTTCGCCCGCCGGGTGGCCATCCGGTTCCCCGACGGCCAGCTGTACCTGAACCTGCGCGGCTTCGACCCGTCCGGGTCGCCAGTCGAACCCCAGGACGCGCTCGCCGGGTTCTTCCACGCGCTGGGCGTGCCGCCCCAGCGAGTACCGGAATCCCTGGACGGGCAGGTCGGCCTGTACCGCAGCCTGCTGGCAGGCAAGCGCGTCCTAGTCGTACTCGACAACGCGCGCACCGCCGACCAGACGAGGCCGCTGCTCCCGGCGAGCCCCGGATGCATGGCCATCATCACCAGCCGCAGCCAGCTGGCCGGGCTCGTCGCCGCCGAGGGCGCCCGGCCGCTGAGCCTGGACCTGCTGACCACCGACGAGGCCAAGGAGGCGGTCGCCGCCCGGCTGGGCCAGGCGGTGGCAGACGACGAGCCGGAGGCTGTCGACGAACTGATCCGGTTGTGCGCCGGGTTGCCGCTCGCGCTGAGCGTCGCCTCCGCGAGAGCTGCCACCAGCCCGGGCGCGCGGCTCGGCCGGCTGGTCGCCGAGCTTCGTGATCGCCGCCAGCGACTCGACGTGCTCACCGTCGGCGACATGACCACCGACGTCCGGCACGTGTTCTCCTGGTCCTACCAGCAGCTCAGCGACCGGGCCGCGCGGATGTTCCGGCTGCTCGGGTTGCATCCGGGCCCGGACCTGACCACGTCGGCGGCCGCCAGCCTGGCCGGGCTGTCGCAGGCGGAGGCGCGGGCCGTCCTCTCCGAGCTCACCGGCACTTCGCTGCTCACCGAGCACGTGCCCGGCCGGTTCAGCTTCCACGACCTGCTCCGTGCCTACTCCGCCGAGCAAGCGAACGCGACCGAGACCGCCGAGAGCCGCGACGCGGCCCAGCGCCGGATGTTCGACTACTACATGCGGTCCGCCCAGGCGGCGACGGCGCGGCTGGACCCTGGCCGCGACACGCCGAGCACGCCGGCGCCCCAGCCTGGCGCCGTCCCCGAGCGGTTCCAGTCCCACCGGGACGCTCTCAGCTGGATGCGCGCCGAGCATCCCGCGCTCCGCACCGTTGCCTCTCGCGCCTTCAGCCTCGGCATGGACGACTACTGCTGGCAGATCTCCTGGACGACAGGACCGTATCTGCTCAGGTACGCGCAGCGTTACGAGGATGCCGCGGCCAGGGAACTCTCGCTCGCCGCCGCCGAGCGGCTCGGCGATCCGTGGCTGCGGGCCCGCTCACTGTCTGAATGCGCGTGCCCGACCGTGCACGTCGTGGACACCGAGCAGGGGCACAAGATGCTGGATCAGGCCATGGAGACGTTCACCGAACGCGGTGACCGGCCCTACCTGTCCATGGCGCATCACCGGCGCGCGGTGCTGCTGGGATCTCAGGGCCTACCCGGTGACGCGCTCATCCACGCCCGCGAGGCCCTGCGGCTACGCGTCGAGCACGGCGACCCGGTAGCGGTCGCGGTCGCGGAGAATGCCCTCGGCTGGTTCTATGTCGGGGCGGAGGACTTCCATCAGGCGCGGGTGCATTGCCAGCGCTCGGTGGACCGGCTCCGCGGCGCGGGTCCTCGCGCCGACTTGGCGGACGCGCTCGACACCCTGGGCCGGGCCTACCATGGGCTCGGCGAGGATCCCACGGCGATCTCCTGTTACCTAGAGGCCATCTCCCTGTACCGGGAAGTGGGAAACGCACTCACCGAGTACATGTCGCTCAGCGCGCTGGGCGACGCGTACCTGGACAGCGGCCTCCCCGACAGCGCCGTCCATGCCTGGGAGCAGGCGCTTGCGATCGCCGTGGCGGTCGCGCCCGAGGAGGCCGACGCGCTCCGCGAACGGCTCACATCGCTGGACGACGTCACGCTTGCGCCGACCGCCCGGCGCCCTGCCTGATCAGGTCGAGCGCCCGGTCGGCCAGGCCTGGTTCCGCGGCGTCGATCCAGGTCACTCGCGGGTCGCGGCGGAACCAGGACTCCTGACGCCGGGCGAAACGGCGAGTGGCGCGGATCGTCTCCTCCCGCGCGAATTCGTCGGTCCACTCCCCCGCCAGGGAGCGCAGCACCTGCGCGTATCCCAGTGCGCGGCTGGCGGTCATCCCGTCCCGCAGCCCGCGCAGTTCCAGCTCCGCGACCTCGCCGGTGAAACCCGCGTCCCACATCCGGCGGCCCCGCTCGTCGATCCGCCGGTCCAGCTCCGGCCTGGGCAGCGTGAGACCCAGCTGGATCGCGGGGCGTCCGCCGCTGTACCCCGGCATCGTCGCGCTGAACGGGCGGTCGCTGATCTCGATGACCTCAAGAGCCCGCACGATGCGCCGGCCGTTCGACGGAAGGATCGCCGCGGCCGCCTCCGGGTCCTGCTCGCGGAGGCGTTCATACAGCGGTTCTGACCCGTGGGCCGCCAGCTGCGCCTCAAGCCGGGCGCGGACCTCGGGGTCGGTGCCCGGGAACGTCAAGTCGTCCAGCGCGGCCCTGATATACAGTCCAGATCCGCCGACCAGGATCGGCCGCCGCCCCCGGTCGTTGATGCCGTCGATGACCTCGCGGGCCAGCTCCTGGTACTCGGCGGCGCTGGCGGTCTTGGTGACATCCCAGATGTCCAGCAGATGATGGGGGATGCCGTGACGCTCGGCAACGGTGACCTTCGCGGTGCCGATGTCCATACCGCGATAGAGCTGCATCGAGTCGGCGTTGATCACCTCGCCGTCCAGCGCCCGTGCCAGCTCGATGGCGAGCGACGACTTCCCGGTCGCCGTCGCCCCCACGACCGCGATGAGCATCATCGGAGGGTGGGCATGCCCAGGGAGACCGGCTCGCGGCGTTCTGATACCTGAAGTTCTTGTGCTTGGTTGGCGGCCCAGTGGTCGGCGGCGCGGGTGCGACGGACGGCGAGCGGCGCTACGTCCGACAGCAGGTAGTGCGGCTTGGCGCCGGTGACGCGGAGCGTGACCACGTCGCCGGGGCGGGGCGCGGCGTCGAACGGGGTGAAGTGCACGAGGCGGTTGTCCCGGGCGCGGCCAGACATCCGGTGGGTCGCGGCGTCCTTGCGGCCCTCTCCCTCGGCGACCATGACCTCGACGACCGAGCCGTCAAGCCGCTGGTTCTCCGCGTATCCGACCTCTTCCACCAGCGTGGCCAGCCGGTCGTAGCGCTGCTGCACCACCGCGGCGGGCACCTGGTCGTCCATCTCAGCGGCTGGCGTGCCAGGCCGGATCGAGTAGCGGAACGTGAATGCTCCGGCGAACCGGCCGACGCGCACGACATCAAGGGTCTCTTCGAAATCCTGTTCTGTTTCTCCGGGGAATCCGACTATAATGTCGGTAGTGATCGCGGCATCGGGGATTGCGTCCCGGACGTTGCCCAGGATGGACAGGTACCGGTCCCGGCGGTAGGCACGGCGCATCGCGCGCAGGATGGAGTCCGAGCCGGACTGCAGGGGCATGTGCAGGCTGGGCATGACGTTGGGCGTCTCGGCCATGGCCTCGATCACATCGTCGGTGAAGTCCCTCGGATGAGGGGAGGTGAAGCGGACCCGTTCCAGGCCCTCGATGTCGCCGCAGGCGCGCAGCAGCTTGCCGAAGGCGGCCCGATCACCGAATTCGGCGCCGTAGGAGTTCACGTTCTGGCCCAGCAGGGTGACTTCGAGCACGCCGTCGGCGACGAGGCTCCGGATCTCGTCGAGGATGTCACCCGGACGGCGGTCTTTTTCCCGGCCGCGCAGCGACGGGACAATGCAGAACGTGCAGGTGTTGTTGCAACCGACCGAGATCGCCACCCAGGCGGAGTACGGCGACTTGCGGCGGGCAGGCAACAGGCTCGGGAACGTCTCGAGGGTCTCCTCGAACTCGGCCTGCGCGCTGTTCCGCTCGCGGGCTCGCTCTAGCAGCTCCGGCAGGGAGGCCATGTTGTGCGTGCCGTAGACCACGTCGACCCACGGGGCCCTCGTCGTGATCCGGGTCCGCTCCATCTGGGCCAGGCAGCCGCCAACGGCGATCTGCATGCCCTCGTGGGCATTTTTCACCGGCAGGAGGTGGCCAAGGTTGCCGTAGAGCCGGTCAGCCGCGTTCTCCCGGACCGCGCAGGTGTTGAAGACCACCACGTCGGCGGTCTCGCCGTCCGGCGCTGGGACGTAGCCGGCGTTCTCCAGCAGACCAGCCAGGCGCTCGGAATCGTGCGCGTTCATCTGGCATCCGTAGGTGCGGATCTCAAAGGTCCTGGCTTCGGTCACTCCTCTAGGATATGAGGTTCTCGTGATATGGATAAGCACATGACAACCGCACCCTACGGCACTTGGACATCACCTATCTCAGCGCTAGACGTTGCGCGAGCAGGGGTGTCGCTGGCGTTCGCGGTCGTCACCGGAGACTCGGTCTGGTGGCAGGAGGGCCGGCCGGCCGAGGGCGGGCGGACCACGATCGTCCGTGACGGCGAGGACATGCTGCCCCCCGGGTGGAACGCCAGGAACCGGGTCCACGAGTACGGCGGCCGGTCTTACCTGCCGCTGGACGGCGCGGATTTCCTCTTCACGAACCTGAATGACCAGCGCATCTACCTGGTGCGTTCCGGGGCGGACCCGGTGGCACTGACCCCCGAGAACCGGGATCGCTACGCGGACCTGACGCTCGCGCCCGACGGGGCCATCTGGTGCGTGCGTGAGCGGCATCGCGACGGCGCCATCTCCCGGGCCATCGTGGCGGTGTCGCTGGACGGCGGGATCCGCGAGCTGGTGACCGGCGCCGACTTCTTCGCGTTCCCCACCCCGTCTCCGGATGGCCGCCGGGTGGCGTGGATCGATTGGGACCACCCGCGGATGCCGTGGGACGGCGCGTCGCTCCGGGTGGCATCGCTCGACGCCGCGCCGGTACGCGCGTCCGACGTGGCCGCCTTGCTCGGCGGGCCGGAGGAAGCGGCGCTCGCGCCCGCCTGGCGGGACAATGACCACCTGTACGGCATTTCGGATATATCCGGATGGTGGAACCTGTACCTGCTGGACCCGGCGGGCCGGACGGCTCCGCGCCCGCTGTGTTCGCGTAACGAGGAATTCGCCGGGCCGCTGTGGCAGCTCGGCGGGACCCCTTACGCGGTGCTGGATGACGGGCGGCTGGCGGTGCTGCACGGGCGCGGCGAGGAGCGGCTCGCGATCCTCGACCCGGCTACCGGCGAGCTGACCGACCTAGACCTGCCGTATCGCAGCTATGCATCCGCTTTGTCGGCTTCCGGGGAGAACGTCGCGTCGGTCGCGGGCGGTCCCGCCGACCCTTGGTCGGTGCTCACCGTCGACATCACCGACGGCACATCGCGCGTACTACGCGCCGCATCACCACCGGTAGTGGACGCAACGTGGCTGCCCGACCCGGTATCGCTATCGATTGACCAAAACGGCGGTGCGGTACACGCCTTGGTTTACCCGCCCACCTCACCGCGGGCGCGGGCGCCAGAGGGCGAGGTGCCACCGTTCGTGGTGCGGGTCCACGGCGGGCCGACGTCCTACTCCCCGCCGGTGCTCGATCTGTCGAAGGCCTACTTCACCTCGCGCGGGATCGGCGTCGTCGAGCTCAACTACAGCGGCTCGGCGGGCTATGGCCGGGCCTACCGCAACCGGCTACGCGGGCAATGGGGCGTGACGGACGTCGCCGACGCCTACGCCATCGCCACTGCTCTGGTGGACTCGGGCCAGGCGGACGGCAAACGGCTCGCCATCCGCGGCGGGTCGGCGGGCGGCTGGACGGTGCTGGCGGCGGTGACGACCGGGCTCCAGTTCTCCAACGGCGTTCGGTTCGCGGCCGCGGTGTCGCTGTACGGGGTGTCGGATCTGCGGGCGCTCGCGACCGACACGCATGATTTCGAGTCCCGGTACCTGGATGGCCTGATCGGGCCGCTGCCAGCCACCTTGGCTGTCTACCTTGAGCGGTCGCCGCTTGGGCACGTGTCACCGGAGACCTGCCCGGTGCTGCTGCTGCAGGGGCTCGAGGACCCAGTGGTGCCGCCCGCGCAATCGGAGTCGCTCGCGCGTGAACTCGCCGCCGCGGGGGTGCCGCACGCGTACGTGGCGTTCCCCGGCGAGTCGCATGGTTTCCGGCGGGCGGAGACCGTCGTCGCGGCGCTAGAGGCGGAACTGTCCTTCTACGCGTCCGTCATGGGCTTCGACGCGGCGGATGTCCGCGCGTTGCCGTTGGACTGATAGCCGAGGTATCGATACACCACGAACGCATTCCCTCGCCGCGCTGGCGGCGGATCCCGCGGGAAGCTCGATAATCATGGTCCGGAAAAATCGGCGGTGCATGCGTCCACCATTGCCGACTGCCGTAGCACCGACGTAGCACGGTTGTAGCACGGCACTGCTGCTATGTTGTCTCTGACGCTCTCCTGAGTTGGTGCCAGCGGGGAGAATTTTGCCCGGTAAGCTCCTGGCTCGTGGCAGCCATAACGCGGCAAGCGATCACTTCTAGCCGTCCGCGCTCCTGGCGGCTACGCTCACCGCTGCTGTTCTGGGCCGTCGGGCTGATCGCCATCGGCGTCGGGCTGTTCGTCGGTTACCTGCACCAGGCCAGCATCGCTCCGGAGAACTCGGACGGCGCGGCGCAGGCGCTGCAGGCCTGGGACATGCTGCACGGCAACTTGCTGCTGCATGGCTGGTCGATGTCGGACGTGTCCTTTTACACCACCGAGTTGCCCGAGTACGCACTCGTGGAACTCGTGCGCGGCCTGACCCCCCAGGTGATTCATATTTCGGCCGCGCTGACCTGGACGCTGATCGTGCTGCTGGGAGCTCTGGTGGCCCGCGGCGACGCTCGCGGACGCGAGGGCCTGCTACGAGCGGTGATCGCGGCGACGATCCTGGTGGCGCCGTCGATTGTGCCCGGTACCCGGGTGCTCATGCTGTCGCCGAACCACACCGGCACTTCCGTCCCCATCCTGGTAACGCTGCTCGCTCTGGACAAGCTGCCAGCCCGCCGCTGGGCCGCTGCCCTGATCGGGATACTGCTGATCTGGGGCCAGGTGGGCGATCAGCTGGTCATCTACTCAGCGGCGCTGCCATTGACGCTGATCTGCCTGCTCCGGGCCGTGTGGTCCCGGCGAGAGGGCAAACAGGAGGGTCAGGGGCGCACGTCCTATGACGCCTGGCTCACACTCGCGGGCGCGGTCTCCATAGTGCTGGCGCTAGCGATACCGCAGCTGATTCACGCGTTGGGCGGGTACTACCAAGCTCCGCTACAGGGCCTGCTCGCGTCGCCGTCCCAGTGGGTCTCCCACGCGCGGACGGTCTTCGCCTGCCTGCGTATCCTGTTCGGCGCTCTGCCGGGTGGCACGGCAGGTTTCCTGGGCTTCGTGGCGTGGCTCCGCGTTGCCTGCATGATCTTCGCGGGACTCGCGCTGCTTGGCGGCATCGCCTTCTTCCGGCGGATCGGCCGGACGGCACAGGTACTGGTGCTAGGGATACTGGGCACGCTGGCGGCAGGCGTGTTCGGAACGCACGTGACGCAGCTCTCCGACGCTCATGAGATCGCCGTCGTGTTTCCGATGGGCGCGGCGCTCGCCGGCAGGCTGTTCCCGGATCGCGTGCTGCGCGGACGCCGGCTGCTCGCCTCCGGACCGGTACTCGGCGCGGTCCTCGGCTGCTTTCTGGCCGCGCTGGCGATAGCGGCCACGGCGCCGCCCGCCCGCCCCAGCAACCTGGCCCTAGCGAACTGGCTCCAGGCGCACAACCTGCGGGCCGGGATGTCCGGCTACTGGCAGGCCGACTCCGTAACGCTTGACTCCCACGAGCGGGTACTCATCTTCCCGGCGGTGGTCAGCGCCCGTGGCATCTCGCCCTACCGGTGGGAAACCAAGGAGCAGTGGTTCAACGCGGCCGTAACCAACGCGAACTTCGTGGTCGAGGACTCCAGCGACAGGACCGGTTACTCCGTCCCGCTGGCCTGGCTGGAAGACCGTTTCGGCCATCCCGCTCGCGTCTACCACTTCCAGGATTACACGATCCTGACCTGGAAGGAGAACCTGCTCACCCGGATCAGCTAGGTTTACCTGGCGAACTCGGTGGCGCGGGATTCGCGGACCACCGTGACGCGGATCTGGCCGGGGTAGGTGAGTTCCTCCTCGACCTGCTTGGCGATGTCCCGCGCGACGACCTGCGCCTGGATGTCGTCGATGCTGTCCGGCTTGACCATGACCCTGATCTCCCGGCCGGCCTGCATCGCGAAGACCTTCTCGACACCCTCGTGGTTGGTAGCGATCTGCTCCAGCCGCTCTAGCCGCTTGACGTACATCTCCAGCGACTCGCGGCGGGCACCAGGACGGCCGCCGCTGATCGCGTCCGCCGCCTGGGTGAGCACCGCTTCCACGGTTCGCATCTCGACCTCGTTGTGGTGCGCTTCGATCGCGTGCACCACGTCCTCCGGCTCGCCGTACTTGCGGGCCAGGTCGGCGCCGATCAGCGCGTGACTGCCCTCGACCTCGTGGGTGAGCGCCTTGCCGATGTCATGCAGCACCGTGCACCGCTTGAGCAGCACGGGGTCCATCCGGAGTTCGCTGGCCATCATGCCGGCGATGTGCGCGGCCTCGAGGAGATGCCTGAGCACGTTCTGGCCGTAGGAGGTGCGGTAACGCAGCCGGCCGAGCAACTCGATCAGCTCGGGGTGCATGTCGGTGATGCCGAGCTCCGTAACCGCGTCCTCGCCGGACTTGCGGCACAGCTGCTCGATCTCGACGCGGCCCGCCTCGTAGGCGTCCTCGATCCGCTGCGGGTGGATCCGGCCGTCCGCGATGAGTCGTTCCAACGTCAGCCGGGCGACCTCCCTGCGCACCGGGTCGAAGCAGGACAGCAGCACCGCTTCTGGCGTGTCGTCGATTATCAGGTTGACGCCGGTCACCGATTCAAAAGCACGGATGTTGCGTCCCTCACGGCCGATGATGCGGCCCTTCATCTCCTCGGCGGGCAGGTGCATCACGGACACGACGGACTCGCTGGTCTGCTCGACCGCCACTCGCTGGATCGCGGTACTGACGATCTCCCTGGCGCGACGATCCGCCTCGGTCCGAGCCTCGTTCTCCAGGGTCCTGATGGTGAGGGCGGCTTCGCGCTTGGCCTGGTTCTCCAGGGAATCGATCAGCTCCGTCTTTGCCTGCTTGGCGGAGAGGCCAGCGACGCGCTCAAGCTCCTGCGTGGTGCTGGCGGTTGCCTCGGCGAGTTCGGCGCGCTGCCGTTCAAGGTCTTTCTGCTGGCGCTCCAGGGTCGCGGACCGGTCCTCCTGCCGACGCAGTTCCGCGTCCAGCCGCTGTTCGCGCTCGCCGATGCGGACCTCGCGGCGCTCCAGGTCGCTGCGGAGTTCCTTCACCTCGTCCTTGACGGCCCGGAACTCATCCTCGACCTCGCGGCGCCCCTGCGCGGCCTCTTGGCTAGCCCGCTCGAGGACCCCCGCGGCTTCTGTCTTCGCGCGGGAGATGATCTGCTCGGCTTCCTTCTCCAGCCGTGCCCGGCGCTGCGCGGTCTCGGCCTCGATCTGAGCAGCCTCGGCCTCGAGCCGCGCGCGGCTGGTGGCCTCAGTTTCCTGGTTACTGACGGCCTCGGGGGCGCGCGACGCGGTCCGCCGCCACAGCGTGGTGAACGCGACCGCCAGGGCCAGCAGCCCGATCACCATGAACGCGAACGACACTGCGCTGCTCACGGCCACCCCTTTCCGCGCGACGTCCCAGACCGGTGTCTATAGGGCACTTAGAGACATATGTCCCGGTTATGCCTGGAAAACACCTCGCCACAGAAAGGTTAAGCGTTGATAACAGCTTTATCAAGGCATGCCGCACTGAACTGGGCTAATCGGACAGAACGTCGTCAGTCACCACGTCTAGCCCCTCGGCCTCCATCGCCTCTCGCACCACGCGGAACGCGAGTCCCGGTGGGTATCCCTTGCGAGCCAGCAGGCCGGCCAGACGGCGGGTCTTGGCCTCTGGTGAAAGATTCGTCATACTCGCCAGCTTGCGGTCGACGAGCCGCCGCGCGGTCTCGGCCTCCGAGCCCGCGTCCAGTTCCTCAAGTGCGTCCTGGATGTCATCGGTGGCCACGCCCCGGTTCTTCAGCTCCGCGCGCAGCGCCCTGCTCGCCAGTCCCCGGCCCTGATGGCGTGACTCGACCCACGCCTTCGCGAACGCGGCGTCGTCGATCAGCCCGGCGTCGGTGAATTTGGCCAGCACATCATCGGCGACATCTTCCGGTATGCCGCGCTTGGCGAGCGCATCAGCGAGCTGCGCCCGGGTCCGGGGCGCGAGCGTCAGCAGGCGGTAACACTCCTGCCGCGCCCGCGCCGCCGGACTAATCTCGGACTCGCTCGCAGGGCCGCGCTCGGCCATACTCCGCGGCCCAGCCGTGTTCCCGTTCCCCGACCCGGTCACACTCTTGCGCCCGTCAAACGGCGGCGGCGGCCTTGGCGGCAGCCTTACCGGTCGGCGCCGGTACCGGTGCGGCGGCGTCGCCCGCCGCTCCGCCCGGCCCCGCGGTGGCGTCCGCGTCAACCCGCGGGCCGACGCCGAGCTTCTCCTTGATCTTCTTCTCGATCTCGTTGGCCACGTCGAGGTTGTCCTTGAGGAACGTGCGGGCGTTCTCCTTGCCCTGCCCGAGCTGGTCGCCCTCGTAGGTGTACCAGGCGCCCGCCTTGCGCACGAATCCCTGCTCGACACCGAGGTCGATAAGACCGCCTTCACGGCTGATGCCGATCCCGTAGAGCATGTCCAGCTCCGCGACCTTGAACGGCGGTGACATCTTGTTCTTGACGACCTTGATCCGCGTCCGGCTGCCGACCGCCTCGGTCCCGTCCTTCAGCGTCTCGATCCGCCGGATGTCCAGCCGGACCGACGCGTAGAACTTCAGCGCCTTACCACCGGTAGTGGTCTCGGGACTTCCGAACATGACGCCGATCTTTTCGCGAAGCTGGTTGATGAAGATCGCGGTGGTCTTCGTCTGGCTCAGCGCGCCGGTGATCTTTCGGAGGGCCTGCGACATGAGGCGGGCCTGGAGACCGACGTGACTGTCGCCCATCTCGCCCTCGATCTCCGCCTTCGGGACGAGCGCGGCGACCGAGTCGACGACGATGATGTCGATGGCACCGGACCGGACCAGCATGTCCACGATCTCGAGCGCCTGCTCACCGGTGTCGGGCTGGGAGACGAGCAGCCCGTCGGTGTCGACGCCGAGCTTCTTCGCGTATTCGGGGTCGAGCGCGTGCTCCGCGTCGATGAACGCCGCGATGCCACCCGCCTTCTGCGCGTTCGCGACCGCGTGCAGCGCGACGGTCGTCTTACCGCTGCTCTCCGGTCCGTATACCTCGACGATGCGGCCGCGGGGGTAGCCGCCGATGCCGAGCGCCACGTCGAGGGCGATCGAACCCGTCGGGATCACCTCGATCGGGACCCGGGCCTCATCACCGAGGCGCATGACCGAGCCCTTGCCGAACTGCCGCTCGATCTGGAGGAGCGCGGCCTCGAGTGACTTCTCTTTGTCGCCTGCCCTGTCCGGGGTCGGCCTGCTGTTTGCTGCCATGAGGACTCCCTGCCGGGTTGACGGGGGCTCTTCGCCGCCCGCTTAGTGGTAAGTTCTCCGGCCGCTGACGCCCCCGTCCGCGACCATCACCGCACACGCTACGCGGCACCACTGACATTCTGCGGGGGCACCTGCTTGGCCTGCGGAAACGCGAGTCAACTGTGCTAGCCCTCATGGCCACCCTCAGCCGTCGCGCGCCGCCGACCCCGCGGCACCTGTCACCCACTATAGGGGAACGGTTATTCGATCATGAGCAAGACACGCCGTTTGGCCGCGCAAAATATCCGAGGCGGGACGATGCTCTCAGTGACTAGGTTAATCACCATGAGGCTGGCCTACGACGACATCGGCAACGGCGACTGCGTGCTGCTGATCCACGGGCATCCGTTCGACCGGACCCTGTGGAGCCCGCAGCTGACCGCGCTGCGGGATGACTTTCGTGTGCTGGCGCCGGACCTGCGCGGATTCGGTCAGAGCCCGGTCACGCCCCACCGGGTGACCATGCGCGAGTACGCCTCGGACCTCATCGGGTTGCTCGACGACCTGGGAATCGCCCAGGCGGCGGTCGTCGGCCTCAGCATGGGCGGACTGGTCGCGATGGAGCTAGCGACGTCGTGGCCGGAGCGCTGCTGGGCGCTCGGCCTGGTGGCGACCACCGCCGAGCCCGTGACGCCGAAGGAAAGCCAGACCCGGCGCGACCGGGCCGACGCGACCGAACGCGACGGCATGAGCGTCCTGGTGGACTACATGCAGACCGGTTTGTACGGCCCCTCGTGCCCGCCAGCCATCCGCGCCCGCGTCGACGCCATGATGTCCTCGGCACCGGCCGCCGGTGCGGCCGCTGCCCTGCGCGGCCGGGCGGTGCGGCCGGACTACCGGCCGCTGCTGGCAGCTCTCGACATTCCCGCGTTCGTCTGCGCTGGCTCGGCGGATCCCTGGTCCACCCGGGCGGTCACCGACGAGATCGTGTCCTGTCTGCGACGGCCCGAGCCGACGGTCTTCGTCGGCGTCGGGCACCTGCCTAACCTCGAGGCCGAGGCCGGATTCAACCAGGCCCTGTGCAGCTTCCTGCTAAGCCATGCCCCCGCACACTAGCGCCAGTGCCTTCGATGGCCCATCGCTGGCGCTGTAGGCCCAGCGATGGGCCATCGAAGGCACCGCATCCGGCCCGGGTTCGGGACGGCGGGGGTTAGGTTAGGGCGCGGAGGGCGGCGTGCAGTTGGTTCAGGTCCTGTTCGGTGCAGTCGACGTGCGGGGATACCCGCAGGTAGGTCGACTTCATCTCGCCGGGGGCGCGGTACGGCTGGGCGGCGGTGGTGACGATGCGGTGCTCGGCGAGCAGGCGGGCGCGCACCGTGGCGACATCCTGACCGTCGGTGGGCCGCAGCGCGGTGATCGCCGAGGGCGCTGATATCTCGCCGACGACCTCCCAGCCAGGCAGGTCGCCAAGCATGCCGCGGGTCAGCGCGCCGACCGCCGCGAGCCGCGCCCAGACGGCCTCTGGCCCGGCGTCGAGGAATTCGCTGACCGCCTGCGCCAAGCCGACCCAGCCCGCGGCGTGCGCTTCCCGGAATTCCAGTGGCCTCAAGGGCGGCACGTCCGCCACGCTTTCTGTCAGCCGCGGCGGGACGATCAGCAGCTTGTCCCACCACCGACGGTTGACCGCCAGCATGCCGACCCCGCGCGGACCGGTCAGCCATTTCCGGCTGGGCGCGTAGATCGCGTCCGCGCCAGAGGCGGTGTCCACGTGACCGAGTGCCTGCGCCGCATCCACCCAGAGCGGCACGCCCGCCGCGCGGCAGATCTCGGCGACAGCCGCGACCGGCTGGACCAGCGGCCGGTGCGAGGCCACCTGCGTCAGGTGGACGGCAGCCGGCGGCGCGTCCGCCAGCAGCTTGCCGAGCGCGGCGATGTCGATCGTCCCGCCGTCGGTCACGGGAAGCTCGTGGATGCGCAGGCCCCGGTGGGTGAAGGCGGCCAGGTTGGGCCCCCACTCGCTGGGCACGACCGCCACGGTGTCCCCTTCGGCCAGCGGCCACACCGATAGCAGCGTCGCCATCGCGGAGGTCGCGCTCTCGGTGAAGATGAGACCGGCTGGCTCGACGCCGAGCAGTCCGGCCAGCCGGGCGCGGCCGTCGCCGATCAGCCCGCTGGCCAGATCTTGTGCGACGTACGCGCCGGTCTCCGCTTCAAGCTCGGCGTGCTCGGCGACGGCCCGCAGCGTGCCGACGGAGCTTCGCCCGGCGGCGGCCGAGTCGAGGTGGATCACGTGGGCGGCGGGACGGGCTGCGCGGAAATCGCTCCAAGATCTCACGTGACGCACCTTACCTATGAGCCGGTTAACGCAGTGAGTCCGGAACGTTGAAGGCGTCGCAGACGGCTCGCCAGACAGTCTTCGCGTCCATCCCGTCCGCGAGCGCCCGGTTGACCGTACGGTCGCCGAGGTCAGCGATCACCTGGTCCTTCGCGACGCTGTCGGCGTAGCTCTCGCCGAAGAACGCGCGCATCCGGTCCCAGAACATCGTCATCCGCACCCTCACCAGCGTACTTGCCAGGACTGAGGGGCCATGCAGCCGAGGCTCAGCTCATGCCGCAACAATGGTGACATTTACGGCGTGAATGGCGTTACACCAAACAGGGAACATTGACACGAGCCGGGCGGGGTTCCGGTCCGTCTAGATCAGGAGCAGGGATGTCCACAACAGGGGCCACCCAGCCAGCCGCGATGCCGGATGGCGAGGCACCAGCCGCTGTCGACGACACGGCCCCAGAGGAGGCATCCCGGCAACCAGCGACGCCCCTCGATGAGGCGCCGGTTCCCGACGCACGGGAGCCGGACGTCCCGGATCCCGGAGCGCAGGAGGATTCCGGGGAGCGGGACCCCGAAGCTGAGACGTCCGAGTATGAAGACGGCGAGCCGCCGTACCCCGACGAGCCCTACACGGACGAGGAATACGACGACTGGGACTACGAACAGCAGCCGCTGAGCAAGCTCGCGGTCGCCGCACTGGTGTCCGGACTGCTCGCGTTGCTGCCGCTGGCCCTCGTCTTCGGCATCGCGGCGCTGGCCGTCATACGAAGAACCGGCCGCCGAGGCTACGGTATGGCGCTGGCCGGCATCTACGCCGCGTGGATCTGGGTGCTCATCGGCGCCGCCGCCGCGGCGCTCATCTACTTCACCCACGGTTTCTCGCCCCGGGTCCACATGGAGTACAAGGCGTCCGCCGCTTATAGCTTGAGTCCCGGCGACTGCCTTAATTTGAGTAACGACGGTTCATACTCCATCGTGTCCTGCTCCTCCTCACACAACGCCGAGGTCTACGGCAGGCTGACTCTCACCGGGAGCACGTACCCGGGGGCCGCGGCCGTGCAGCGGATGGTGGTCTCTGGCTGCGCCACCCAGCTTGCCGCCTACGTGAACCCGCAGTACACCGACATCGGCTTCTCCAACGAGTACGTGTACCCGAACCAGCACGCCTGGACCGCCGGGGAGCGCACCGTGATCTGCGAGGCCAGCTTCGACTCCGGCTCGATTTCGGGATCCATCAGGAAGTAGCCCCCGGCCAGGAATGTCGGTGCCGCGAGGCACTATGGAGTAATGGAAAGCTTGCCGGAGGGATTTTCCCCCTCGACCAGGGCGTGGTTCGAAGGGGCGTTCGCCGAGCCCACGGCCGCCCAGGCCCAGGCGTGGCAGGCGATCGGGAAGGGAGAGGACACCCTCGTCGTCGCGCCGACCGGATCCGGCAAGACGCTGGCCGCGTTCTTGTGGGCGATCGACCAGCTAGCAGCCGCGCCGCCGCCGCCGGATAAGAACGGCCGGACCAGGGTGCTCTATGTCTCACCGCTGAAGGCGCTGGCGGTCGACATCGAGCGGAACCTGCGCTCCCCGCTCACCGGCATTACCCAGGCCGCCCGGCGGCTCGGGCTGCCCGAGCCGGACATCCGGGTGGCGGTCCGCACTGGCGACACCGCCGCCGACGAGCGCCGGGCGCTGCTTTCCAAGCCGCCGGACATCCTGATCACCACGCCGGAGTCGCTGTTCCTGCTGCTCACTTCCAAGGCGCGGGAAACCCTGCGCGCGGTGAGCACGGTGATCGTGGACGAGGTACACGCGGTCGCCGGCAATAAGCGCGGCGCGCACCTGGCTCTCTCGCTGGAGCGGCTGGACGCGCTCACGGACACGCCCGCCCAGCGGGTCGGGCTGTCGGCTACTGTGCGCCCGGTGGACGCGGTCGCGGGCTTCCTGGGCGGCGGGCGGCCGGTCACCGCGGTGCAGCCGCGCAGCGTCAAGCAACTGGACCTGCGGATCATCGTACCCGTGGAGGACATGTCGGATTTGTCCGGCATGGCGGGGAGCGGTGCGGCCGGCAGCGGGGCAGGGGGAAGCGGCGAGGACGACGATCCGGTCGCTCAGCGGTCCATCTGGCCGCACGTCGAGGAGAAGGTGCTCGACCTGATCCAGGAGCACCGGTCGACGATCGTGTTCGCTAACTCGCGGCGCCTCGCCGAGCGGCTGTGCGGGCGGCTGAACGAGCTGGCCGGAGAGCGCAGCGGCGATGAGGACACCATCGTGGCGCGGGCGCACCATGGCAGCGTGTCACGCGCCGAGCGAAGCGAGATCGAGGAAGCGCTCAAGGCGGGCAGGCTGCCCGCGGTGGTGGCGACCTCCAGCCTGGAGCTCGGCATCGACATGGGCGCGGTCGACCTCGTCGTGCAGGTCGAGTCCCCGCCAAGCGTGGCCAGCGGCCTGCAGCGCGTCGGCCGGGCCGGGCACAACGTGGGGGACGTCTCCCGCGGCATCGTCTTCCCCAAATACCAGGGGGACCTGGTGCAGGCCGCGGTGGTCACCGACCGGATGCGCGGCGGCGCCATCGAGGAGCTGAGCGTCCCGCGCAACCCGCTGGACGTGCTGGCCCAGCAGATCGTCGCGATGGCCGCGATGGATACCTGGCCGGTCGACGAGCTCGAGCGGACGCTCCGGCGAGCGGCGCCGTTCGGCGGGCTGACCCGGCCGGTGCTCGAAGCGGTGCTCGACATGCTGTCTGGCCGGTACCCGAGCGAGGAGTTCGCCGGGCTGCGGCCGCGAATCATCTGGGACCGGGTGAACGGCACGATCGCCGGCCGCCCGGGAGCGCAGCGGCTCGCCGTCACCAGCGGCGGCACGATCCCGGACCGCGGGCTGTTCGGGGTGTTCCTGCCCGCCGGGGCAGCGTCAGGCAACA
>JBEKHI010000093.1:0-22592 GCA_050012355.1 Streptosporangiaceae bacterium | reverse complement strand
CGGTGTCCGGCTCGGTGATCCGGGACGTTCTTGACCGGCAGCTTCCCAAGCTGCCCAGCCGCCCGGACCTGATCACCTGCGGCATCGGGGTAAACGACATCTTTTACAACACCCCGGGCAAGCTTTTCGCCGACCTGCGAACGCTGGCCGAGGCGCTTCCCGACGAGACCGTGCTGCTCGACCTCCCGCTGCCGCACGGCATCTGGGGGCTGATCGGCCGGATGAGCGTTCCCTACGTGACCAGGATCAACCGCGTCCTGCGGGAGACCGCGTGGTCGCGGGGACAGCGGATCGCCCGGATCTCGGAGCACTTCACCCCGCCGTGGGCAGGCAAGTTCGCCTCTGACAGCTTCCATCCCAGCCTGGCCGGTTACCGGGACTGGACGCGCGCCGTGCTCGAGGCCATCTGAAATTCTTCGGCCGTTTATTGAACCGGTCGCCCGCGAATCCGTGTAACTAAGTGTGCGGATGGAACAGCCCTGCCAACGCGTCGTTTCCGGAGGCAGCGGAAGATGACGCTCACCTGCGACGCGGATGACCTGCGGATGCCCTCGCTGGTGCGTGGCCGGATCTTGCTTGTCGACGATGAGCGAGGGATACGCTCATCCGTCGGGCGTGCGCTGATAGCCAAGGGCCACGAGGTCGACTTCGCCGAGACTGGGCCCGATGGCCTGCGGATGGCCCTGGCCGGGAGCTACGACCTGGTGATACTTGACCTGCAGCTGCCAGGTGCCGAGGGGCGCGACGTGCTGCGGAAACTGATCAGCCAGCGGCCTGGGCAAGTGGTCTTCGTGCTGTCCTGCCTCGCCGACGTGAACTCCAAGGTGGAATGCCTCGAGGCTGGCGCGCGGGATTACCTGACCAAGCCGTTCTCGCTGGCGGAACTGCTGGCCCGGGTGCACAACCAGCTCCGCAGCGACGCCTTCGCCATGGTCCTGCGAGTCGGGGAGCTCAGCCTGCACTCCGGGCGGATGGAGGCGAACATCGGGCGCGGTCCGACGTCGCTGACCCGGCTCGAGTTCCTGGTGCTGCGGGAGCTGATGGAACATGCCGGGCAGCCAGTATCCAGGGGGCAGCTGCTAGCGACGGTATGGGGCTATGAGTCCGACCCGGGTTCCAACATCGTCGAGGGATGCGTGCGCCGCCTGCGGACGAAGCTGGGCGACCACGTGATCAGGACACTGCGCGGCCAGGGATACCTTCTCACCACGACGTGAACGGTTCACGGATCGGCGGGATGACGAGCGACCGGTACTCCCGCGGCGAGGCGCGCCGCGCACATCCCGGCCAGCGTGTCGTAGGCCGCCTGGCCCATCATCTCAGTGAGTTCTGCTTTGTACGAGATGTACACCGGCTCGGCCGCGGTGTGCGCCGCCGGGTCCCCGGTGCACCACCAGTTCAGGTCGTGACCCCCAGGTCCCCACGCGCGCCGGTCGAATTCGCCGATGCTGACCAGTACCACCCTGGTCCCGTCCGGCCGTTCGTCCCGTTCGTAGCCGCGCCGCACCGGGACCTGCCAGCACACATCGGGTTTGGTCTCCAGCGGGTGCCGCCCCTCACGCAGCGCGAGCGCGTGCAGCGCGCAGCCCCCGCCGCCGGTGAATTCCGGCCGGTTCAGGAAGATGCACGCGCCCTGGTGAACCCTGGTCCGGCGGGCGCCGCCGGACGCCGCGCTGATCGCGAGCGTCCCGTTCCGACGGACGCCCTCAACGTGGAACTGCCATGTCTCGGGCGTCAGCCGCCGCGCCGCCTTGGTGACCCGCTTCTCATCCTCGGCGTCCGCGAAATGCGCACCAAGCGTGCAGCACCCGTCGTCCGGACGGCCCGGCCGGATACCTTGACAGCCCGAACCCCAGATGCACTGCCACCGCGAACACAGCCAGGTCAGGTCCACGCGGAACACCTGACTCGAATCGTCCGGATCAGCGAACTCCACCAAAGCCCGCGGGAAATCGAGACTAACTTCACGCACCATCGTTACCCCCCGTCACGAGTATTAGTACCCCCGGAACGGCCAGCGACGCCATCGATGGCCCATCGCTGGCGTTATTCGGCTATCGATGGCCCATCGATGGGGTAGGGGGCGGCGTTCCGCGTGGGGCGGCGTTCCCCGTGGGGACGGCGCCCGGGTGGGGTGCGGCTACCGGGTTTCGCCGATTAGTGACGCGGCTTTCTCGGCGATGGCTAGCACGGTGGCGTTGAGCGGTGCGTTGGGGATCAGCGGCATCACCGAGGCGTCGGCGATCCGCAAACTATCGACGCCGCGGACCCGCAGCTGGCCGTCGACCACTGCGTTCTCGCCGTCGCCGATCCGGCAGGTCCCGGCCGGATGGAAATAGCTGCCGACCGCGCGGCGGATGTACCCGCGCAGGCTGGCGCCGTCGCTGCCGATCGCCACCCCCGGGTGCATCTCGGTGCCGGACAAAGACCCGCCCGCGGCGGCCCGGCGGATCAGGCCCACGCCCGCGACGAGCCGTTCCAGGTCCCGCCCTTCCCGCAGGAAGCCGGGATCGATCAGCGGCGCCGCGAGCGGGTCGGCCGACGCGAGCCGGACCGTGCCGCGGCTGTCGGGTGCGACGACCGACGCGGTGATGGCGTAGCCCGCGTCCGGCGCGCGATGCCTGACCGGCGCGATGGGCAGCAGTATCGGGAACAGGTGCAGGTCCGGCCACCGGCCAGCGGCGTGGCTGCGCACCGCCGCGTACACCTCGCCATGGTTGTACCGGCTGCGCGGCGTCGGCGAGCCGGTCTCGTAGCAGACCATGACGGCGGGATGATCCCGCAAGTTCTGCCCGACGGCGAGCACATCGGCGACGAGGGAGATGCCGTGCGCGCGCAGCTGGCGAGCCGGGCCGACACCGGACAGCATGAGCAGCTTCGGCGAGCCGATCGCGCCGGCGCACACGATCACCTCACCGGACGCGGCGACGTCGCAGGCCAGTCCGTCCCGCCGGTAGCTCACCCCGGTGCACCGGCCGTGGCTGATCAGCAGCCTGGTGATCAGGCAGCCGGTGCGGATGCTGAGGTTCGGGCGGCCAAGCGCCGGACCGAGGTACGCGTCGGCCGGGCTCACCCGGTGCCCGCGGGTGATCGCCAGGTCGGGCCAGCAGATGCCCTCCTGCCGCCGCCCGGATAGGTCATCGGTAACCGGGCATCCGACGCTGGCCAGGCCATCGGCGAACGCCCGGGCGACCGGATTCCGTTCGCTCGCGGGCACCGGACCGACCCGCACCGGCCCGCTCATGCCGCGTACCGCCGGACCCCGGCCGCTCGCGTTCTCGCTGCGGCGGAAGTAGGGGAGCAGGTCGTCATACCGCCAGCCAGCCGGCCACGAGTCGTAGACCGACCGGTGGCCGCGGATGTGCGCCATCGCGTTGATCGCGCCGGAACCGCCCAGCGTGCGACCGCGCGGATAGGGAAGCCGCCCGGCGTCCGCCTGCGGGGTGGTGCTCTCCCGCCAGTCGGCGGGCGAGCCGAGCAGCCCGGGCCAGGCGTCGGGCACGGTCAGCGCGCGGTTGCGGGCGGCGTCGCCCGCCTCAAGGAGCAGCACCCGCGCGTCCCGGTCCTGGGTCAGCCTGGCCGCGATCACGCACCCGGCGGTGCCGCCGCCCACGACGACGTAATCGAACTCCTCCATGTCCGTCTACGCTGTCACCCGCGGCGCGTTCCGGCTAGGGGAAACCACCCGCCGTTTTGATATGCGGAGCACGGATGGTGGCGATCTCCCGCAGTTTCTCCGGGGCGGGCGGTGAACCGGGCAGTGGTTCCGAGCCGGGGCGCAGCCCGGCGAGGATGAGCGCGATGTACCGGTGCGGGATGCCGGGAACAACGTGGCCGGTGATCGTGATGAGCATCTCGAGTATCGGTGCTGCCGGACACCTGCGCTTATTGCGGCTAAAACGCAGGTACTTACTTCGTTCTTTCCGCTCCGGCGTGTGTATCGGGTCACACCGGAGCCCCGGAATAAATGACGTGTCATCTAATGTTTGTCGCTGTTACACCAGTTAACGGAGAGGAACCCAAAGATGACGTTTGCCCTCAGCACCGAAGCGCAGGACCTGCTGTTCCGCGAGGCCCGTACGGCGAACACTTTCACTGATGAGGCGGTGACCGAGGAACAGGTCCGCGCCATCTATGACCTGGTCAAGTACGGTCCCACCAGCATGAACATCCAGCCGCTGCGGGTCGTGCTCGTCCGGTCACCGCAGGCCCGCGAGCGGCTGGTCCGGCACATGTCGGACGGGAACAAGGCGAAGACGAGCACCGCCCCGCTGGTCGCCATCCTGGCCGCTGACGAGGACTACCACGAGAACCTCCCGAAGACCTTCCCGCACTTCCCGGGCGCGAAGGACGTGCACGCCGGTAACCCGGCGCGCGGTCGGGTCGCCGAGTTCAACGCGGCGCTGCAGACCGGCTACTTCATCCTCGGCGTCCGCGCCGCTGGTCTCGCGGCCGGCCCGATGACCGGCTTCGACGCCGACGCCGTGGCCAAGGAGTTCTTCCCCGAGGGCAACAAGCGTGTGCTGGCTGTGGTGAACATCGGCAAGCCAGGCCCGGACGCGTGGAAGGGCCGCCTCCCGCGCTTGGACTACGAAGAGGTCGTCGCCGAAGTCTGAACCCATTCCGCGATCTGCGTGCGCGAGCTGAATCCCAGCTTGGCCAGGATGTGCTCGATGTGCGCGTCGATCGTGCGCTTGGACAGCACTAGGCGTTCGGCCATCTCACGATTGCTGAGGCCCTCCGCGACCAGCCCGGCGATCTCCAGTTCGCGTTTGGTGAGCGGCTTGTCGTGGTCTTTCCTGCCCTTGGCGAACGCGATCGCCTCCGCCACCGTCCAGGTCAGGCCGTGCTGGCGGAGGGACTCGAACCGCTCGTCGCCGAGGGCCTGCCGGCAGGCGTCGGCGCCGCCTTGGCGGGCCTGCGCGTAATGCGGGCCCGCCTGGTTCGGCGTGCGCATCATCTCCCATAGCGCGTCTCCCGCGCCGCACAGCCTGGCCGCGCGGGTGAACTCGCCCTTGGTTGCCAGGCAGACCGCTAGCAGGTCGATGCACTGGGTGATGCTGTGCAGGTCACCGAGCGATTCCTTGAGATCAAGGGCGGCGAGGGTGTCCTCGATGGCCAGGTCGGTCTGCCCGGCCAGCCAGCGGGTGGCCCCGCGGACCCAGAGCGCGATGCCCAGGTTCCAGCTGTCACCGAGTTCGTCGGCGAGCCGCATGACTTCTGCGGACAGGCTTATCGCGCGATCGAACTCGCCCTCGAGGAAACAGGCGACAGCTATCCTGGTCAGCACGGACAGCGCGAACGGTTCCCGGTATCCGATGTCCGCGAACTCGCCGACCGCGGTCTCGAGCAGCGCGCGGCCGCCGTCGACGTCGCCGGAGTGGAATAGCGACATGCCGCGAGCCATTGTCACCTGGGCCGCGAGGTCCCGATCGCCCTGCCTGGCCGCCAGTTCTCTGGCGCGATCCAGCAACGGATTCGCGTAGTCGAAATCGCCTTGCTGGACGGCGAGTACCCCCGCCCCGTACACCGCCCACGCACCGTCGGGCGTGTCATCCTGGCCGAGCGCGAGCGCTAGATCGTGCCAGCGCCTTCCTTCCGCGAACAGGCCGCACATCAGCCAGTAGGGCCGCAGCAGCACGGTCATCCGCAGCCCCTTGCCATTCTCGGCTGGCGTGGCGTAGCTGTAGTCGAGCGCGACCCGGAGATTGTGGGTCTCTTGCCGCAGGCGGGTCAGCCAGTGCACCTGGTCCGCGCCGAAGCCGCCCGCCGCGGCGCTTTCGGCGAGCGTCAGGTAGTAGTCGCGGTGGCGGCGGGGGAGTTCCTGCGGGCCGGGTCCGAGTCGCTCGGCGCCGTACTCCCTGATGGTGTCCAGCAGCCGGTACCTGCCCGTTTCGTGCTCGTAGCCAACGACCGATTTCTCCACCAGCCGGGTGAGCACCTCGGCGTCTTCGCCGCAGATCCGCTCGGCCGCGTCGAGGCCGAAGTCCCCGGGAAAGACTGACAACCTGGCCCAGAGCCGCTGCTCGGCGGGTGAGCACAGGTCGTAGCTCCAGTCGATCGCCGCCCGCAGGGTCTGGTGACGGCCGATCGTTCCGCGGAACGATCCAAGGGAACCGAACCGGTCGTCGGCCCTGGCCGCCAGCTGGCCGACCGGCATGCTACGCAGCCGGACGGCGGCCAGCTCGAGTGCGAGCGGGATGCCGTCCAGCCGCCGGCACAGTCGCGCGACCGCTTCGAGATCCTGCTCACCGAGCCGGAAGCCCATGGCTAGCGCCCGGTCGAGGAAGAGCAGCACGGAGTCGGCCTCGGGCCCCGGAGCGTTCGCGGGCGGCAGCGTCAGCGGTGGCACGAGCAGCGCCTGCTCGCCCA
Organism: Streptosporangiaceae bacterium; assembly: GCA_050012355.1. Lineage (GTDB taxonomy): Bacteria > Actinomycetota > Actinomycetes > Streptosporangiales > Streptosporangiaceae > JBEKHI01. The sequence goes on along the minus strand of JBEKHI010000093.1, from coordinate 16,220 downwards.
TCACGTTCAGCGGTTCCCTGCTGGTAGCCAGGATGTGCAGCCGCGGCGACGCGTGCAGCAGCGCCTCGGTAAGCAGCGCGCACCCGTCGATGAGATGTTCGCAGGTGTCAAGGATCAGCAGCAGTTGCCGGTCGGCCAGGTAACTGGCGACCAGGTCAAGCGGGTCCGCCGAGGACTGATCGGGAACACCGAGCGCCGCCGCTACGGTACGAGCCAGGAGCTCGGGGTTGCGCAGCGAGGACAGTTCGACCAGCCACACCCCGTCGGTGAAGGAGCCGCTCACGTGAGCGGCCGCGCGCAGCGCGAGCCGGGTCTTGCCGACGCCGCCGAGACCCCGCAGGGTCACCAGCGTGGACCGGGCCAGCGCCTCGTTGACCTGCTCAAGCTCCGCGGACCGGCCGATGAACGTGGTGACCTCGGCGGGAAGGTTACCGGACCCCATAAGAGGAAACCGTGCCGCCGCCAGACGGCCACCGCAGTTGGATACATCGGCCGCAGGTTTGTCGGGTCGACCGGTGCCACCGGACGGAATGGTTCACCCATCGCTGCCTCCGCGATCTTCTCGATGGGTTAGAACCTATCTCGTAATCCTCGTTTAGGTGGGTTCCTGGGCATGCCGCGCGATTGCATCGCGGGCAGCTTCCTCGTCCTGGTCGACGATGCTGTTGACAAGGTCGAAGTGAACCTGCAACCGCTCTCGTGATGTCTGCGGGCTTTGCTTGAGATCTTTGAGCTGATCGCTCAGCACGTCGCTGACCAGCAAATAGATGCCGGTCAGCAGGCGTTCTTTGCCGCACTGGGCGATCTGGATGTGGAGTTTCCAGCTGGTGGTGAGGAAAGCAGGCGGGTCGTCGACGTTCACCGCCATTTCCTTGATCAGTTTGCGCAGCTGGGAAACGTCCGCGCGGTCGCGATCACGGAGGGCGGCGAGCACGATGAGCGGTTCGAGCGAGTTCCGGATGGACTTCACCTCGCGGACGGCCGAGGGCTCGGCGCGGATCGTGGCGATGAGCTGCCCCAGATTCACCAGGGGATTGGGTGACGCGACGAAAAGCCCGCCCTTGGGCCCGGACTTCATCGTCACCAGTCCGCGTTCCTGGAGGAGGCGGACCGCCTCGTTCATCGTGCCCATCGCGACCGGCAACCGCTGCCGCAGTTCTTCCTTGGTGCCGATGCGGTCACCGGGCCGCAGATCCTCGATCAGCCGGGAAAGATAGTCGGCGGCGTCGTGGGCCCTTGACGACTGGTCAGGGAGCGGCGCGATCATGTCGAAGGGTCCTTCCGGCTGTTCCCGCGTCGTTTGTGTTCGCGGCGCTGTGTTCTCTCTGCGGTGCTGTGTTCTCTGCGGTGCTGTTCGAGAGCGTACTGCTAGCAGCCGGTGAGGCGCGGCGGTTGCGTGGCGCGACCCACTCTAGCGGCATCGCAGAATAGGGCGATTTCCCGTTATGTCGCGCGCATTGGGGTGGCTCGCACATTGCGGATATCTCGCGTGCCGCCGGCGGCTGCCGCATTGTGGTTGTTTGCGCATTGCGGGTGGCCTGCGGACTCGTGGAATGTTGCCCCGCCTCGCTAAGCGCCATCCGGCAAGAGCCTGAAAACGGTCCTCATGCGCCGAAACCGATCCTTCACGGCTAAACTGGTCCTCGCGCACTTAAACCGGCTGCCCCGTCACAATCAATGCAATGAATGGGCCTCATTTCTGTGTTCCGATTGCCCTATATGGCTTACATGTCCTTCGGCCGAGCTGGCTGTTGATGCGGGAATCCAGCCTGAGCCGCTTCAAACGTAATGGATGTATTCATTGTATTGAATTGAGTCGCGCGGAACTCGATGCCGGGGCGCGCTGGCAGCGCGGGGGTGACAATACGACAGCACCGTGACATACGGTGGCACGGTGACTTCGTTCGTTTACGACCCTCAGCCGGTGCGTGTCGTGTTCGGGCCTGGACGTCGCCGCGAGGTGGCCGCCGAGGCTGCGCGGATCGGGATGACGAACGCGCTGGTGGTCTGCGGATCGAGCGGCGCTAGCGTCGCCGAAGCCATCGTGGCCGGGCTCGGATCGTCCCAGGTCCTGACGGCAGCCGCCATGCACGTGCCGGCCGAACTGGCGGATGATGCGCTCGCGCGGCTGCGGGCGGCTGGCTCTGACGGGCTGATCGCGGTCGGCGGCGGCTCGCCGCTCGGGCTGTGCAAGGCGCTGGCGCGCCGCACTGGACTGCCGATCCTCGCGGTCCCCACCACTTACGCCGGATCGGAGATGACCTCTATCTGGGGCGAGACAGCCGATGGCGTGAAGACCACGGGCCGGGACCAGGCGGTGCTGCCCCGCACGATCGTCTACGACCCGGAGCTAACGCTCACGCTCCCGGTGGCGGCGTCAGTGACCAGTGCGTTCAACGCACTCGCGCATGCCGCGGAGGGACTGTACGCGCCCGACGCGTCCCCCGTCACGACGTTGCTGGCGCAGGAAGCCGCGAGGTTGTGCGTCACCGAACTGCCGCTAGTGGTGGCCGATCCGGCCGGCATCGAAGCGCGGTCACTACTGCTGCGCGGCGCCTGGCTGGCGGGCACGGTGCTCGGCGGCACCACGATGTCCCTGCACCACAAACTGTGTCACGTTCTCGGCGGCGCGCTGGGGCTTCCGCACGCCCAGACGCACACCGTCGTGCTGCCCTACGTGCTCGCGTTCAACGCCCCGGCCGCACTCGATCTGCTGCGGACGGCGGTGAACGATCCGGATCCGGTGACCGCGATCTGGCGGCTCGGCCGCGAGACCGGCGCGCCTGGCTCGCTCGCGGAGCTGGGGATGACAGCCGCGGACATCCCGCTGGTCGTTGAGCAGGTACTGGCCGCGCCGTACCACAACCCGCGCCCGGTGACCGCCGAGGACGTTCAACGGCTGCTCACCAGCGCGCTCGCCGGGGATCCGCCGGTGTTATTCGGCGGGTGGCGGGCCGTCGTACCGCGCGACGCCGACCAGCCCCCAGTACTTGGTGGGGTCCTCGGGTACTTCGTCGGGGGAGTCCGGCCGCCATTGAGGTATCCAGACCAGGCCCGGGTCGAGAATGGTGAACCCATCGTATAGCTGGGCAATCTCGTCGCGAGTGCGCATGGCTAGCTCGGCGGTAACGCGGCTGTTGTAGACGGTCTCGAACGATGACGCCAGGCTGGGCTGGTCGTCCCGGCAGCCATGGCAGATGACGAGGTAGCTTCCAGGGGCGAGCGCGTCGCGAACGGTGGCGACGATGCGCTCAGCCTCGTCGTTGTCGGGGATGAAGTGCAGCACCGCGACCATGCAAACGGCGACCGGCTGGGTGAAATCGAGCAGCAGCTGGGCTTCCGGATCGGCGAGGATCTTCGCCGGCTCGCGGAGGTCGGCCTGGACGACGGTGGCACCGGGGTTGTCTTGCAGTATGAGACGGCTGTGGGCGACAGCGACGTCGTCGCTGTCCACGTACACCACGCGCGAGTCCGGAGCGATTCCTTGCGCGACCTGGTGGACGCTGTTCTCGGTGGGGATGCCAGCACCGATGTCGAGGAACTGGCGGATACCAGCCTCGCCGGCCAGGAATCGCACCGCGCGGCCGAGGAAAGCCCGGTTGGCTTGTGCTACGGAGCGGATGTTCGGGGTCAGCGCGATGATCGTGCGAGCGAGGTCCCGGTCGGCCTGGAAGTTGTGATCGCCGCCGATCCAGTAGTCATACACGCGAGCGACGTTCGCCTTGCTGGTGTCGACCCCTGGCGGTACCCAGCCAGGCTCCACGGTCATCCGTTCTCCTGTCCCGCTTGCGCCGAGTGTTCGGGTTTAGCGTATCGCCGGTTCGTCGCCTTGCGTGGACCATACGAGTGCGGATCGTTAGAGTTGTTTCTTCCGTTCCATGGGGGTGGTGCCACGACGGCGCCCTGACCAGAAAGCTGAGGTACGGCTGACAGATGATCCGGTCGCGGTGACAGGCCTGTATGGGAACGCGCTCAGTAACGGACTGGTGCCGGAGAAAGTACTGATGCTGCACAGCAGCCTGGACCTCGCCGAGGTCGCCCGATTGGTCTTGGACGCCAGCGTCCCGGACCTCGCGGACGCGGCGGCCGTGTTCGTGCTGGACGACCCGCACCGGGTGGAGAAATCGGGCGGTGAGGTCGTGGTGCGCAGGCTCGGGACCAGGCTCGCTCACGCCATCCAGCCGATGACCCAGGCGACATTCCCAGCTGGGGAAGTGATCGCCCTTGGCGGCGACTCACCGTATGCCCGCTGTATGAGCGACGGTGAGCCGGTGATCTTCGCGCAGCCGGATAGCCAGACCCTGGAGCGAGTCCGTCCGGTAGGCAGGGAAATGCTGTCTCGTTACGGTTGCTTCCTGGCCGTGCCGGCGGTTCACGACGGTGAGGTCACGGGGTTTGTGGCGCTTGCCCGCACCTCGCGTGCTGCCAGATTCAGTGACGCTGATGTCGTTACGGCCAGTCGGCCGGTGCCGGAACCGGTATGGCCAACGTCCTGACGCTGATGCGGCACCGGTCCATAGCCGACACGCTGCAGTACAGCCTGCTCGCGGCCGAACCGACCGTGCCGCCGGGGCTTGATGTGGCGGCCCGGTGCTGGCCCGCTGCCGGGCAGATAGTGGGCGGCGACTGGTACGCGACATCATCTCGCTGCCGGGCGGCCGGAGCGGTCTCATCGTCAGCGACGTGATGGGCCACGGACCCGAGGCGGCCGCGGTCATGGCGCAGTTGCGCGCCGCGGCGCACGCCCTCGCGCAACTAGACCTGGAACCCGCCGAACTACTCGGCCACCTAGACCGGACGACCGCGACGCTGCGACGGCCGATGCTGGCCACCTGCGTCTACGCGATCATCGATCCGGCCAGCCAGAGTTGCACGCTGTCGACCGCCGGTCACTTGCCGCCAGTGCTTGCCTTGCCTGATGGCACGACCCAGGTCCCGGATCTGCCGGGCGGCCAGTCGCTCGGGCTCGGCTCCGGAGTTTACGATCAGGCCCGCGCCGAGCTGTCGCCGGGCACGGTCATCGCCTTGTACACCGACGGGCTGGTGGAAACCCGCACCCGCTCCTTCGACCACGGAATCCTCGCGCTGCGAGCCCTGCTGCGGAGCGGATATGACGAGCTCGACACCGCCTGTGACACGCTCGTCGGCTCGCTGGCGAAGCGGTACGAAGACGACGTGACCGTGGTGCTAGCCCGGGTCCGGTTAGCGTAACGTCGTGCCCGGATGGGGAGACCAAGAGAAGAAGGAGTCACTGGTTCATGCGGTTCGCGATCAAGACACGGCCCGAGCATCAGACCTGGGAAGAGCTTCGCGACGTCTGGGTGGCGGCCGATGAGATCCCGCTGCTGGAGTCCGCGTGGAACTGGGATCACTTTTACCCGCTGACCGGCGACCTGACCGGTCCGAACCTAGAGGCATGGACGATGCTGGCGGCGATGGCGCAGGCCACTCACCGGATCCGGATCGGCTGCCAGGTCACGGGCATGATCTACCGGCATCCCGCTGTCCTGGCGAATATGGCTGCGTCCGTTGACATCATTTCTGGCGGCAGGCTGGAGCTGGGCTTGGGCGCGGGCTGGAACCAGATGGAGTGTGACGCCTACGGGATCGAACTTCCGCCGCTCCGTGAGCGCTTCGACCGGTTCGACGAAGGCGTCGAGGCGATCGTCCTGCTGCTCAGCCAGACCGTCACCACCTACCCCGGAACGTACGTCCGGCTTACCGAGGCGCGCTGCGAGCCCAAGCCGGTGCAGCGTCCGCACCCGCCGGTCACGATCGGCGGCAACGGCCGCAACCGGACGCTGCGGACCGTGGCTCGCTGGGCACAGCAGTGGAACTCGATCATGACCACCCCGGAGCAGTGGGTCGAGCTCAAGGGCGTGCTGGCCGCGCACTGCTCGCAGGCCGGTCGGGAGGTCAACGAGATCACCTGCTCGGTGAACGTCCGGGTTTCCGACGATCTGGACGCTGCGGTCGCCGACGTTGTGGCCTGGCGGGACGCCGGAGCGGACCTGGTGATCCTGAACCTGCCGATCCATGCCAAGCCCGAATCGCTGGCGCCACTGGCCGCCGCCGTCGAGCACCTGGCCTAGCGCCTCGGATGGACGCAAGACAGCTCGAGTACTTTCTCGCCGTAGCGGACAATGGCAGCTTCAACCGGCGGCAGCGGCACTGCACCTGGCTCAGCCGTCGCTCTCCCAGACGATCCGCACCCTGGAACGCGAGCTGGGCGTGCTGCCGCTTGTCCTGCAGGGCACTGGCGTCGCGGTCATGACGCAGGCGTGGGCGGACCTGGCTCGCAGCGCCGGAGCGCGGGTACTGGATCTCGAACCGCCGCAGTACCTGAACATCTGGCTGCTGTCCCGGCGGGCGCCGCTAACCCCAGCCGCGCAAGCCTTCCTGGACTGTGCACTGCTAGAACCGATAGGCGCGGGCCTCTAAGCCGGGAAGCTAACTGGCCTTGGACACCTGCCCAGCTCATCCCGTTGAATAGCAGGTAAGCGCAGGAGGCAGACATGAGCAGGTTCCGGATCGCGGCTATCCCCGGCGACGGCGTCGGCAAGGAGGTGGTGGCCGCCGGGCAGCAGGTGCTCGACGCCCTGGCTGCTGCCAGCAGCAGGGCCGCTGCCAGCGGCGGGGCCGTCGGCAGCGGCGGAGCCTTCGCATTCGACTGGCAGGAATTCGACTGGGGCTGCGAGTACTACGCTCGCACGGGCCGGATGATGGCCGCCGATGGCCTGGACCTCCTCACCGGCTTCGACGCCATCTACTTCGGCGCGGTCGGCTGGCCCACCGTGCCGGACCACATCAGCCTGTGGGGCCTGCGGCTGGCCATCTGCCAGGGCTTCGACCAGTGGGCCAACGTTCGCCCCGTGCGCTTCCACCCGGGCGTCACCTCTCCGCTGCGGGCGGCGGACGATACTCCGCTGGACTGGGTGGTGATCAGGGAGAACAGCGAGGGCGAGTACGCCGGCCTAGGCGGCCGCAACCTGGCCGCCAGGGGGCCGGGCAACGAGGTCGCCATCCAGTCGGCCCTGTTCACCGAGACCGGCTGCGAACGCGTCATGCGGTTCGCGTTCGACCTGGCCCGCACCAGGCCGCGCAAGAAGGTGTCCTCGGTAACCAAGAGCAACGCTCAGCAGTACGGGATGGTGCTGTGGGACGAGGTCTTCACCCGGGTCGCCAGCGACTACCCCGACGTGGCAACCGAGAGCGTGCTGGTCGACGCGATGGCTGCCAAGTTCGTTCTGCATCCCGAGGACTTGTCGGTTGTCGTCGCGTCCAATCTGCACGCCGATATCCTGTCCGACCTCGGTAGTGCGCTGGCTGGCAGCCTTGGGCTGGCCGCCAGCGCCAACCTCAATCCCGAGCGGCGCTTCCCCAGCATGTTCGAGCCCGTGCACGGGTCCGCTCCCGATATCGCCGGGCAGGGACTCGCCAACCCCGTCGGCGCCATCGGCAGCGCCGCCCTCATGTTGGACCACCTGGGCCTAGCCGCCGAGGCGTCCCGGCTGAGTGCCGCCATCGAAACAGTCACCGCGGCAGGCATCCTCACCCGTGACCTCGGCGGCGCCGCCAGCACCGACGAGGTCACCAAGGCGATTATCGACGCGGCCTCAGATGAGGCCTAGGGCCTGGACGGCTTCCCGCTCGGTGGTCAGTTCAGCGACCGAGGCATCGATCCTGGCCCGGGAGAAGTCGTTGACCGGCAGGTCCTGGATAATCTCCCAGGAACCGTTGGCGGACCGGCACGGGAACGAACTGATCAGGCCTTCCGGCACTCCGTAGGAGCCGTCGGAGACGACCGCGGCGGATGTCCAGGCGGTCCCGTGGATCCAGTCGTGCACGTGGTCGATAGCGGCACTGGCCGCGGAGGCGGCCGACGACGCCCCGCGTGCCTTGATGATTGCCGCACCGCGGCCCCCCACCGCCGGGATGAAGGTGTCCGTCAGCCATTCCTTCTCCACCTGCTCGGCGGCGCTGCGGCCGTTGACCTGGGTGGTGTACAGGTCCGGGTACTGGGTCGCCGAGTGGTTGCCCCAGATGGTCATGCGCTCGATCGCGGTTACCGGGACTGACAGCTTGGCGGCGAGCTGCGAAATTGCGCGGTTGTGGTCGAGCCGGGTCATCGCCGTGAACTGGCTGGCTGGCACGTCGGGGGCGTGCTGCTGGGCGATCAGCGCGTTGGTGTTGGCCGGGTTGCCGACCACGAGGACCTTGATGTCACTGGCCGCGTGGTCGTTGATGGCCTTGCCCTGCGGGCCGAAGATCCCGCCGTTGGCCTCCAGCAGATCACCGCGTTCCATGCCCGCGGTGCGCGGGCGGGCACCGACGAGCAGAGCGATGTTGGTGCCGTCGAAAGCGGTCTTGAGGTCATCGGTGATGTCGATTCCCGCCAGCAGCGGGAAGGCGCAGTCGTCTAGTTCCATGGCGGTGCCCTCGGCCGCCTTCAGCGCCGGGGGAATCTCCAGAAGCCGCAGCCGGACCGGCGTGTCCGGTCCAGCTAGCTGCCCGGAGGCGATGCGGAACAACAGGGCATAGCCGATCTGGCCGGCGGCACCGGTCACGGTCACGGTCACAGGCGTAGTCATGGTCAGCAGGCTACAACTGCCGCCTTGGAGGTCGCGCGAGTAGGGCGCTACTCCTCACCGGAGAACCGCTCCCACGCCGACTGCCGGGTGATCTGCAGCGCGGCGCCGATGCGCGCCCAGGTCACCCGTCGCTCGCGCAAGATGGTGACCATCCGCTGGAGGCTGGCCTCGGTCTGAGCGCCGACCGCGGCGATGCGGGGGAGCAGGTCCAGGATCTGCTCATCGCTCATGGATTCTTCCCAGACCGGCACCTCGGACGGCTTCTGCCGCTCGGTCCCGAGGATGTCATTGCATAGCCCGACGCACTCATTGCAGATGTACACGCCAGGCCCGGCGATCACCTTCTCGACCTCCGTGCTCGGCTTGCCGCAGAACGAGCAGCGCACCTGGACCGACGTTTCGCTGGACATGCCGCCTCCTATCTGTCAGGCGTTCCCTGACATTGTCAGGATGCACCTTACGTCATGAGGGGCGCTAACGCCAGCAGATGCGGCCAGTGCCTCGAAGCCACCTGCCGGATAGCTGTCAGGTCCGGTCGAAAGGTTCCGGGTAGGCGAACGTGCCCCGCAGGCCGGGCTGGTACCGGCTCAGGACCCTGACCTGGAAATGGGGCTCCCATTCCGGCCGAGGCGGCCTGATCTCATACTCAGTACTAAGCCGGAACCCGAACTGACGGTAGTAAGCCGGATTGCCGAGCAGCGCGACCAAGGGCTCGCCGAGAGCGTCGGCCGCCCCGAGGACGGCCTGCATGAGTGCGCTGCCCACGCCGCGTCGCTGGTTGTCCGGCCGGACCGTCAGCGGGCCGAGCGCTAGTACGGGTTCCTGGCCGACGTGACCTCGGGTGCACAGCACGTGCCCGATAATCTCGCCCGCGGGTGTGGTCGCCACCAGCGACAACTCCGGCAACCAGGCCGGGCTGACCCGGAGTTCGTCGACCAGCCTGGCCTCCGTCTGGCCGTGGCCACCCGGCTTGGCGAAAGCCGCCGCGGTGATGGCGTGGATGACCTCGGCGTCGCCGACGGCCTCGGGCCGGATCAGCACCGGGCCCATCCCAGGCTGCCGGATGACGGCGAGGGCGCATTCGCGCAGCACGCTGAGCTGACCGAGAGCATCAGTGCTGTCGATGTACTGGTCGGTCGCACCGGTCAGCGGCAACTGCCTGATCTGCTGGTCGGCGATCGCTTCCCGCAGCGCCCCGGTGAGCCGAGAAGCCCCGATCACCTGGTACGGCCGATCATGGAAGGGCCGGACGTGGACATCAATCGGCGGGGTGAGCCCAAGCTGATTGTGCAACGCAGCGAGCGTCTCGTATGCCTGGCACAGGTGCTGCTCGCGGTTGCGAAAGTCTTGGGCCGATATCGCGGCGGCCAGGGACGCGGTTAGCCCAGCTTGGCCGGGAAGCCGCGCGACGGCGGTACCCAGCCATTTGCTGTACGGCGGGTAGCGACGGTGCATCAACAGGCACAACCGCATCAGGTCTCGCGTCAGCCGCGCGGTGACGATCACCGAACCCAGCTCATCTCCGGCCTCGGCACACCGGCCGGGGAAGGCCTCTTCCTGCCCGATCCGCTGCCACTGGCAGGCCAGCACGTACAGCCACACATCACGCGGGTACCACGCCAGCGCCTTGCGGGCCCGGGTCAGCTCGCCCGGACCGTCATGAAACACCTCACCGCCGGTGAACTCGGCCAGCCGCTGCGCCGGGGTAGCCAGCCAGTCCAGCAAGGTGGGCTCATGCCGCAGGTCGAAGCCAAGACGCCCGGCTGCCCAGGCACCCAAGCTGGTCACCTCCACCCGATGCCGGGCGGTGCCGTCTGGCTCCCGGGTGACCGGGAACGCGACCGGGTAGCCGCGGAACGAAGCCGGCAGCCGGCCGGTGAGCGCCTCGGCGACCGGATCGGCGTCGCCGGGCGACAGGAAGAGCTGCATGCGCGGACCCCAGTCGTGGTCAGTGGAGCGCTCGCTGTCGAAGCCAGCGACCTCCGACCCGGGGCCGATCAGCGCCGCCGCGTATCGCAGGCCAGGGAACCGCTCATCCAGCAGCGGCCGTACCGCGTCAGCCCAGAACTCGCGGGCGAGCTGCCGACCAGTGATCACGCCGGCGATCATTCCCCTTCACGCGCTATCTGTCGATTGATTTTCCCGGCGGGGCAACATTTCGTTCACCTGGGAATCCTCGCCCGGAGGCCTCACAGACCTACCGTTGCGCGCATGGCAGCGCAACAGCGGCACCGTCCGCTCGCCGAGCAACATGAAGAGTGGATGGCGCATCTGCGCCGCAACGCCGTGAGCCGCCGGACGATGCTGACCGGTGCCGTCGGCGCGGCGGCGGGCGGTCTCTTGCTCGGGCCGGGTAACTGGTCTGACCAGGCGGTCGCGGCGGTCCTCGCCAGCACCGGGACGGTCGCCGGGGGCTTCGTGGTCAATGGCCGCCACTTGTCGTTCGGCGATGACCCGGCCCGTCAGATGTGGGTCGGCGCTCAGCTGATCAACCTCAACACGTACAACGCCGTCCCGCCCCGCTCGCTGCGGATCTGGCTCGACTACGGCCGGGACCGCGGCTACGGGCACACCGTCGAGGCGGAGATCCGCGAGCTGCTGACGCACGTTCCGGTGTGGGACGGCAAGCCCGGCGTGCTGAAGGCTTCTCGCACGCTCAACGCCGATCAGTTCTTCGTGCACGCGCGGCTGGACGGCCTGGCCCCGGGAACCCAGTACCACTACCGGTTCCGCTACACCGCGGGCGGTGAGAAGGGCGCCACCGCCGACGCCGGCTTCCTGACCGCCCCGCGCCGTGACTTTCCCGAGCCGTTCACCTTCACAGCCTTCGCCGACGAGGGCATTCCCGGCCCGTCGCTGGACCGCGACCCCTCGCTGCTGCCCGAGTCCGACTGGGGGATGTGGAACAACGGCTCCTACGACTCCGGCGACCCCGACAATCCCGCCCGCACCGGGGTAAACACCACCTCGGCGGTGATCAACCAGATCAACCGGGTCCGCAACCTGACCAACCACACCCCGTCGCGGTTCAACTTGCAGGCCGGTGACCTGTGCTACGCGCAGGCCCAGGGCGACATCCAGCCGATCATCAACCCCGATGGCCCCAACGGCACCCAGCCCGGCTCGAAGAACACCCCGCAGCCACCAGCGAACAGCGGTGGCTGGGACTACTACGACCCCTGGATCTGGTCGAGCTGGTTCCCGATGATCGAGGCCAGCTCGGCGTCCATCCCGTGGATGTTCGCGACCGGTAACCACGAGCCTGAGCTGTTCTCCTCCGCTGTCGCGGCCGGCCAGGGCACGGTCGCCAGCTACGAACCGCTCGGCTACGGCGGGCTGGAGAAGCGGCTTGACCTGCCCAGGACCGGTCCGTCCGGCTGCCCGTCCGTCTACAGCTTCAGCTACGGCAACGTCGGGATCATCAGCGTGGACGCCAACGAGCTGAGCTGGGAGATCCAGGGGCTGCTCGGATACAGCCACGGCGCCCAGCTGCGCTGGCTTGAGGAGACCCTCGCGGCCTGGCGGCGGGATCAGGAGATCGACTTCATCGTGGCGTTCTACCACGAATGCGCGTTCTCCACCTGCAACGGGCACAGCTCCGACGGCGGTGTCCGGTCCAAGCTCGCGCCGCTGTTCTCCCGCTACCAGGTGGACCTGGCCGTGCAGGGTCACAACCACGTGTACGAGCGGACCAACCCGCTGATCTACGACGCGAAGACCAACAGCGCGCGGTCCAGCAAGCAAGCGGTCGCGCTGTCTCCCCGCGAGCCCGCCGAGGTCGAGCCAGCCAAGGACGGCACCAGCTACGTCACGGTCGGTACCGCGGGTACGCCGCGGTACGGCTGGACCGGCGCGCACGAGACCGACCGGAACTTCGCCGTCGGCAAGGGCAGCGGCACCACGGTCGTCGGGGACGCCAAGACGCAGACCGGTCCGTGGGTGAACGAGCTTGACTTCAGCGAGACCTTCGAGACGGTCGACTGGTCGCAGGCACGGTACTCCGACTACGGCTTCATCGCGCTCGACGTGACCCCAGCCCGCAAGGGGCAGCGGACCACGATGATGCTCCGCTTCATCAATCAGCAGGGCAAGGAGCTAGACCGGGTCGTGTTCTCCCGAACCGCGGGCCAAACGCAAGACCACTAACCAGCGACCATAACGACGTGAGCGACGGCCCGGCCGGCCCCGAACCCCACCGCGGTGGAAGAACGCGCCGCCCCGGCGCTCGACTCGTTGACCTCTAGACGCGGCGAGAGTGCCGGAACAACAGCGGCGCCGCGTGTCCGGGATCGGAACCTTAGGCATCACGGATTTCCTGCTACCTCCATCCTGCTGACCAGCCCATTCACCCGGCCAGGCCGCGGGTGAGGCTGCGGGCAGAGACACGCTGAAGAACGCCCGCAGGTGATGGGTTCCAGCGTTACTGAGCCGGTCGCGCCCCATTGCTGGTTAGTGCCGCATCAACCAGACTCTGAGCCGAAAAATGGACCTCAGCTGGGCGCGCGGCAGCGGAGCATTCCTGGTGGGTGCGGCAGCAACAGCAAAGCCTGCCTTGTCCCGAGGGGATGGTCGCGGTGGCGTGAAAGTGGCGCGGGCTGCGGGTCGTGGCGTGCCGCTGCCGCGGGCGGCGCTGTGCGGAGGCATCTTCTCCCGGGTTGGTGCACCCCGGCTGCCGGGCATATCCGGGCATTGCGGACGGGAAATGTGCGCTAAGCCGGGAGAAGTCAGCTGGCCGCCAGCGGGTCCGGGCCGGCTGCCGCGCCCAGCCGAGGCGGAGGACTTTCCGGTCTCGGTAATGCAGCACCCACCAGCAACGGGGCACCAGTCAGGAGATCACACCAGCAACACCTAAACCGTTAGCATCACGACCATCAACAGTGCGCGTCCCGTCACTCCGCCACCGACTCGTCGCCGTCGGCTATGACGTGACGCAGGTTGATATCGGCGATCGGGACCTTCCGCACCTCAGTCATCTCGATCACCGCGGCCGGACGGCTGACGGAATCGAGCACCACATACTGCTGGCCAGGCTCCGGGAATTCCAGCACCAGACCGGTAGTGGTCGTCTTGGCGCCGGCCAGAATCGCCGCGACCACCTGATCCCGCACCGGCCCGGGATCCTCAAATTTCACGATTTCGAGGCTACCCAGCCTGAGCTCACCGCCGGGGAATGCGCCCCAGCCACGGACGGTCAGGCTCTCGCCGCGCACCTACCAGCAACGACTCCACAGCGCCCTCCGGAACGGAGGGTGGGCCTACCGCGGCTGGCTCTGGAGTGGCAGCATGAGCAACTAGAGCACCTCCGTTAAGGAGTCCGTCAATGGCGAATGCACAGAACCCACAGCCTGAAAGCCAGACGCCTGACGAGCTGGGTGGGCCCGACCCCGGTGGTCGTGAGGACGAGCTCGGCGCGCCTGGTGACATCGCAGGACCTGACACCCTCGGCGGGCCAGACCAAGGCGGCCGTGAGGACGAGCTCGCGGACCCGAACGCCACGACTGCCGGACCGGACGATCTGGGCGGCCTGGATCCGGGCGGCCGCGAAGACGAACTATCGGACGGAGCCTAGCCCCGGCCACAACGACGTGCGCGCCGCTTGATTCCGGCGCGTAACGCGTACCCCAAGAGCGGAGCACCCCACCCGACGACCCCATGGATGTCCCATCGCTGGCCAAATAGCGCCAGCGGTGGGACATCCATGCCTCAAGGTTCATGAGGCGCGGGAAGCTGACATTGAGGAGCCGGGCGGATGAGTGTGGCAGGGGAGATGTGGGAGGCTGCTGACAGCTGGCTGGGTTCTCTCGATGACCGGCAGCGAACCCGGGCGCTGCTGCCGGACACCGAGCGCAGGACGTGGTTCTACACCCCCACGGATCACGGCGGCCTGCCGCTGAACGAGCAGCGGCCCGCGCAGCAGTCCCTGGCCATGCGGCTGGTGGCGACCGGCCTGTCGCAGGCGGGCTACGCGACGGTCGCGACAGTCATCGGGCTGGAGAACGTCCTCGACCGGGCCGAGCTGTGGTCTCGTGACTGGGGGAGGGAACGCGGCCGCGACCCTGGGCTGTATTACCTGGCGGTTTTCGGCTCACCCGGTGACGAGACCTGGGGCTGGCGCTTCGGCGGTCACCACATTTCGCTGAATTACACGGTGGCAGGCGGGCGGGTGGCGTCTTGCACGCCGTGTTTCATCGGCGCCAATCCTGCCCGTACGCCGTTGCTCGCCGACGGCTCGCTGCTCCCGCTCGGCGGACTGGAGGGTGCGGCCCGCGAGCTGGCGCTGTCGCTGTCGCGGCGCGGGATGACGGAGGCGTTCCTGCATCCGGTGGCGATCTCGGACATCGTCAGCGGCAACCGGGCGCGAGTCGGCGGCGACGACGAGATGATCCACATGCAGGACCTATGGCGCGGCCGGTTCCCGCCGGGCCGGCTGAGCGACCTGGTCGACCAGATCGACGTCACCGTCGAGGCAGCGAGCGGCTATGGCGGCGAGGATCACCGCAGGCTGGCCATCACCCGACGGCCCAAGGGACTGCCCGGCGCGGACATGACCGCGGCCGAGCGCGCGGCGCTGCTGACGGTGGTCGAGGCCTACATTCGCCGGTTCCCCGATGAGATCGCCGATCCCTGGCTGGACGGCTACCGGTCGGTGGACGGCCTGCACTTCGGCTACGCCGGCCAGGTCGCGGAATCGGGCCCGATCTACTTTCGGCTGCAGGACGACTGGCTGCTCGCCGAATACGACAACACCCAGTCAGCCGCCAACCACGCGCACTCGGTACTGCGCGACCTGAACGGCGATTTCGGAGACCAGGCGAATGGATCTTGAGCCGACCGGGGAAGGGCGGCCTTCGGTGGATATGGCCGCTGGCGTATTCGACCGGCTCATCGATTACTACGAGAGCGTCGCCAGCCGGGCGAGGCTCCCAAGCTCGAATTCGCCATTGTCACCAGGATCTCCGGCCGGACCGGGCTGCCGGCCGGTTCGACAAGCACCTGCTGCTGCCGCGGTACGAGCAGCAGCCGGGGATAGGCCTGGCGGTCCGCCGATTTCCGGCGTAATCCAGCGGTGAGGCTAAGCGATGCCGCCCGGTCGAAGGTGTCCTACCTGACGGGACGCCTGGAATCCGCCCTCGTGGGCTAGTCCTTCTTGGGGTGCTCGCGCTTCCAGAGCACGACGAGCACGACCACGATACAGACGAAGATGACCGCCGAGAGCAGGTAGTTCAGCATCAGGTGCATCTCCGTTTCGGGGCGCATTGCGTAGTACAGCAGTCTAAAGCGTGCGGCAAGATGCCAGCTCACATGGGCCTTAGCCTGCGCCCGCGCCGCACGGCGGGACTTGCGACCCGCGCGCCCCATATGCCCGCTATGCCGGATGTGGAGCGGCCTCTGCTACCCCAGCGATGGGTCATCGATAGCGGCTCAGCGCTAGCGATGGGTCATCGACGGCCCTGTAGAAGTTCCCGGGCGCCGCGGTTAGCTAGCCGGGTACGTGCTCTCGGATGGCGAGGATTGCGTTCAGTGCCGGGTCCTGGTTACGGCGGTAGGTCTCGAAGGTCGGCGGTGCGTAGATGTCCGGCGCGGTCCAGGTCCGGTAGTCCATCGGCCAGGAGGTCTGCCAGAACAGGT
>JBEKHI010000092.1:0-24085 GCA_050012355.1 Streptosporangiaceae bacterium | reverse complement strand
GCGGCTACACCGGCGTCACGGACGCCGAGGTGCTGGCGTGGTGCGACCAGGTGCAGGCGGCGGCCCCCGACTCGCCGGTGCTTGTCTACTCGGACCTGAGTGTCGCGGCGACCCTGACCTCGTGCACCGGCTATGACCTGTGGGTCGCGTGGCCGTCGGACTCCGCTCCCACGTCGGTCGCGCCGTGGAGCACCTGGAAACTGTGGCAGTGGAACGAAACCACTCTTGACCAGGACGCCTACAACGGGACCGCGGCCGAGATGCAGACGTGGATCAACTCCATCGCGGACCGGTCCGGCTGGACGTTCGGGCCGCCGCAGGATCTCGCGGCCACCGGCGGGCACACCAGCGTGAAGCTCACCTGGAAAGAACCAGCGGACGCGCCCGAGACACCCGCCGAGTACAACGTGTTCATCTACAAGGGCACCACCACCGACGAGAGCACGCTCGTCTCGTCGTATCCGCGCGCGGTCACGACCACTGAATTCGAGGGCGGCAGCCTGACCGAAGGCGACACCTACACCGCTCACGTGGTGGCCGAGGGAGCGAACAGCACTCATGTGGGCGCGGGCGTGTACGCGTCGGTGACCTTCGCGACCGGCTGATACGGGGGTTAGGCGGTCAAGGCGGCGGCGAGTTCAGGTAGCTTGCCAAGCAGCCGGGCGCCCGCGATCGGGTCGCTGTAGTCGCGGGAGTGCACGATCTGGCCATCCTGGACCGTGAGAACCATGGCGAACCGGACCGAGAACTGCTCGCCGGTAGCGGTCAGCTCGCCGTGCAGCTGGTACTCGCAGATGATGATCTCCGGATCGGCGGTCTCGTGGATCCTGACGTCACTCAGGCTGGTGTACTTCCGGCTGCCAGTACCGGCCTGGTAACGGGCGCGGAGCTGTTCGCGAGTGGTCTCGATCCGGGACGGGTACAGCGCCTCGACCCCGAAGGGCATCTCGATGACCACCGAGTCCGCGTAACAGTCGGCCATATCTCCGGGTGTCGTGCTGACCGAAGCGCGCAGCAGTTCTTCAACGGTCTGGCGGGGGGAACGCATGACGGTGACCTCCTGGGGTACGAACGCTATAATCGGAGACATCGCCCCGGTTAGTTCACGATAGTACCGGAGACAGCGCCCCGTTTTCAACCGCTGAGAGGTGACGTGCCAGCCAGCAAGCCGTTGCGAGCCGATGCCAGGCGGAACCGCGACCGGGTGCTAGACGCGGCCAGGACCGCCTTCGCCGCCGAGGGCCTAACGGTTTCCCTCGACGAACTCGCCAAGCGGGCCGGCGTCGGCCCGGGCACGCTCTATCGCCATTTCCCCACCAAGGAGTCGCTGTTCGAGGCGGTGATGCATGACCGGCTGGGCCGGCTCGCCGACGAGGGCGCCGCGTTGGAAAATGCCGCTGATCCCGGTGCGGCCTTCTTCGCCTTCCTCGACGTGCTGGCCGCCGAACTCACCGCGCTGCTGTCCGGCATGCTCTTCGCCATCCAGCCCCGGCCCGGTACCGATGAGACGCTCGTACTGTCGGTGT
Organism: Streptosporangiaceae bacterium; assembly: GCA_050012355.1. Classification (GTDB taxonomy): domain Bacteria; phylum Actinomycetota; class Actinomycetes; order Streptosporangiales; family Streptosporangiaceae; genus JBEKHI01. Next base: position 22,559 of record JBEKHI010000092.1, on the reverse strand, counting down.
TCAAGGACGGCCTAAGGCCAGCCCGGCAGCCCATTGCGAACCGACGATTATGGGCGGTGCCGCATTACCCGCACTCTTTTGTTGGTGGTGCCGCACTGACCAGGATCAAGAGGCCGTTATGGTCATGATGTTTTAGTCGGTCTCGAACGCCCGCTCGATCCCCTGCCTCAGCCGTCGCCGGTACGGGACGAGAAAAGAGGCCGCCACCGCGAGGACGCCCCCCGGCGCCGCGAAGCCCACCGCGCCCGCCGGATCTCCGACTGCGGCAAGAGCCGCCACCAGCAGCGCGTCGAACGCGATGAGTCCGCAGAACAGCCATAGCTGCCTTGTCGCGCGGCGCAGTTGCCGTCGCAGGATCGGCGCGTTCACCGGTGCCGCGACGCCTGACCCCGGCGGGTTCGGAACGTTCATGCGGTATTTAATACCACTTTGGCAACGCGCTCCGATGGCCGGACTCGTCGCTTATATCCTCTCGTCACCAACATAAGGGGGTATCTATGGCAATACGTGAAAAACTCGCCGAGCGCGCGTCCAAGTTCCTCGAGCCCAGCGAGCAGATACACGCCGTCTTTCCGGCGCAGTCGGGGCCGTCACCGTACTGGTCCCTGCTGAGCGCGTGGATCACGCTCATCGGCGCCAAGTACAACATGGTCGCGGTCACCGACCGCTCGATAGTCGTGCTGCGCAACGGACGCTTGCGTAGCACCTTCCCCAAGCAGGTTCTGGTTCGCGCGCCGCTGAACGCCATGCAGGGTGAGCCCGGCGGGCTGTGGGGCGAGATTTACATTAACGACTCCCGGTACTGGGTTCACCGCCGGTTCCACAAGGACGTCACCGCCGCGTATCAGTTCATCCAGGCGACGGCCGTCAACTAGCCGTCCCGGCCGACCGCGGGCCTGGCCAGGCAAGGTTGATCAACATTGATACACGCGTAGCGGCCTGATATCCGTTGCTGGCCAGCACGGCGAAGCGTGATCGCCCGAGGGGGGTCGATGAGTCATCGACCCCCCTTTCACTACCCCGCGTTGGAACTGGTGCTGGGGGTGGAGTCGTCAGCCCCGGGGTTGGAGTCGGCGCCGCTGCTGGAGTCAGCACCGGTGTTCGCGTTGGCTCCGGTTGACGTGGTCGGTGTCGGCGTCACCGCCGCGCCGCTGGGGGACGTGCTCGGCGACGGAGTGGTCGACGGAGCCGTCGTTGCCTGACCGGTCGAGGTCGAAGAGCCGGTGGACGGCTGCTTCGTCTTTGGTGAGGATGACCCGCCGAAAACGCTCCCGATGGTGGTGCCGCTACCCGTCTTACCCCAGACCGCTGCCGAGATGGGCTTGCCCGCCACCAGCTCGAACGCGGTGATTCCCCCCATCACGAGGATGAACACCGTGATCGCCGGAATCCAGTACCGGATAAGGACCCGCCGGTTCCACAGCAGCTCCCGCCAGGTACGCAACCTGGACGCCAGGCTGATGCTCTCGGCTGTCGTCTCGCCGTTGACGGTCTCTCGGATGGCGGGCATTTCCTGGGCGGTGGGGGCGTCCGGTGTCTGGGCGGCCGACTTGCCGTTCGGCGTGAACGTCGGGACCCGTGCCGCCGTGAACGTCGGCACGGTAGGCGGCGTAATCGCACGATCCAGCCGTGTCTGCGCTTCGGCCGCCACCTTCTTCGGGTCGACGGTGGCCGGAGAAGCCGTGGCCGGGGAATCTGCCCCTTGCCCGAAGGCTGCGGTCCCCTTGGCGTCAGCCTCGGTCGTTTTGCCGGCGGAGGCGCCCTGGGCGCCGTCCCACCAGTACGCCCGCTTCTTGAGGACCGGGGCGACTTTGTGGAAACGTTCCTTGCCGCGACCCAGATAGTGCCGGTAGATCGCGGTTGCCGTGGTGCTGGCAGCGCTGGCGATCGCGGTGCCGGCGACGGTACCTACGACTCCCAGGGAGGATGCGAGGATCGCTCCGGTCAGGGCGGCCAAGACGGTTGCGACGACTTGTACTCCGCTGAGTTCAGGTCGCGGCCGATTCATTCTCCCCCTTCGTCTCTCGTTTCTGCTCTTCCGGGCTCCTCTCCGCTAGAGCCTACGTGACGCCCCTAGATGGGGCATATCGGACGCGGCTGCTACTAACGGAGCACTTGCCCCGCGTTCAGGTACCCACTCCGCCCGGAATAATCCGGTTTCTAGTCAGGCAGGTGCCTTGGAGCGCAAAACCTGCATGAACTCGCGCATCCAGGCCGGGTGATCAGGCCAGGCACGGGCGGAGACCATCTGCCCGTCGACCACCGCCGCGGCGTCCACGAACTCGGCCCCGGCCGCGGCAACGTCGGGGGCGAGCGCCGGGTAGGCGGCCGTTCGCCGGCCGTCCAGCGTCCCGGCGGCGGCCAGGACCTGGGGCGCGTGGCAGAGCTGGGCTACCGGCAGGTCGCCTTGCATGAAGTGGCGCACAATGCGCTGCACGTCCGGGTCGTTGCGGATGTATTCCGGCGCTCGGCCGCCGGGGATGACCAGGGCCACGTAATCGGCCGGGTTCACGTCGGCGAACGCGATGTCGGCCGGCCAGGTGTAACCGGGCTTCTCGGTGTAGGTGTCGAAGCCGTCCGTGAAGTCGTGCACGACGAACTGAAGTTTCTTGACCGACGGTGCCGCGATGTCGACCTGGTACCCCTCCTCGGTCAGCCGTTGGTAGGGATACATCACCTCCAGCGACTCGGCGGCATCCCCGGTAAGAATTAGGATCTTCGGCATCGCGGCTCTCCTCCCGCACGACAGCGTTGTCCTGATTGTCCATCCCCGGCTCCGGCGCCGTGAACCACGCCGCGGCCAAGTTCTTACCCGGTGGCGGTTGTCCTGGTACCTGCGGTGATGTCTGATGGGGACTACCGGCCCGGGCCAACGACGTGCCCGGACGGGAGGGAGATGAAGACCCATGACAGTGACAGCCGACAGGAGCGTAACCGAGTTCATCGCCAGCCCCCGGCAGCTGTTCATCGGCGGTCAGTGGATCGACGCGGCGTCCGGCAAGACCTTCGAGACACCCGATCCCGCGACCGGGCAGACACTGGCCCAGATCGCCGAGGGCGATGCCGAGGACATCAACCGAGCGGTAAGAGCCGCGCGGAGCGCGTTCGACGAAGGCCCGTGGGGCAGAATCACGCCATCCGAACGCGGCCGGATCATCTGGCGCATCGGGGACCTGATCCTGGAGCACGCCGACGAACTCGCGCAGCTGGAGTCGCTCGACAACGGCAAGCCGTTCGCGGTAGCACGCGCGGCGGATGTCCCGCTGGCGGCGGATCTGTTCCATTACATGGCTGGCTGGGCCACCAAGATCGAGGGCAACTCGATCAACATCTCGGTGCCCTACATGCCAGGCGCGAACTTCCACTCCTACACCCTCCGCGAGCCGGTCGGCGTGGTCGGCCAGATCATCCCGTGGAACTTCCCGCTGCTGATGGCCGCGTGGAAGCTCGGCCCCGCGCTGACTACCGGCAACACCGTGGTCCTCAAGCCCGCCGAGCAGACCCCGCTGACCGCGTTGCGGCTGGCCGAGCTGATCGCCGAGGCCGGAGTACCGGAGGGCGTGGTCAACGTGGTCACCGGGTTCGGCGAGACCGCGGGAGCCGCGCTGGCGGCGCACCCTGATGTGGACAAGGTTGCCTTCACCGGCTCGACCGAGGTCGGCAGGCTCATCGTCCAGGCGGCCGCGGGGAACCTGAAGAAGGTCAGCCTGGAGCTCGGCGGTAAGTCCCCGAACATCGTGTTCGAGGACGCGTCACCCGCGGCCGTGGAGGGCGCGGCGAACGCGATCTTCTTCAACCACGGTCAGTGCTGCGTCGCCGGGTCCCGGCTGTTCGTCGAGCAGTCCAGGTTCGACGAGGTCATCGAGGGCGTCTCGGAGATCGCCAAGTCGATCAAGCTCGGCCCCGGCATGGACCCGGGAACGCAGATGGGACCGCTGGTGTCCGACGAGCAACTGCGCCGGGTCACCGGATATCTCGACTCCGGCCGCGATGAGGGCGCGACCGCCGTCACTGGCGGTGCCCGGTGGGGCGACACCGGCTACTTCGTCGAGCCCACCGTCCTGACCAACACTCGTCCCGACATGAAGGTCGTCCGTGAGGAGATCTTCGGCCCGGTCGTGGTGGCCGCCCCGTTCCAGACCCTGGACGAGATCGCCGCCGCCGCCAACGACAGCGAATACGGTCTCGGCGCCGGGATCTGGACGCAGGACATCTCCAAGGCACACGCCCTGGCGAAGAAGATCCGGGCCGGCACGGTCTGGATCAACTGCTACAACGTCTTCGACGCGTCGCTGCCGTTCGGCGGCTACAAGCAGTCCGGATGGGGCCGCGAGATGGGCCACGAGGTTCTGGAGGCCTACACCGAGGTCAAGGCCGTCACCGCCCAGCTCTGACGCCTGGCGAAACCGCGGGGGCCGGCATCGCCGGCCCCCGTTTCGCCGCTCAGGCTGAGGCTTCTGGCGTGGGCCGCATCCGGCGAGTGGAACGCACCTGGAACGCCACGATGACCACCACCAGGGCGATCCCGATCCATAGCCCGTAGTGCGAGATGCTCTGGGCCACCACCACCGCATGGTGTCCCATCGCGTAGCCGAGACCGGCCAGGGTCCCGGCCCACAGCAGCGTCCCGATCGCGTCCAGGATCAGGAAGGTGACCACCCGCATGCCTGACCAGCCAGCGATCACGTAGATGATGGCGTTGGGGAGCGGGACGAACGGACAGACGATTACGGCGGGCCACAGGAACTTGCGGTCCCAGCGCCGCACCCGCTCCATGTACTTCGGTCCGCGCTTGCTATTACCCGATAGCAGCAGGATGATCCGGTCGCCCCAGAGGCGGCCCGCCCACCAGTAGATCACGTCGAACTTCATCAGCCCGGGAATCGCGCACAGCAGCACGACCACCAGCGAGCCGTGCCCGACCCGGGCGAACGCCGCCGCCGCGATGATCGCCGGAGTCGACCCGTTGAGCAGTTCCAGCGTGACTGGGTGGGTGCCGACCAGGGACGCGCTTACCGGCAGGATCGCCCAGTAGTAAAGGCCACTGAGCGTGATCGCCGCCCAGCAGAGGATGTCGATCCGGCGCGGCTTGCCGACCCATGGAACGCGCGGATCCGAAGCCTGCGCGGGTTGCGCGGTCTGCTCCGGCAGCGCGGGTTGCTCCGGCTGCTCGGGCTCAGCGACCTCCGCGGTCTCCGCGTCAGGAACGCTCACAATAAGGACCTTCCCCCAGTTTTGTTGACAGCAACCACCAGTATGGGTCACCCAGCGCCCAAGCGCACAGCGTGCCGGTAAGGTCCATCTTGCCACTCTCACACGGAGTCTATCCCGCGTGACGCACCGCGACGCTCCCCGAGGCCTTCGCGCCTGTCGATGTGACATCGACCGCGTTCTATGCCGGTCGATGTCACATCGACCGGGCTAAGCAACTGCCCGAGGTTCCCGTGCCTGGGGAGACCGTTACGCTGACGCTGGTGGCGCCGGAACAGCTGGCGACCTCCAGGACCCCGCCGGTGGAGACGACCTCACCGCCGGTCACCGAGACCGCGTAGCCGCTGGGATACTGCACCGACGGGACGGAGACGCTGGTCACCGAGCCAGCGGCGAACGCGCCGGTATCATCCGCGCGCTCGGTGCTGTAGGTCAGGCTGAACACGCTCGTTGATGTGTCGTAGCCGTAGCTCTCCGGCGTGCCGGAGACCAGGTCCGGATGCGGGACGGCCAAGGCGTCGAGCATGGAGGTGTTCACGCTTCCCGACGGGTCAGCGACATCGCTCACCAGGCCCTCCGACGTCGAGGACGTGGTGGGGTCATCGCAGTAGCAGAACGCCCACTCCAGCCATCCGACCTTGGCACTCGCGGCGTCGGCGACGACGTCGCTGAGAATGCTCGCGTCGTCGGTCGCGCCAAACTCGGTCATCAGCAACGCGTCACCCGTGTTGTCACTCACGTCATCGGCGTTCGTGAACACCGAGCTGTTATACGAGGGACACGCGAAGTCGAGCTCCGTGGAGACCGCGTCAAACGGACAGTAGTCGTGGAACGAGAACCCGGTCTCGCTGTCACCGGTGGAGCCGAGCGACGACGGTGTTCCGGTGTCGAATGTCAGCCACGGCTCGTCGAACAGCAACGACTTGGTGTTCACCTGCCGAACCGCGTCGGTGACCGTCGTGTAGAACTTGGTGAGCACGGCGTCATCGGACGGGCAGCCGTCGGTGGCCAGCAGGCAGGAATAGATGTCACTGCCCGGGCTTGGCTCGTTGAACAGGTCGTAGCCGAGCACGTAGGGATTGTTGTCGAAGTAGGCGGCGACATGGGCCACCGCGCCCGAGTACCAGTCCCAGAGCCCCTCGCCGTCCACGGTCGCGTTGTCCCAGAAGTTGTCGTACGTGGCCTGCAGGGCCGGCAGCAGGAAGTAGTTGGCGGAGAAGCCGAGCAGCGGGAACAGCACGTCGTCGTTGTCGTCGATCGACCAGGCCGGTTCCCCCTCCCCCTGGAACTCCTCGTTGTACATGTCCTGGTGGAAGTCCAGCAGGCTGACGATGCCCTCAGAACCAAGCATGTCAACGGTCTGCTCGATGCTGGCCAGGTAGGCGTCATTAAAGACCCCCGGGGACGGTTCCAGCGCCTCCCACAGGACCCCGATCCGTACCGCGGACAGCCCGTTGTCCGCGAGGAACGTGCCATCTGTCGAGTCGAACCCGTCGGCGGCGGGCGTGTACGGCGTGATCTTGTTCACCATGTTCACGCCGCTGACGACCAGCACCCGGCCGTCGCCATCGGTGATCCACCGGCCAGCGTGCCCGATCGGCGCGACGGGGAGTACTACAGCGGAGGAGGAAGATGTGCCGGCCGCGCTGGCCGACGAAGCAGACACCGCGCCGAGCGCGGCGAGACAGATGACCACAAGCACCGCGACACTGCGGTTACCGGCGAGTAGGCGCATGCCTGTGATGGTGCCACGTCCGCTACGCGCCGCCTAGACCCAAGAATATAGAACTTGTTTCTACATACCCCACACTCAACACATAGGCCGCAGCACTAGGGAAACGAAGCCCCACGGGGGCTAGCATTGCAACGTGTTCTACCGAAAAGCGATGCTCTCCTTCGGCGCGGCTGCCGTGGTCGGATGTGCGGTCATCACGGCCGGATCACCCGCTGCGGTCGCCGCCACGAGCCCGGCGCTCTCTTCCCCCGCCTGCAGCACGGCGGTGACGCTCGGATCTGCCTTGCCGAAAGTCCGGACCGCGATGACGGCGGTCGCGGACGACCCATTCGGCATCGTGGTGACGCCGGACGGGAAATGGGCCTTCGCCTCGCTGGCGACCAGCGTCGAGGTGCTGCGCATCGGCAGATCGCTGGCCGCGGTACCGGTACGGAACGTGGCCCTCCCCGCCGCGGCCGAAGCCGAAGGTGTGCTCGGCGAGGCGCTCACCAGTGACGGACGTTACCTGCTGCTCGCCGCCGGCAGCGGCGCCGTGGTGGTCAGCACCGCCCGCCTCGAACGAGGCGGTCCCGACCCGGTCGTCGGGACGCTCACCGATCCGCTCGGCGGCTTCGGCGCCATCGAGGTGGCACTCTCACCGGGCGACCGGTTCGCGTTCGTCACCCAGGAAGACAGCGACCGGATGGCCGTCTTCAACCTGGCCAGGGCGCTGGCCCACGGATTCGGCGCCAAGGACTTCGTGGGCGACGTTCCGCTTGGCCTCGCTCCGGTCGGCATGGCCGTTTCTCCCGACGGCCGCTGGCTGTACGCGACGAGCGAGGTAGCGCTGCCACCGACCGGCGAGACCGGCACGCTCAGCGTGATCAGCCTGGCGCGCGCCGAGACGGACCCGGCGAAATCGGTCGTCGCGACGGTGCACGCCGGATGCAACCCGGTGCGGGTGATCACGTCGGCTAATGGCAGCGAGGTATGGGTGACCGCCCGCGCGAGCGACGACCTGCTGGCCTTCTCGGCCGCCCGGTTGCGGACCGACCCCGGGCGTGCCCTGACGGCGATCGTCCGGGTTGGCGAGGCACCGGTCGGGCTGGCGCTGGTCCGTAACGGATCGCGGATCGTGGTGGCCGACTCCAACCGGTTCGGCGTGACCGGTGCCGTGGCGAACCTGGACGTCGTCAACGTGGCGGCCGCCCTGCGTGGCCGGCCAGCCGTGCTCGGCCACATCACGGCCGGCCTGTTCCCCCGCGAGATGGCGCTCGTGCCCGGCGGCAGAACGCTGCTGGTAACGAACTTCAGCTCCGATCAGGTCGAAGCGGTGAACGTCTGCGGCATCCCCTAACAAGCTCTATTTCCCATAACGACGGTGCCGGACTCCCCCGGGTCACTCGCTGTCGCCCTGCTCGACGACCCCGGTTTCCTCGCCATGCACCGCGGCCGAGTGACGCCGATGTTAGTTATCGTGCATAAATGGAAAGGGATAATGCCGCATCATCCATTTCCAGAAAGGATTTACATCAAATGGACGCCCGAAGTGCACTGGCGGCGGTAGCTATCACCGCGGTCACGCTGCCGGCTTCAGGCCATATCAGCCCGGCGCCCGACGCCGCTGTTTCCGGGCTGCACATCACCGGCGACTGGACAGAATCATTCCAGGCACGGTGGGAATCCGAGAGCGGAGTCTCGGGGTACGCGATCGAGGTTCGCGATTCGGCCGGCGCCACCGTGCGCAACTTCACGACCGACCATGACTACGCCAACGTGGGCGGCTTGCTGCCCGGCAAGACCTATGTTCTCACCGTCCGGGCGAACGCACCGGGCAGCACGTCAGCGTCGGTTACCATCCGGACAACGCAGCTAGAACCGTTTGGCCAGAAAATCGCGCAGTACGCTCGCGCATTCGTCGGCCGCGCCAAGTACGAATACGGCGCGACGGGACCTAGCGCCTTCGATTGCTCGGGGCTCGCCCAGTACGTATATCGCCATTTCGGGCGTACGATACCGCGTACCGCGCAGGAGCAATTTCAGTACTTCCGCCCAGAAACCAGCAAGCAGGCGCACCCGGGAGACCTGGTTTTCTTCGGCAGTTCACCGGTTACGCATGTCGGGATATTCGAGGGCGGCGACATGATGGTCGCGGCCGCCACACCGCTCGAGGGCATCAGATATCAGCAGATTTACAGCTCGAGCGCGACCTTTGGCACCCTCAACCCGTAACGTGCGCCTTCTTGCGGTCCTTCCGCAGCCTGCGCAGTATCGGCAGGGCCGCGAAGTAGGAACCCGAAGCAGCGATAGCCCCGACACCAAGGTCGATCGAGATCCGGCCCTGCTTGGCCCAGTAGACGTCCTTCAGGTCGAGCAGCAGGGCGAACTCGTCAACGATCAACGCCAGGCCGCTGCCGTAGGCCACCGCGACCGCGGGGTGCCGACGCTGCTTCTCCTCACCGCGGACGGCGATGGCGCCGACGCCGGACACCAGGCCGATGCCCCACATGTAGTGGTGCAGGTGCTCGCCGCCGACGGAGATGTTCCGGAACGGCCCCTTGCCGTCCTTGATGCTGTAGGTGAGCGCGCGCAGGCCCCCGAAGGTGGCGGTGAAGGCGAGCCAGCTCAGCAGTGCGGATCGCTGCTCGGGCCCCAGTTCCTCCAGGTAGGCGCGGCGGACTTCCGATAGATCTAGCGACCGGTGGTTTGCCATGCGCGCACCCTACCCCAGCTAGGGTGAGCGCATGCGCTCAGAGCCGGTTGTAGTCGCTCTGCCAGGCACCTTGTGTTCGCCGGCGGTGTTCAGGCCGCTTGCCCATGCCCTGGACGGCCAGGCGGTCGTCGATCCGGTGTCCTGGCTAACTCAGCCCGGCCCCTGGGACATCCCAGCGGTGGCCGAACGCGTCGCGCAGCACATCGGCGGGCGCTGGGACCGTCCCGTGGTGGTGTGCGGGCATTCCACCGGCGGCGCCATCGCACTGCAACTGGCGGCCACGAGCCCCGAGCTGGTGCTCGGCCTGGTGGTGGCCGACACCGGCGCGCACATGCGAGGCCACGGCGATGTCGACGCCATACTGACCCGGGTGCGGAACGACTGGGGCGAGGAGCTCCGGGCGGCGGTTCTCGACCGGTCCTTCCTTACCCCGCTCAGCCCCGAAATCCGCGCAGAGTGTCTGCAATGGGCTGCGGGACTGAACCAGCAAGCCGTCTACGACGTCCTCGCCAGCCAGCGTGACCTGGACCTGACCAGCTCACTGGCCCAGATCACGCAGCCCGTCATCGTGGTACACGGCCGGCACGACCGAGCCCGCCCGCCGCAAAACGGCGAGGAACTCGCCGCCGCACTGCCGGACGCGGAATTCCGGCTGGCCGAGTCGGGCCACACGCCCGTCTACGAGACCCCCGCCCTAGTGGCCGACGCCATCCGCGACGTGCTCCGCCGGGTAAATCCCGGTATGTCGCGGGCATCTCGCGTGTCACGGAGTCGCGCCGCCACGCATCCGGCACCCCCCAACCGTGATAGTTGAGACTCACGCGGCACCTGCTCCACGTGAGGCGAGCCAACCACCCCATGGATGTCCCATCGATGGCGGAATAGCGCCTGCGATGGGACACCCATGGGCCTGTGCGGGCGAGCTCTTACCCCAGTTCGGCGACGACCTCACGGATGGCGGCGAGGTCGCCGGCCCGGGCGAGCCCCGCGTGATAGAAACGCAGGCCGGACGCGCCCGCCTCCAGCAGCGCCCGCGCCTGGGCGCCCAGGTCGGTGCGCACTCCCCCGTGCACAACCACCGGCGAGCCCGCGACCGCGGTCAGCGACGCGGCGGGCCGTAGGTCGGCCGGCATCCCCTCGACCGGCGCGACACCGCCGCCCATGCAGTTCACGACCAGGCCGTCCGCGACCCGCAGATCCTCCGGCCTGAATCCGGGATTGGCTCCCGCCGCCCGCACGTCGGGAGCCGTCTGCACCAGCACCGGCTTATTTATGTCATAACGTCGGGCGGTCACTGTCTCGCGCAGGAACTCCCCCGCGAGCGCTGCCCGCACGTCGCCGAGTGCCGAGTCCAGCTCGGCCGGCAGCGGCGCCGCGCCGTCGATGGCGTCCCGCACCGCGGCTCGGGTCTTGTCCGGGTCCAGGCCGGCCGCGGCCAACGCCTGCTCGCACGACGGGCAGAAGCACAGGTCAAGCAGCCAGCCGGACTCTCCCGAAGGCGTGCCGCCGGTCTTGTCGTGCTGGGACAGGTGGTCAAAGCCAAACCAGCCGCACGCCTCTAGCTCGACCTGGTCGACGCAGTCGAGCGACGCGACCTCGGCGACGGTCGCCGCCGCGTAGTCCCGCACGTCGGGGTTCGCGCAGCACCGGGCCCACGGGTAGGAGTCGCCGAACGCGTTGCGCACCATGGTGTCCGGGTGCGCGGCGGCGAGTGTCTCGTTGTGGGTGACGACGACCCACGCGGTGACCGACAGACCCGCGTCCTTGAGGGCGCCGGCCGCCCGCTCGAATGATCCGGCGTACGGGGATGGGGCGCGGCGTTTTGATATGAAATAAGTTCCGGCTGGGCGGGTGACAATACGGTGCTCAGGGTGGAACGGGGTTATCGCGCGGACGTCGTGGTACACGGCGGCCAGCGCGACCTCGGGCACGCCGAGGCCGGCGATCCGGCTAGCGGCAGCCGGATCCCCGTCGACGTCCCACGGATACAGGTAGGTAGCGCGGTTCATAATGGGCACAGTGGTCACGGGCGGAGCGGCTCGGGCAGTAGTTCGGCCGGGAACGACTGGTAAGCGACGGGCACCAGCCAGCGGCGGATCGCCGTGGTGCCGACCGAGGTGTGCTCGGGCGCGGTGGTGGCGGGCCACGGACCACCGTGCTCCTGGGCGGCGACGACCGCGACGCCGGTCGGCCAGCCGTTGAACACCAGGCGGCCAGCGATCCGCGCCAGCGCGTCGGCGACCCGGCGGGCGGCCTCGTAGTCGGGCTGGTCGGCGTGCACCGTGCCGGCCAGGTTGCCCTCGAGCGACGCCAGCACCGAGAGCAGTTCGTCCACCGAGGAATACGTGATGACCAGGCCAGCCGGGCCGAACCGCTCCTTGGCGAGAACCTCGGTGTCGGTGGCGAACTCCTTCAGCGTGGTCTGGAAGGCACGCGGGGTGGCGGCCCACGGCCCCTCCCCCGGCGTGCCGGTCGCGAGCGGCTCAACACCCGGGTAGGCCTCGGCTTCCGCCACCGCGGCCCGGTAAGCGGTGGCGATCTTCTCGGTGAGCATCGGCGCACCGCTTGTTGCTGTTATCGCGCCGGCGATCTCCGCCAGCAGCGCCTGGTCCTCGGGCACGAACAGCAGGCCTGGGTTGGTGCAGAACTGGCCAGCGCCAAGAGTGAGCGAGCCCGCGTAGCCAGTCGCGATCTCGGTCCCGCGCGCGGCGGCGGCGGACGGCAAGACGACCACCGGGTTCACCGCGCCGAGCTCGCCGAAGAACGGAATCGGCCGCGGCCGCTGCGCGCAGACTCCGGCCAGGAACAGCCCGCCAGCGGTGGAACCGGTGAACCCGGCGGCGGAGATGCCCGGGTGCTTCAGCAGGGCGAGTCCGATCTCGACGCCGTGGATCAGCGCGAACGTCCCGTCCGGCGCTCCCGCGCTGGCCAGCGCCTCGGTCACCAGGCGGGCCGTCAGGTCACTTGTCCGCGGGTGGCCCTCGTGCGCCTTCACGATCACCGGGCAGCCCGCGGCGAGCGCGGACGCGGTGTCGCCGCCGACGACCGAGAACGCGAACGGGAAGTTCGACGCGGCGAACACCGCGACCGGGCCGAGCGGGCGCGCGATCCGGCGCAGGTCGGGAGCGGCGCCGGCCGCCGGGCTCACGATCACGTCGAGGTAGTCGCCGTCCCTGAGCTCCTTGGCGAACAGCCGCAACTGACCGGTGGTGCGGGCCACTTCCCCGGTCAGCCGGGTCTCGCCGAGCGCGGTCTCGGTGTCGGCCAGTTCGACTAGCTCCGCCGTGTTGGCGTCCAGCGCGTCCGCTATCGCCTCAAGGGCTTCAGCCCGCGCGCCAGACGCTGCCCACGCTGGGAAGGCGGCATTGGCCCGCGCGACGATCGTGTCCAGTTCGGCCGTCGTCGTCTCGGCTACCGGTTCCCCGGCGGGCTGCCCGGTGCGCGGGTTGAAGCCTTGAATCATCGTGTCTCCTTATGAGCTGACGGGAGTTCCCGCCACCGTGACGTTCTCGACCACTAGGTCCGAAATGTACTCGGCGGTATTGGCCACGGTGGACGAGGTGATCGTGAGGTTGTCCAAGGTGACCGTCCCGACTGGGTCAGTGGACGAGGCGCCCTGGATATTCCAGACACCCTCGCAGGTGTCCACGGTCCAGTCCCGGAGCGTGATACCCGTCAGGTCCGGCGGGTAGTCGCCGGTCTGGTCGTCGTATTGTCCCTGAATAAGCAGCAGCGGCCCGCCCACGGTGCCCGCGGTGACCCGGTACACGTTGCTGTTCTCGACGAAGCCGCCGCGCAGCGTGTTGGTCTTGATCCGGTGCCCGGCCTCCAGGTTGGCGCTGTTCATCGTGAGGTCGCGGGCGTAGACGTTGCGTACCCCGGCGGTCATCTCGCTGCCGAGCGTTATGCCGCCGTGGCCGTTGGCGAAGTCGCAGTTCTGGATCACCAGGTTCTGGGACGGGATGTTGACCCGGCGCCCGTCGGCGTCTCGCCCGGATTTGATGGCGATGCAGTCGTCGCCGGTGTTGAACGTGACATTTTGGATCAGGACCCGGTCACACGATTCGGGGTCGCAGCCGTCGGTGTTCGGCCCCAGGCCGTTGCCGATGGTCAGCCCGTTGACGGTCACGTCATTGCAGATGTTCGGGTTGACGGTCCAGAACGCCGGGTTGATGACGGTGACGCCCTCGAGCAGGACCACGTCGGACGCGAACGGCTGCACCATCTGCGGCGGCAGGTAGTGCCCGGCGCCGAAGACGCGCTGGCTAACCGGGACGTTGTCGTCGGCCATCGTCTCCAGGGTGTCGAAGTCGGCGGTCTCCAGGTTCTTCCAGTTCCACCAGTGGTTGTCGTCGGCCTGCCCGTTGAGCGTGCCCTGGCCGGTGACGGCGATGTTGTGCTGGCCGTAGGAGTAGACGAACGGCGAGTAGTTCATCAGCTCGATGCCCTGCCACCGGGTGAACACCACCGGCAGGAAGTCGGCCGGGTTCTGGCTGAACAGGATCGTGCCTTCGACGTGCAGGTCCACGTTGCTTTTTAGATGGATCGCGCCGGTCAGGAACGTCTGGCCGGCCGGGATAACCACGTGCCCGCCGCCGTGGCGGTTGCACGCTCCGATGGCTTTGACGAACGCTTCGGTGTCCAGCGTGGTGCCATCGCCAACCGCGCCGAAGTCGGTGACCGGAAAGTACCGGTTAGGAAAACGCGCCCGCCGCACCGAGGCGACGATCCGGTCGGCGGCGGCGTCAGCGGGCGCGCGGGGAGTGTCGATGTGACGTCGACCGGCATAGAGCCCGGTCGATGTCACATCGACCGCGGCGGATGCGGGGGCGGTGGTCGCGGCTAGGGGTAGGGTGGCGGCCGCGGCGGCAGTGAGACGGATTAGGGTTCGGCGGTCGATCTCTCGGGACATCGTCGTCCTTCCTGGGGGGGTCAGGTGGGATCGGGTTCCGGGTTCGGGGCGCGCTTGGCTAGGAAGGCGAAGTCGCAGCCGGTGTTCGCCTGGGTGATGTGCTCGGTGTAGAGGACGCCGTAGCCTCGGCCGTACTTCGGCTCGGGTGGGGTCCAGCTTCGGCGGCGCTCGTTGAGCTCTTCTTCTGAGACGTCGAGGGTGAGGGTCCTGGCGGGTACATCGAGCGTGATGAGATCGCCGGTGCGGACCAGGGCGAGCGGGCCGCCGACGGCGGCTTCCGGGGCGACGTGCAGCACGCACGCGCCGTAACTAGTACCGCTCATCCGCGCGTCGCTGATCCGCACCATGTCGCGGACGCCCTTTTTGAGCAGATAGTCGGGTATCGGGAGCTGACCGTATTCGGGCATCCCGGGGCCGCCGACCGGCCCGGCGTTGCGCAGCACCAGGACGGAATCCGCGGTGATACCCGGCTCATTGATGCGTTTGCGCAGGTCCTTGTAGTTGTCGAAGACGACCGCGGGACCAGAGTGCTTGAGCAGGTGCGGCTGCGCGGCGATGTACTTGATCACCGCGCCGTCGGGCGCGAGGTTACCGCGCAGCACCGCGATGCCAGCCTCGCTGCTCAACGGGTTGCCGGCCGGACGGATCACGTCCTCGTTGTACGTCTGCGCGTCCGGGACTTCCTGGTGCAGCGCGCCGGGCACCTTCTTTAGCTGGGCCAGCAGCGCGGGCAGCCCGCCCGCCGCGTAGAAGTCCTCCATCAGGTACTCGCCCGACGGCCGGATGTTCGCGAGCCACGGCACTCTTCTCGCGATCTCATCGAAATCGTCCAGGGTGAGGCTCACCCCGGCGCGGCCCGCCATCGCGATCAGGTGGATGAGGGCGTTGGTGGATCCGCCGAGCGCGAGCACGGTCGCCGCCGCGTCCTCGAAGGCCTCGCGGGTCATGATGTCCTGCGGTTTTGCGTCCTGCCAGACCATCTCGACGATGCGCCGGCCACTGGCGGCGGCCATCCGGTAATGCGCGGAGTCCACCGCCGGGATGGACGCGGCGCCGGGCAGCGTCATGCCGAGTGCCTCGGCGGCGCTGGTCATGGTGGACGCGGTGCCCATCGTCATGCAGTGACCAGGGCTGCGCGCGATGCCATTCTCCAGGTCCTGCAGCTCACAGTCACCCGCGACCCCGGCCTGGACGTCGTCCCAGACCCGCCACATGTCGGTGCCGCTGCCCACCTTGGTGCCGCGGTAGTTGCCGGACAGCATCGGCCCGGCCGGGACGAAGATGGCCGGCAGGTTCGCGCTGGCGGCGCCCATCAGCAGGGCCGGCGTGGTCTTGTCGCAGCCGCCCATCAGCACCGCGCCGTCGACCGGGTAACTCCTTAGTATCTCCTCGGCTTCCATGCTGAGCAGGTTCCGGTACATCATCGGCGTCGGCTTCTGGAACGTCTCGCTCAGCGTCGAGACCGGGAACTCGATCGGATAGCCGCCGGCCTCAAGGACCCCGCGTTTTACCTGCTCAGCGCGTTCGCGCAGGTGCATGTGGCACGGGTTCATCTCCGACCACGTGTTCAGGATCGCGATCAGCGGCTTGCCCAGGTGCTCGTCTTCGAGGATGCCAAGCTGCCGCATCCGGGAGCGATGGGAAAATTGCCGGACGCCGTCGGTGCGGCTCGTCCCGAACCAGCGGGCGCTTCTGAGCTCGGTCACACCAGGCCCCAGCTGGTGAGGATGCCAGCGATCTCGTCTTTTATGTTCTGCGGCAACAGCCGGGACGGCGGCCGCACATCGCGGGTACACAGTCCGAGCTGCGCGAGGGCCTCCTTCACCACCGCGACGTTGTCCGCGCTCGCGTCGTTGGCTCGTAGTTCTTCAAAACGACGCGCCTTCTCCCACTCCGCCATCGCTTCTTTCTGGTCGTTGGCGGCCAGCGATTTGAACATGTTCAACGGAATGCTGGTGGTCACGTTGGCGAGCCCCGAGGTGAACCCGCGCGCTCCCGCGGTCCAGAACATCGGCGCCGTCAGCTCAGCGGCGCCCGCTAGCCAGGTGAACCGGTCGAGCCCGGCGTCGCGGGCCACCTTCGCGAACCGGACCGAGTCGGGGACGCCGTACTTGACGCCGACGACGTTGCTCGCCCTGTCGGCCAGCCGCTTGATGTGCTCCCCGGTGATCCGCTCGGTCCTGATGTAGAGCACCACGCCGAGGTCGGGAACCGCGTTCGCGATCGCGGCGTTGTAGTCGATCCAGCCGTCCAGGCTCACGTAAGGGTGCACCGGCTGGTGGATCATGATCATCTGCGCGCCGTGCGCTCGGGCGTGCTTGGCGGCCTCGGTCGCGGTGACGATGTCATGCCCGACGCCGGCCAGGACGGTCGCATTGCCCGCTGCCTTGGCCGCGATCTCGAGGTTCTGACGGGCCTCGGCGTGGGTGAGCGCGTAGAACTCACCAGTGTTGCCGTTCGGGGTGATGACCGTGATACCGCCGTCGACGAGCCGGGTGATGAGCGCCGCGCAGGTACCGGTGTCCGGACTGCCATCCTCGGCGAACGGCGTCACCGGAACGACGACCGCCGTCTCCAGAGCTGCCTTGAGCTGGTCGAAAGCGGTCATCGGATGCTCTCCTTCGTGTTCGGCTCCGCGGTTTCGTGCCTGTTCGCGGTCGTGTCCGCGAAGTTCTCTGTCATGAAATTCCGGATATGCAAGCGGAGCAGGTCCGCGGCGGCGCCCGCCAGGCCAGCCGAGCCGCTCGCGACGGCGCTGGTGGCGGCGTCCAGGACGGCGCGATGCTCGGCCGCCTCTGGCCGCCAGTCGTCCCCCCGTCGCCACGCCGTCGCGCTGACCAGCGCGGTCTGATCCCGCAGGTCATCCAGGATCTGGATCAGCATCGGGTTGCCGCAGCCGCCATACAGCTCGCGGTGGAAGTCCCGGTTGGCCAGCGAACGCTCAGCCTGGTCGGTGGCCGACGCGGCCCGGTCGAGGGCGAGGCGTGCCACGGTCCAGTCATGCCGGCCGGCGATCGACCTCATCAGCGCCTCGGGCTCCAGCAGTATCCGCAGGTCGTACAGGTGCCGGGCCTCTTCGGTGGTGACGCTGCGGACGACCGCGCCCTTGTAAGGCAACATCGTCACCAGCCCGGCTCCCGCCAGGGTCTTGAGCGCCTCGCGGACAGGGGTCTTGGAAACCCCCAGTTGCCCGGCCAGGTCGGTCTCGACGAGCGGCTGCCCGGGAGTCAGCTCACCAGTCAGGATGGCGTGCTTGATCGCTTCCAGCACCAGCACCGTCCTGGACGGCACCGCCACACTCAGGAAAGCGGTTGTCCGCTGTTCCTCCGCCACGGCGCCTCCGCCTCTTCCGGCTCACGCCCGGGCATCCGGCCCAGCTACCCGGTCATGTATCGCATCTCATATACGATCTGTCCGGAATGCTACGCCGGGTCCCTGGTGCCGTCAAAGCCGGGCTGGGCTTTTCCTGGTGAGTGCCTGGTGCCACAGCGGATCAGCTCATCGTGTGCAGGAGCGACGCGGACGCGAGGTCGTAGGCGGGGATCGCGGGCTGCTGCGCGTCGATCCAGTCGCTGGCCCGCGCGACGCGCTCGGTAAGCGTGTGGATGCCGAGCGCGACCCGTTCGTCGTACGGGAGCCAGTCGATGGCGAGGCGCCGGGCGATGTAGTCGATGATGGACCTGACGCGCGGGATCTCGGGGTCGTCGGTCCGGCCATTCGGGACGAAGGACAAGCCGATTCCGCTCCCGACCAGGTCCGCGAGCGGCACTCCGTAGCGCAGCCCGACCGACAGCGCACCGGCATAGATGTCCAGCAGCCCGGCCGAGGTGCCGCCATGCTTGCCCCATTGGATGAACACCTCACCGAGGCCGCCATCGGCCGCGGCGTTAGCGGTGATGAAGAAGCGCTCCCCGCCGACGGTGACGGCGGTGGTGTGACCAGCCCGACGCCGGGGCATGTGCCGTCCATCGGGTACCTGCATACGGAACACCATCCATCCGATAACAGAAACGAAATATCGCTTCTACGTCGCGCGAAGTAAGTTCCAGCCTAGACTATCGCGGCATGGCGACGACATGTCGGAGGACGCGCCGGGGGCCCGTTTCTGGTCGGTGCGGCTCTACCCATAAAAGGGAGCTGTCGGGACGCCTGGCGACCCCATCGATGGCGAGGCTCAGGCGGCCAGCTTTTCGAGGAGCCCAGACGGCATGACGTCCTGGTCGCCGGGCAGGACGCCACTCGTGGCCTTCTGCCACACCGCGTAGTACGTCCAGCCCCCGGGGATCACGCCAGCCGAGCTACCGGAGTTGTTGAGCCACAGCGGGTCATTGGCGGCGAAATCGGTGGTGTTGGCGACGCAAGCCTTCCACCATTCGGTGTACGTGTTGATGACCGCCCACCACCCGGTCTTCGCGTGGTACTCCACCAGGAACGCGTGGATCCAGTCGATCAGCGCGGCGCTGCTCATCCCGTAGCACTTCGCGCCGTACGGATTGTCCTCGATGTCGAGCGCGCCCGGCAGCGTGCCTGCTTCATATCCGCCGCCGTGCGCCGCGAAGTAGTCGGCCTGGGCGGTGCCGCTCGAGGTGGGAGGGTTGGCGAAGTGGTAGGCGCCCACGACGATGCCGACCGCTCGGGCTCCCGAGTACTGGCTGGAAAAGAGCGGGCTCTGATAGTAGGTGCCTTCGGTGGCCTTGATGTAGACGAACTTGCCGCCGTCGGCCTTGGCTGTCGCCCAGTTGATGTCCGGTACCCAGGCGCTGACATCCATGCCGGGTACCAGCGGGGTGCCGGCGGGCGACGTCGTGGTCTTCGGCGCTGGCGCGGCTTTCGATACTCGCCTGGTTTTCAGCGATGGGACGGCCTTGAGCGGCGTGGCGGTTTTAAGCGCCGCCGCGGCCGATGCGCAGCCCGCGAGCACGATGCAAGCAGCGAGGACCATCATCACTGGCCTGACGGCGGAGGCAATACGAGTCCGCATCACGGGCCCCAGCGTACAGAGAAGCCTTCCGCAACGTGGGCACATCACCGCGCTAACCTGCCCGGATGCTCGGCCCGCCCGACGCCCGGTCTAGGTTAGGCCCATGACTGAAGGACATGCGCTGGTACTCGGCGGCGGGGGCGTCGCTGGAATCGCGTGGATGACCGGCTTGCTGGCCGGGCTCGCGGATGCCGGCCAAGACGTGACGGGGGCGGACCTCATCGTCGGCACGTCAGCCGGCTCGGCTGTCGCGGCCCAGGTTGGCAGCGGGCTCTCGCTCGACGACCTGGTCGCGCGGCAGACCGACCCGGCGCTGCAGGCTCGGGAGCTCTCGGTAGAGCTGGACATGGGGAAGCTCGCCGCCGAGTTCACCGAACTGCTGACCGGCGTCGGCTCGACCCAGGACACACTGCGACGGGTGGGCGCCTACGCGCTTCAAGCCGACACGGCGTCCGAGGCGCAGCGGCGAGCCGCGGTCGGCTCCCGGCTCCCCTCCCCCGAGTGGCCCGAGCGGCGGATACTGCTTGTCGCGGTAGACGCCGGCACCGGGGAGATGCGCGTGTTCGACCGCCGGTCCGGGGTGAACTTGACCGACGCCGTGGCGGCAAGCTGCGCGGTACCGGGTATCTGGCCGCCGGTGACGATCGAAGGCCGCCGGTACATCGACGGCGGTACCCGCTCCAACGACAACGCCGACCTGGCATCAGGCTTCGGTGAGATCGTGGTGGTCTCGCCGCTGGGCTATGACTCCCCCTTCCAGTCGCCGATGCCACTGCGGGATGCCGTCGCCGGGCTTCGCGCCGACGGCTCAGCCGTCACCGTCATCTCCCCCGACGAAGCGTCCGTCGGTGCCATGGGCACCAACCCGCTTGACCCGGCCACCCGGCTCCCCTCGGCGACCGCGGGCCGTGCCCAAGGCCAAGCCGGTCTGCCGAGCAGCGACCAGTAGGACAGCAGCGGACCGTTTCTGGTGAATGTGACACTGCCCCGAAAAGAATGCGGGTAGTGCGACACCAACCAGAAACGGTCCGCCTGGGATTATGACATCACTGCGGAGTGAAGTCCTGGTTGGTCCCGGTTTCACCCTTGCAGGCGTACTGGTCGAGCTGCTGACCAGCGGTGGTGCTCGCACCTGTCACGTCCAGGCACAAGCCGCTGTTGTCGTTCTTGAACTCATAGCTGCCGTCGGACTGCTCGACAGGAAGCCAGAGACTGTTCGTGGACCCGCTCACCGCCTGTTGGACGATGAGGGCCCCCGAGGCGGTGGAGCTACCGGACACGGCGACGTCGTCGCCGGAGTTCTCCGCCTCGAGTTCGCCGTAACCGCCGGAGACCGCGACGAACTGGAACTGCTGATTGGTCTGGCCGTTGCAGGTCCACTGGTCGATCACCGCGCCTGCCGTGGTGCTGGAATCGTCCACGTCCAGGCATTGCGAGTCGTTGCTGATGACGAGCTGGTGGTAGCTCCCGGGGAACTGACCGGCCTCGATCAGCCAGTCGTCGGCGGTCGCGGACGAGCACGCGACCTGGACGAGATCCGCGTCGTTGGCCGTTGAAGCGCCCGTTGGCTCCACGCACAGCCCGGAGTTCACCGCCTTGACCTCGTACTCGTTCGTGCTGACCTCGTCGAGCGTGAACTCCTCGTTGCTGGCGTAGTTACATGGATACTGGATGATCGCCGCGCCGCTCGCTGTCGAGTCGCCGGAGACGTCCAGGCAGTAGTCGGGGGTCATCGGACGGATGTAGTAGGTGTCGCTTCCCGACGAGACCGGGGTGAAGGTGAACTGCTGGTTGGTGCCGCCGTTGCAGGTCCACTGATCGAACTGCGCGTCGGCCTCGGTGGTCCAGTCGTATTCGTCGTTGCAGAGGCCGCTGCCCTCGTTGACCATCGTGCTCTCGAACCCGGTCGGGAAACCGGGTGTCAGGTAGATCGCGAACGAGTCGAAGTCCGACTCGAAGTCAACCGGCACGGTGATCGAGCCTGATGAGTCAGAGACGGTCTGGTTGTAGACCACCGAAGGGGAGTTGAGCGGCGAGGAGTTCGGTATCCGGTACACGGTGACATTGACGTCTCCGTCGTTGGCCAGCCACGACGACACCGACGACAGTCCGGTGAAGTCGACGCTTGCCGAGCCCGTGTAGCCGTCCTCATCCCCGAGGACGGCCACCACCCGCCGTTTTGAACTGTCCTCCGACGCGGAGATCGCGGTGGTTCCGACCTCTCCGGAGGTGGACACCAGGTCGCCGGTGAGGTCCGCGTAGGTGCGGAACGTCCACCACTGACCGGTGTAGGAGTAGCTGGTGCTGCTATTTTCCACGATGACACCGCCCAGGTTCGGTATCAGGCAGCAGTCCCAGTTCCCGCGTATCGCGGTGGTGTACGCCGACTGGGCCAACCTGGCCAGGTACCAAGTCGACTGACCGGCGCTCTGTTCGCCGTCGGGCAGGAACTCGTTCGCGGTCATCGGCAGGTCCGAGATGCCAGCGGCGGACTCATCGCTTTCGATGGACGAGCCAACCGCGACCGGATCGTCTCCGTCGCCCTCGAGGTGGTCACTGATCTCGGTGGGTTCCGTCCCGGCCGCCTTGACGTCCGCGAGCCACGTCGTCCACACGCTGGGCTCCTGCGCGGGGTCGTCGGCGAGCGACGGGCCGATGGTGACGGCGCTGGAGTCTAGTGACTTGATCGTCTCCACGGCCGTGTTCCACATGTCCTGGTACTGGGTGGAGTTCATCCCCGCTCCCCAGAACTCGGTCCCGTCCGGCTCATTCCAGATGTCGTAGGCGACGCTGACGCCAGCGTCCTGGAAGGCGCCGACCACGTCGTCGAGGAAGGTGACCCAGTTCGCGCAGTCGCCGTCGGCGCAGGGGTACGTGGTGTCCGATGGCTGCGATCCGTCCGCGCCATACAGGTCGCTCAGGATCACTTGGTACTGCGCGTGGTACGGCGACGTGCTCAGCCGCTTGGCCGTGGCGATCACCTCGGCGACATCCGCCTGGGTGCTGGAACCGTAGGTATACCCGTCCC
>JBEKHI010000091.1:0-22709 GCA_050012355.1 Streptosporangiaceae bacterium | reverse complement strand
GGCATCTTCTCCCGGGTTGGTGCACTCCGGCTGCCGGGCATATCCGGGCATTGCGGACGGGAAATGTGCGCTAAGCCGGGAGAAGTCAGCTGGCCGCCAGCGGGTTCGGGCCGGCTGCCGCGACCAGCCGAGGCGGAGGACTTTCCGGAAAAGAAGGCGGTCGACCACGAATCGGTCCGCGCCGGTGATCTCCTCGACGGCTTCGACGATGATTGGCCCGTTCAGCGGCTCGGCCACGCGCCGAGCCGAGCGACCTCGTGGGTGTTGTTGGCGGTGGGCAGTCCAGCTCCGATGTCGAGGAACTGCCGGATGCCGTATTCGGCCGCCAGCAAGGTGACCGCACGGATCAGGAACTGCCGCGTCAGCTTGGCGGAGACCGGCAGGAATGGAGCGATCTCTGGCCGGGAGGGGAGTGCTGGCGTCGAAACCCGGCAAATCACGGTCATCCGCCACGACTCGATTGTCGCACCGGTGCGACAATCGAGCCATGCTTGAAACGCCGGAGGAAACCGTTCGGCTGCAGGATCTCCTTGACGGCAGTGCTGCGGGGGCCGGGCCGCACCTGAGCGACATCATCACCAGCGAGCGTCGGCTGACGGCCGAACAGGTCTGCGAGACCCTCCAGGGCATGCGGCTGCTGGTGGTGGCCACCGTGACCGCTGATGGCCGGCCGCTGGCCGGCCCGGTCGACGGGTACTTCCTGCACGGCTCCTGGTACTTCAGTTCGGGACGGAACTCGGTGCGCATGCGGCACCTGTCCGCCCGCTCCGCCGCCAGCGCCACCTACCTGCCAGGGGAGGAACTCGCCATCACCGTGCACGGCCGGGCGGAGTTGTTCGAGCTGAACGACCCGGAGCACGGCTACTTCCGGCAAGCGATGCTCGACCACTACCTGCCGTTGCAGGGTCCGGCGTTCGAGACCTGGCTGGATGGGGCCGATGCGGTGTGTGCGCGGATCGTCGCCGAGAAGATGTTTACCTTCTTCGCGGGCACCAATTAGTTTTACGCGAATCGGTCCTCGATATGGGTTTGCACTCGGTCAAATCGTTGTTCGGCCAGGTCATCCTCACGAATGACCCACCGCACAAAGAATGGCAGGGGCTCTCCGTGGTCGCTGAGATCCCGCTCCATGTGCGCGAGTTGTCGCCATTTCTTGTGCTCAGGATCGCTGTATTCGGCGAGATCGCACGGGCCGCTCGTCTCCGTGAAGCAATAGCCGCCGACCAGCATTTCCACGTCCATGTTTCTGACATAGGCCGGTCTCGGATCCTCGAGAGCCGTCAGCTGGTCGAAGATGTCGGGTATCGGGCCGCAACAGCCGTGGGTCGGGTCCCAATAGAGCGAGCACTGGAGCGGGAATCGCTCGGCGGGCTCTACTTCGGGATGCCTGTTCGCGGTGATGATCCGCTCCGATGTCGCCGTGCCAGCCGGTATGTACAGCACCTGGCCGTCGCCTTCCGGGTACTGGGACTCCACTCCGCCCCACTCGACGTAGTGGAAGAACAGCAGGTGGCCGTCCTTGGGGAGGGGGAAGCCTGGCAGATTGGAGGGCAGAGCGGCGCAGTCGATCGACGCGATGAAATCGGGCGCCCCTGACCATTCGATATCCGGAGGGAGGAATGGGTGGCCCCCGCGGTAGCCGACAATGGGCGCATCGGCGGCGGCCGGATCATCCGTGACCTTGTGCAGCGCGAGCTGAGGCCGGGCGAGTCGTAGCCATCGGTCGATGGCGGGCTCAGCAAGCCCGAGCCCGCGAGCGTGCTCACGCCAGATCTGGAGATATTGGTCATCCATGGCGGGCATTGTGCCATGAGTACGACATTGGTAGAGGGATCGCAGTCAGCGTTGCTTGGCCAGGAAGGCTCGGAACGCGTCGATGTCCGGTCCGGACATTGGGGCGCCGTGGCCGAAGCCGATTGCGGTGACATCGGTGGGTATCCGAGCGGCGCCGACGGCGCGGGCCGCGGGGTCGGCGGCGAAGGTGGCTGGCCCGTAGCCGAGCTTGCCAGTGTGGAATACCGCGTCGCCGACCAGCACGGTGCGGGTGGGTTCGTGTAGCAGCGCGATGTGGCCAGGGGAATGGCCCGGGGTGTGGATCACGCGTAGCCCGCCCGATCCGGGGATCAGTTCGCCGTCTTCGAGAGTGGCGTCCGGTTTGAACGGTGTCCAGTGGCCGGCCGGGATCTGGTCGAAGCGTCGGGCTCCTGGGCCGGATCGGCCGTTCACGGGGACTCGGCCGTCAGAGAGCCAGGCGGCATCGGCGGCGTGGATCAGGATGCGGGCTCCGGTGTGCTCGCGCAGGGCCGGGGCGCCTTGGACGTGGTCGGGGTGCGCGTGGGTGAGCACGATCCGGTGCAGTTCAGCCGGGGTGCGGCCGAGCTCGGCGATCGTTTGCAGCAGTAGGTCAACGGCCTTGCTCCGACCCACGTCGACGAGGGTCAGGCCGTCGTCGCCCTCGATCAGGAAGGCGTTGTCAGTCTTGGAGGTGGGGATGTGCGTGACGCCTGGTGCGATGATCGGCATGGGCTTCTCCGGGTTGTCGGGGTCACCAGCGCAGCGCGGTGAAGTCGATTGGTTGCGGGGTGAGGAGGGCGGTGCGGTCGGCCAGGTCGTGGATGCGGCGAGTGAACTCGTCGGGTGGCAGGTGCTTGCGGTCGCCGTGGCCGGGCAGCAGCCATGCGAAGCGCACCCGCGCAGCCGTGCGAGCCAGCGATGCGGCCAGCTCAGTGATGGAGTGCCAGGTGACCGACTCGGCCACGGCGAGGTCGCCGTCGGTTCTCGACCAGTAGAAACTGTCGCCGCTGAAGCAGTACGTGTCGTCGGCGAGGTAGAGCACGCTGCCCCGGGTGTGTCCGGACAGGGGGTGCGCGCTGACGCCTTCGGCGATCTGCGTTGGTTCGGTGCCGCGCAGGATGCGGTCGGCTTCCGGCGCGGCGGCCAGGTCGCCTTCGTGGATCCACAGGCGGGCGCCGAAGTGGTCGGCGTATGCGCGGCCGTGGGCCGCGTGGTCGCGGTGGGTGAGCAGTACGTCGGTTACCGGACCGAGGGCGGCGTATTTCGCGGCCAGGGCGCGACTGAAGCGCGGAGTGTCGATCATTATGACGGTGCCGGCCGGCCGGCGTAGCAGATAGGAGTTCGCGCCGGCCGTGTGCGGCGAGTTGTGTCCGCACAGGTGCACGTGTTCGGTCAGGGGCAGCGGGAAGGGATCGAGTGCCGGGTCGAGTCCGCGTTTGCCGCGCCGGATCGACCGGGTGTGGCAGGCGAATGCCGCGGCGTACAGTGCGTGTTCCTGAGCCTGGGTGCGTGGTTGGCGGATGACCGATGAGCGGCCGGTTACCTCGGCGATCAGGCTAGGTGCGAGCTGCCGGGCGGCATCGCAGTTGGTGCAGCGCCCATCGATGTGCCACAGGGCGTCGGCCGCGTGCTCGTTCATGGAGATTCCTTTTCCGCGCGGGCTGGCGAACGCTTACTTGAATATCACCTATCGCGAATTAAGGGAAATCTCAGAACGCTATTGACTCTGCCGACGACTTCTGTTCTCGACTTATGTGCATTTGACAAATGCGGAAATCGCTGCTCTAGCGGATGGCTTTTCCTGGTTGGTGCCGCACTGACCATGAAAGAGTGCGGGTGGTGTCACACCAATCAGGAAAGGTCCGAATAAGCGTTGAGCCGGCCCTCCAGGACGTCCAGGTAGCCAGGCGTCGCGGGCCAGGAGGGCGGCCTGGACTCGGCTGGCGCAGCCCAGCTTGGCGAGGATGCGGCTGACGTAGGTCTTGGTGCTTGCCTCAGTTATCCGCAGGTGGCTGGCTATCGAGGCGTTGGGCAGGCCTTCGGCGAGCAGCGACATGACCTGGGATTCGCGGGGGCTGAGGGTGGCCAGCCGAGCCGCCGCGGCCTGCCCGCGGGCGATGTCGGTCGGCGGGATCAGGTCCAGGACGATCCGGGTGACCGGCGGGGACAGATACGCGTGTCCCGCATGAGCGGCCCTGATCGCGCGAATGAGCTCGTCGGGGGCGCAGCTTTTAAGGACGAAGCCGGCCGCGCCCGCCCGGATCGCGCCCTGCGCGTTCGGTTCGGTGCCGAACGATGTCAGCATCACGGCCCGGACACCTGGGAGGTGGCGGCGGATCTCCCCGACCGCCGATAGCCCGTCGAGGACCGGCATCCTGATGTCGATGAGCGCGACGTCAGGCCGGCAGGCGAGCGCGGCCTCGACGGCCGCTCGGCCGTCGCCAGCCTCGGCGGTGACCACGAGGTCGGGTTCCGATTCCAGCACGGTGCGGATTCCCGCCCTGATAAGAGGCTCATCGTCGGCGATCAGCACGCTGATCATGTCAGTGCGCTCCTAGCAGGACGGCGGCAGGCAGGATGACTAGCAGCAAGATGCCGACGGCGAGCCCTAGGTCGGCTGCTGGCCGCCGGGCCGATGCAGCGGGCAGGACGGCGTGCAGCCGGAACCGGTTACCGGCAACCTCGTGGACCAGGCTGCCGCCGGCCGACCGGAGCCGCCTGTCCAAGTCGGCTAGGCCGGAGCCGGGAATGTATGCGCGGCGGTCGGCCGGGTTGACTACCTCGAGCAGGAGTCCGGCTGCCTCCCACCCGATGGTGACGCTGACAGCTGCGCCGGGCGCGTGTCTGGTCGCATTCGTGAGGCCCTCCTCGATGACTCGGTAGGCCGTCTCGTCGGCCTCCGGCGAGAGCGCCCGCGGTGTGCCTCGTGACGAGGCGGTGACCACCACGCCAGCGGCGCGGAACTCCTCGATGAGGCCGTTGGCCGCGGCCACTCCGCGGACCCGCGGACCCTCGCTTCGCAGCACGCCGAGGATCTCGTGGAGTTCGGTGGCGGAGGCCCGGATGGCGGTCGCGAGCCGCGTGACGGCGTCATGCTGCGGCTCGGGCAGGTCGGACACCTCAAGTGCCGCCGCCTGAACGGCGGCGAGGCTCAGCTGTCTGCCAAGAGAGTCGTGCATCTCGCGGGCGATCCCTAGTCGCTCGCGCAGCCCCGCTTGCTCGGCTGCCTTCCGCTGCACCGCCACGTACCTGCCCGCCAGCAGCGGGAGCACCGCGAATACCAGGTAGGCGGCTACGAACCCGCCCGCACAAGCAGGCTACGTTGTTTACTTTCGCCGGCAGCAAGGACTGCTTTCGGAGGCAGCCCGCCAGCCGGGCGGTCCGTAACGTGCGGTTGGTGAACCGGTTCTGTCCCGTGGTCACCGCCGAGCTGACCAAGATCCGCACCGTCAGATCAACGAGATGGGCGCTGCTGCTCACGCTGCTGATCTGCGTCTGCCTGGGCTACGCCGTCAGCCTCAGCCTGCGGGTCAGCTTCCCGCGACTGCCGCCACCGCAGCGCCGTGACTTCGACCCGCTGTTCGCGGCCTTCTACAGTCTCAGCGTCGGGCAGCTTGCCCTCGTGGTCTTCGGCGTGACCGTGACCGGCAGCGAGTACTCGACCGGGACGATCGTGCCATCGCTGACGACTGTGCCGCGCCGCGGCCTGTTCTACGTCGCGAAGATAACAGCCGGAACGCTGGTCGCGGCGGGCACCGCACTGGTCACGGTGACGGCCACGTTCCTCGCGGCGCAGCAGGGTCTCGGCCCGCATCGCGCCTCGCCCGGTGCTCCCGGCACCCTGCAGGCCGCCCTCGGCGCCTGCCTGTACCTGACCCTTATCTGCGCCCTCGCGATGGGGATCACCGAGATCTTGCGGAGCCCGGCCCTGGCTCTCGCCATCATGATGCCGCTGCTGTTCCTCGACTCCCAGGGCCTCGGGAACGTCCCCGGCCTGCAGAAAGTCATCGACTACCTGCCCGACCAGGCCGGCTCGGTCATCATGCACCTGAGCGGACCAGGCGGAGGGCACTTCAGCCGCCCCTTCGGCCCCTGGACCGGGATGGCCATCATGGCGGCCTGGACGGTTGCCGCCGTTACTGGCGGCTATCTGGCGCTGGCCCGCACCGACGTCAGCCGAGCAACCGGGCGCGCGCGGCCGGGTCGGTCGCGACGTCGGTGATGGTCCAGGCGAGGGCGAGCGCCGCGTCGGCGACCAGCTGATCGGCGCTCGGTCCGGCGCAGGCGGCGGCGAACGCCGGCTGGTGGTTGACGGCCCCGCCGGCGTCTATTTTCAGCAGTGGATGGATCGCTGGGATCACCTGCGAGACGTTGCCCATGTCCGTGGATCCGGCCGCCCGCTCCGGTCCGTCGGGCACGGGCGGAACGTGGCCAAGCAGCCGCGCGTTGGCCGCGAAGGCCGCCGCGAGCTCCGGGTCGTGCCGCACGTGGGAGTAGACCGGAGCCGCTTGGCGGATCTCCGTCGAGCAGCCGGTCGCCAGGCCGCCGGCTCGCAGGCAGGCCTCCACCCGGGGGAGCAGTGCCCGCAGCCCGTCGAGCGTGCCTGACCGCACGGTCAGGGTGAGCTGGGTGTCGTCAGGGACGATGTTGGCCGCGCTGCCGCCGCGGCTCACGAAACCGTGGATGCGGTCGGAACTGACGATGTGCTGGCGGAGCAGGCCGATGCCCACCTGGGCGACGGTGATCGCGTCAGCCGCGTTGACGCCGCGCTCGGGCCACGCGGCGGCGTGTGCCGCCCGGCCCTGATAGCTGACCGTCAGCGGCGCCGCCGCCGGGTAAAACGGCTCGAAGCAGTCGCGGGCCGCCGGATGGGCCATGACGGCCGCGTGGACGCCGTCAAACGCGCCGCGCTCAAGCATCAGGGCCTTGCCGCCGCCCGCTTCCTCGGCGGGCGTACCGAGCACCCGCAGCGTTATCCCCAGGTCGTCGGCGACCGGGGCCAGCGCGCTGGCGGCCAGGCAAGCGGTCGCCGCGATGATGTTGTGCCCGCAGGCATGCCCGATGTCAGGCAGCGCGTCGTACTCCGCGCAGATCGCGATGGTCAGCGGACCCGAGCCGACGGTGGCCGTCAACGCGGTCGGCAGGTCACAGATTCCGGAACGTACCTCGAGCCCGCCCGCTTCCAGTTCCTCGGCCACCCACCGGGACGCCCGTTCTTCGGAGAACCCGAGCTCGGGTGAGGCGTGGATCCGGTGGCTGAGCTCGACAGCTCGGTGCTGCCCGGATGCGACGCCAGACTGGACGGCATCCCTGAGCGTCATCGCTTGACCTCGGTGATCTGGTACACGTCGTCGCGCCTGCGGCGCAGCACCGGCATGTCCTGGCGCAGCCGGTCCTGGCGGGCCGCGTCGATGGGGGCCAGGATGAACCCGGGTTCATCGGGAGCGCAGGCAAGCACGATGCCCCACGGGTCGACGATCAGGCTGCGCCCGAAGTAGCTGACGCCCCGGCCGTCGGTGCCGACCTGATTGGCCGCGACGACGTAGCACTGATTCTCGATGGCCCTGGTCCGTAGCAAGGCCTCCCAATGATCGCGGCCGGTCCGCTCGCGGAACGCCGACGGGATGGTCAAGATGCGGCTGCCGGCCAGTGCCTGGATCCGGAAGATCTCAGGAAATCGCAGGTCATAGCAGGTGGCGATGCCGAGTTGCAGACCGTCGACCTCAGCGGTCACGATGCGATCGCCCGGGGTGATCAGCCGCGACTCGCTGGCCTGCTCGACGCCGTCAAGCTCGACGTCGAACAGGTGCAGCTTGCGGTAGCTGGCCGCGAGCTCGCCGGCTGAGGTGAAGACGGTCACCGTGTTATGCAGGCGCTGCCGATCGGCGGCCGGGCGTTCCCAGCACGATCCGGCGACCAGCGTCACGCCAAACCGGGCGGCGAACTCGCCGAACAGCCGCGAGGCCTGCCCGGGGATCGGTTCCGCCACCCCGTCTACGCCTTCGGCGGGCCCCAGGTAGTCGGTGTATTCCGGCAGCACGATCAGCCCCGCGCCGGCCCTGGCGGCGGACTCCGCGATGGAGAGCGCCGTTTTGATATTTTCAGTTTTGTCAGCTTGTGAGTTCAGCTGTACCGCGGCGGCGAGCATGTCTAACTCACCGCCCAGTGTCGTCGGCAGGCCGGTCGTGGTCGCTATCGCCGCGATCGAGTGCTGCTGTTGAAGAGCCAGCTGCCGCTCGTGCGAGCGCAGGATGTGCTTGCGCGTCTCCTCGGCAACGCGATCGGGGTCACGGCTGCGCAGCGCCGCGAGGAGATGGCTGTGCCTGGGCGTCTGTGTCTGGTCGTGCAGTTGCTGATGGGCGGTGTACCACAGGCGTAGCGAGCCGCAGTTGAGGTTGCTGACCGCCTCGGCGAGGAACCGGTTGCCGCTGCCCTCCGCGATCGCCAGGTGCAGGGCATGATCGGATTCGACCGCCTCGTAGATCTTGCCGTTAGCGATCAATTCCTCTATCTGCATGGAGATCTCGTCTAGCCGGTCTAGCTGGGCGTCGGTAATGGACGTCGCCGCAATCCGGCTGGCGGGTTCCTCGAGGATGATCCGGGTCTGATGGAGGTGCGTCAGCTCATTGGCGGATACCCCGCGCACGAACGGCGTCGAATGCGTTGGCCAGGTGGCGAACTGCTCGCGGGTAAGGCGTTTGAGCGCCTCTCTGAGCGGCGTGCGGCTGAGCTTGTAGCGAAGCTGCAGTGCATTCTCATCGAGTGGCTCATTCGACCCGATTTCCCCGGTCACGATCGCCCGGCGCAGGACCTGGTAAGCGGCGTCGGTTTTCGTTCTCGGCACGTCACGTACCACTCCGGGGTCTCCATGTGCGATGGTCATGACTGATGAGCCTCCCGTGCCGCCCTGCGCGGAATGAGCATGATCGCAAGGACCATTACCAGGCCGTAGATTATCTGATCAACGGGACCCAGGACCGTGAGCGATATGAGGTGCAGGTACTCAAGCGCGGCGGAGACGCCCACCAGCAGGACGGGCCCCACGACGTAACCGATCCTCCCGATCGCCTGGCCGAGACCGAGCATCGCGACGATCAGCGCGAGAGTCGGCAGGTCGAAGGTGTCTGGCGAGACGAATCCGGAGTAAACCACGTAGAGCGCGCCCGCGATTCCCGCGCCCGCGCCGGAGACCACGACCGCCGAAGTGCGCATCGTCGTCGGATTGATGCCAAAACTCACCGCGCCGTTTTCGCTGTCGCGCACCGCTTCAAGGTTCAGCCCCCAGCGGCTTCGTATCAGCCAGAGCATCGCTGCCAGGACGATCACGGCCACGCACAGCGTGAATATCGCCACCGTGCCTGGTGCGGCCAGTTGTACCGGGCCAAGGGTGGCTATCGGGATTCCGACAAGGCCTTCTGAAAGCCCGAGGAAACCCAGGTTGTTCAGGGCCGCGATGAACGCGACCGCGAATCCGAGCGAGGTGACAGTGAAGTACTCTTCGCGTACCCGTAGTGACAATGCCGCGATCGGGACGGAAAACAAGGCGGCGGCGATCGCGGCTATCAGCATCAGGCCGAAAATGTCGGTGAAGCCCGTGTGCAGCATGACAAGCGCCGTCGCGTACGCACCGACGCCGAATAGCGCCGCGTGTGCCATCGACAGCAGCCCGGCCCGGCCCGCCACGAGGTCATAACTGCACACCAGGACGATATAGACGCCCGCCAGGGTGAGTTGACTCAGCCAGAAGTTCATCAGATCAGCTCGTAAAGTTGCTCAAGTGACGTTTGCTGCCCAGGAACAACCTCTGTTTCGTGCGTGATCCGGCCCTGCCGGAGCACGTAGTACCGCTCGACGAGCGCGAGCGCCACCGGCAGGTTCTGCTCCACGATCACCACGGTGGTCCCGGACGCGTGCAGTTCGCTCAGCTTGCCCATGACGATGTCGGTGGCGACGGGTGATAGCCCGAGCGACGGCTCGTCCACCAGCAGCACATCCGGCTCTGGCAGCAGCGCTCGCGCGAGCGCGACCTGACGGCGTTCGCCGCCGGACAGCGCCCCGCCCCGCCGGTCGAGGATGCGCCCGACGGTGGGCAGCAGTTCGCAGACCGCCGCGATCCGCTGGTCGGCGCTCCGCCACGCCTTCTTGTCGTTCCACAGCCCGACCATCAGGTTCTCGCGCACGCTGAGGTGCTCGAAGACCATCTCTTCCTGCGGGACGAGCCGGATCACCGGCCGCTCGGCCATCTCATCACCGGAAGTCACGCGTACCGCGCCCGAGCTAACCGGGAGCGAGCCGGCCAGCGCGCGGAGCAGAGTGGTCTTGCCGGCCCCGTTGTGCCCGAATATGCCGAGGATCTCGCCGGACCGCACGGCGGCGTCCACGTCGAACAGCACGGTTCGTGATCCGTAACCCGCGCACAGCGATTCGATGACGATCGGCATGGCTACCGCGCTCCCGTACCGAAGAAAACCTCGGCCAGCTTCGCGTCGGACATCAGCTCGGCCGGCGGCCCGGACGCGATGATCTTCCCCTCGGCCATCAGGTGGACGACGGCCGCGTATCCCGCCATGATCTGCATGTTGTGCTCCACCAGGCAGACCACGGCACCCGCCACGGCGAGTTCGCGGGCGATGCCGAGCACCGGCTCGATCTCCTCGCGGCTAAGCCCCGCCGCGGGTTCGTCGAGCAGCACGGCGCTGGGCGAACTGCCGTACAACCGGGCCAGGGACAGCGCCTTGCGCTGGCCGAAGGCGAGCTCGCCTGGCATCCGCCCGGCCATTTTCTGCAGCCCGGCCTGAGCGAGCGCCGCGTCGATCTGCTCGGCGCTGCCGCGCCGCCCGAGCGCGACCTTGAGGTTGTCGCGCACGGTGAGCTGCTCGAACAGCTCGAGGTTCTGGAAGCTCCTGCTCAGCCCGGTCCGGAACCGTCGCCAGGGCGGCATTCTCGTGAGGTCACGGCCCCCCAGCAGGATCTGCCCGCTGTCCGGCTTGACCACGCCGCTGATGACGTTCAGCAGCGTGGACTTGCCGCAGCCGTTCGGGCCGATGAGACCGGTGATCTCACCGCCCCGCATGTCGATGCTGATGCCGCGGTGGACCTGATTGCCGCCGAAAGACGTCCACAGATCCCGGCACTGCAGGCCCGAGCTCAATGCACCACCTCATAACGGCCGGTCGCGCTGCCGGCCACCAGGGCGCCGTTGCGGAAGACAGCTTCGATGTTCGACGGCGACCGGATGGCGGTGATATCGGAGGCGGGGTCCCCGTCCACGACGAGCAGGTCGGCGAGCTTGCCGGGGGCCAGCGAACCCGTTTCGTCCTGCCAGCCGATGACGCTGGCCGATCCGAGCGTTCCCGCTCGCAGCGCTTCCATCGGCGTGAATCCCGCCTCGACCAGCAGCTCGAGCTCCAGGCTGAAGTCCAGGCAGTAGCCGCCCGCATCCGAGCCCGCGGCGATCGGGACCCCAGCCTCGCGCGCGCGACGGAGCCCGGCCCGGTGCGGTTCGCGCAGCTCCAGCGCGCGGGCCCGGCGGGACTCGGTGCCCAGCGTCTCGTGCCAGCGGTAGACGGCCAGCGTCGGCACCAGCCAGGTGCCGCGGGTCGCCATCGCCTCGATGCACTGGTCATCGAGCAGCGCGCCGTGCTCGACCGAGTCGACCCCCGCCTCGATCGCCATCAGCAGCCCCGGCCCTCCGATGGCGTGACACGCCACCCGCACTCCGGCGGTGTGCGCTTCGTCGACCGCGGCGAGCACCTCGTCACGGTCGAACAGCTGCCGGCGCGGATGCACCCGCGGCGAGCTGACCCCGCCGCTGGTGGCGATCTTTATGAAGTCGGCGCCCGCGCGGATGACCTCGCGCACCTTGGCGCGGACCGCCTCCGGACCGTCGCAGACCGGCGAGGGGATGCTGCTCAGCGTGGGTGACGCGATGCCCTGGGTGGTCACCGGGTCGATCAGCCCGTCAGTGGGGGAGATGATCGTGACGCTGGTGGCGATCCGCGGTCCGTCGATCAGCCCGTCAGCCACCGCGTCGCGCAGCCCGGCGTCGAGCCCGCCGCAGTCACGGACCCCGGTGCACCCGGCGTTCAGAACCTCCCGCATCGAGCTGACCGTGCGCGCCACCAGATAGGGGATGGTCGAGCCGCGGTTCTCAAGCAGGTTCTGGCCCCAGGTAGCCAGGTGAATGTGCGCGTCGATCAGACCGGGCAGCACGGTCTTGCCGGTGGCGTCGATCCGCACCACATCGTCGGGGAAACCGCCGGCGGACCCGACCGCGGCGATGCGATCGCCGTCGACCAGAATCGACGTGCCTTCCCGCGCGGACGAGCTCTCGCCGTCGATCACGCGCGCGTTCAGCAGGGCAAATCTCGTCATTTCTTCCTGTCCTGAGCTGAGAGAGCGGTTACCCGGCGCAACAGCAGCACGGCGGGGGAGCCGCCGACGGCTTCGGCGTCCCTGCCGGGCATGAGCCCGTTCGGCATCACCAGCAGCATGAGCACCAGCACGCCGAAGGCCAGCGCCGTGTTCCAGCTGCCTGCTATCCACAGATCCGGGACCGTGGACAGGATGCCGAGCGCCAGCCCGCCGGACGCCGCGCTCCAGATCGAGCCGGTGCCACCGACCGCCATGGCGATGTACACCGAGACGGTCCAGTCCAGCCCGCCCTCGGGCGCGATCGGGACGGTGAACGAGCTCAGCACCGCCGCGATACCCGCGAGCAGGGAGCCGATCACGAAGATGACCGGCGCGTACCGCCGGTAGCTGA
The DNA here is from genome assembly GCA_050012355.1 of Streptosporangiaceae bacterium. GTDB lineage: Bacteria > Actinomycetota > Actinomycetes > Streptosporangiales > Streptosporangiaceae > JBEKHI01. The sequence continues at coordinate 10,150 of JBEKHI010000091.1, read as the reverse complement.
TCCCGAGGTCGGCCGCCAGCTGCTTGTTTCGCTCGAGCGCGCGAAGCAGCAGGCCGGTCCTGGTGTGCCGGCGGTACCAGGCGAGGACGCCGATGGTGATCAGTGCCAGTGCCGTGGCGACCATATCGGCCACCCGCAGCGTCACCGGGCCGAGGTGGATCGCACCGCTGGCGAGCTCCCCCGGCCACGCGACGCTGCGCGCCGTACTGCCGAACCCGAGCGTCATCGCGTTCTCCGCGATGATCAAGACACCGAAGGATGCGATCACGAAGCCAAGCGCCGGAATGCGACGGCGTTCCAGCGGCCGGTAAACGGCCTCGTAAATCAGCCAGCCCGCGACGCCCGACGCCACCAGCGCGGCCGGCACGATGAAGCCGAGCTCCCCGGCACCAGAAACGGTGAGCAGCACGTACGAAGCGAGGACGAAGACCGCGCCGTGCGCGAAGTGCAGGATGCCAGTGAAGCGGACGATAAGCGCCAGCCCCACCGCGCCGATGGCGTACACGGCGCCAAGCCCGATGCCGATGGACAACAGCGACAGGAACTCGCCGAACATCCTGGTGCCCTCCTTCCTCGCTTCGCCCGCGCCTAGCCTCCGATGGACCGGACCAGCTTCGACGCACCCGATCCGGTCAGCTCGTACACGGCGAGTGGCAGGTTCGTCGTCCCGTTGGCGGAAATGGTGAGCGTGCCGCCGATGATCGTCGCGGGCGAGATGGCGTGCAGCTCGGACTGGAGGCTCTTGCTGTCCACGGACTGGTGCGCCTGCATCAGCGCGTGCACTGCCTCACCGATCAAGATGGCCGCGTTGGCGTAGTTGACGATGTAGGACGTCGGCTGCACCTTGGGGTCGATCGCCGCCCAGGCCTTGGCGAAGTCGGTGGTGGCCCAGTTATCGGTCTTCAGATTGAACTCCTGGTCGACCAGGAGCGTGCCCGCGACGCCGGACAGGCTCATCACCTGCGGGACGTCGAGCGCGTTGAAGCCGAGGAAGGTCTGGTTCAAGCCCGCGCTGCGAAACTGGCTGAAGATCGGCGCGTACTGGACGACGCCCACGCTGTCCGCGAGGTAGATGGCGTCCGGGTGATGCGGCGCGATCAGGGCGGCCTGCGCGGAGAAGTTGGTCAGGTCGGGGGAGACGCTGAGGTCCGTCACCACCGTGCCCCCAGCCGCCGCTACCGCGCTCTTGACCTGCGCGTCGAGGCTGTCGCCGAGCTCGTCGGTCGTGTGGATGATGGCGATACGCGTCAGCTTCTTGGTCTGGACCGCGTAGGGGATCAGCGGCGCTACCTGCTGGTTGGCTAGCGGCGCCAGGTTGATGATGGCGCCCGAGGAGTCCGCGAGCGCGGGGTCGACGGCGCTTCCGTTGATCAGCGGGATGCCGTACCGCTTGGCGATCGGCACCGCCGCCAGCCCGGGCGCGGTTCCCGAGCTCATCACCACCTCGGCGTTGTCCACCGTGGCCAGCGCGGTCATCGCCGTGGTCGCTCCCTGAGCGGTGTTCTGGCTGTCTTCCTGGATGGTCTTCAGCGTGAACGCTGTCCCGTATCGATCCTTGACGACCTCCATCCCGGCCTGGACGGCCTTGTTGAACAGGGCGCCGTAGGACGCGGCCGGACCGCTGTACGGAAACAGCAGTCCAACGGTCACTGTCGTCGGGCTACCGGAACTCGCGGATGTGCTCGCGCCGCCTGATGAGCACGCGGACACCGCGGCTATCAGTGCGGCGGCGCCGAGCACGGCGCCAGCACGGAGCGTCTGAGTGGTTCTTCTTCCTGCACCTCGTCGCATGGTCCCTCCAGCGCGATGGGCGAGCCGTCCACCTGCGGACGAGCGGTTTCAGCGACCATATATTTTAAATATATTTAAAGCAACACCTGTAACAGAAAACTTACAAACCACACGCTGGACCACATCACCGGCCCGGAAGTCACCGCTGGAGCCTGAAGGACGCCTTCCTCTCGCTTGTCACGGCCCCGGACGACAGCTGAGCCCGCCGTAGCTATAAGTCTGGGTTATTCGGGCAGTAGGAGGCTGTTCGACGTGGCGCCCGCGAATCGCGGGCGCAGAGAAAAAGCTGGAGGACGGCTCCGGATGCTTCCGGTCCCCTTGATCTTCACCAGTGGTGTTGCTAGTGGCGTCAACTGCTACGCGGCAGTGCTCGTGCTCGGCCTGCTAGGCAGGTTCGGGCACATCGCCGCGATACCGGGGGTGCTGGAGCGCCCGTCGGTTCTGGCGGCCGCGGCTGTGCTGTACGCCGGCCAGTTCGTGGCGGGCAAGATCCCGGTGCTGGACCTGGCGTGGGACGCGGTCCATACGGCTTTGCGGCCGGTAGTCGGGGGCGCGATCGGCGTCGTGATGGCTCAGCATGCGCACACGAACCCGGCCGAGACGATCGCGGCGGCCGCGCTCGGCGGCGGGTCGGCGCTCGCTTCGCACGTGGTCAAGACGAGCACGCGGGTTGGGGTCAACGCTAGCCCTGAGCCGTTCAGCACTATCGTCGTCAGCCTGCTCGAGGACACCGGCGTGGTCGGTCTCGTATCGTTCGCCGTGTTCCACCCGTTCGCCGCGGCGATCGTCGCAGCCGTGCTCCTGGCGGTCGGCATCGTTTTGGTCGCTGTGCTGGGATCGCGGATCCGACGGGCCTGGCAGCGCCGCCGCGACGCTCGGCTGCAGAGCTTGCCGGCCCCGCGCGATGATGGTGGAAACGTACCGTCGCCGGCCGACGGCACGTTTCCACCATGATGCGCACGCCCAGCTGGGAGAGCAAACGGGAGTGTTAACCCCCAGACCGGAAATGGGCGACAGCCCGCTGCCGCCTCGCGCTCGCGATCCGTAGCGTCTCGAGCATGATCGAAGCACATGGACTGACGAAGAGATACAACGGCGCCGCCGTGGTGTCCGGCCTCAGTTTCACCATCCGCCCGGGCCAGGTGACCAGCTTCCTCGGGCCAAACGGCGCCGGCAAATCCACCACGATCCTCACCGGCGGGGTGGGGGATTACGGTCCCGCCGTGACCGTGCTCCCGGACGGCGCGGTGGACCCCAGCCGCAGCAGCGAGCTTGAGCTGAAGCTGAGCCGCGGCTCGTTCCGGCTCTCGATCGCGAAGCTGGACGCCGACCCGTTCCAGGCGCAGCTCCTGTTGATCGAGGGGACCGGCTATCTATCCTGAGCCCGTGTACGCGTGGACCCGGGCACACCCGAGGGTGGTCGACGGGCTGCTTGGCCTGCTGCTCCTGGCATGCAGCGCCGGGCAGCTCGCCGGGGCCAGCGGGCTGGCTCTGGCCGGGGAGTTCGCGGTCAACGCGATGCTCGCCCTGGCCGTGGCGCTGCGGCGCACAAACACGCTGGCCGCGTTCGCCGCGGGCGCGGTCATCGGCCTGGCGCAGGCCGTCTACGGTTTCCAGCAGGCACCGGTACGCGCACTCGAACCCACCGTCACGGACTTGGCGATCCCGATACTGCTGTACACGCTCGCGGCCTCCCGGCCCCGGCGCGAGTCGCTATCCGGGCTGGCCCTGTGCCTGGCGGGATCGGCTATCGCGATCGCGGGCTGGACTCCAGCGCACCACTTCGCCCCGCTACTGCTCGCCGTCGCAGCACTCGGCGCCACGTTCGTGGCCACCTGGGTGCTCGGTGATTCGGCGCGGTACCGCCGCGCCTATTACCGGTCGCTTGAGGACAAGCTCGCCGCCACCGAACGGGCCCGTGACCTGGAAGCCAAACGGGCGCAAGCGGTCGACGAATCCGCCGCGCGGCTGCGCCGCATCGAACGCGACCTGCACGACGGCGCGCAGGTCCGGCTCACCGCGCTGGCGATGACCCTGGGCGAGATCAAGGAAACGATGGAGCAGGATCCCCGTGGCGCGCGAGCCATGGTCGGCGAGGCTCACCAGAACGCCAAACGCACCCTGGCTGAGCTACGGGACCTCGCACGGGGGATACACCCCGTCGTTTTGGACAAAGGTCTTGATACGGCATTGCGAAGTGTGACGGACAGCAGCCCGATACCGGCGCGGCTCGACCTGGTCATGGCCGGGCGGCCGTCGCAGGCGATCGAGGCGATCGTCTACTTCAGCGCCGCCGAACTGGTCACCAACGCCGCCAAGCACAGCGGCGCGAGCCAGGTGGAGATCGTCGTACGAGGCCGCGCGGAGGGAATACTGCTAACCGTGAGAGACGACGGGACCGGCGGCGCGCGTGTGGCAGCCGGCGGCGGGCTGGCCGGGCTGCGTGAACGGGTACGGACGGTCGACATCATGCGCAACGGGCTCGCCGAGATCCTCACCCGCCGCGGGCACGAGGTCGCCGTCGCCGTCGGCGACGCGGAAGCCCTGATCGCCGCCGTCGCCGAACACGGGCCGGATGTCGCGGTCATCGACGTGCGAATGCCCCCTTCCCATACCGACGAGGGGCTGCGCGCCGCTGTCTCGGTCCGGCGTGACCATCCCGGAACGGCGGTGCTCGTCTTCTCTCAGTACATCGAGCCGCACGCCGCCGCCGAGCTGTTCATCACCCAGAAGGTCGTGGAGAAACACGCGGCGAGCATCTTCGACAAGCTCGGTCTCTCTCCGTCGGATAACGACAACCGGCGGGTCCTCGCAGCGATCAGGTACCTGGAGTCGTGAGGACCGCCTCGGCCTCGATCTCGACGACCCAGGCCGGGTCAAGCAGGCCGGCCACGATCACCGCTGTCGCGGCGGGCCTGATCGCGCCGAACACCTCACCGTGCGCGCGGGCGACCGGCTGCCAGTGCGCGGCGTCGGTCAGGTACATCCGGGTCCGTACCACGTCCTCGTAGCGCGCGCCGGCCTTCGTCAGCGCCTCGCCGATCAGGTCAAGGCACAGCTTCGCCTGGTCGTAGGCGCCCGCCGGCGGCGCCGAGCCATCGGCCGGCACCGGTGCGGTCCCGGCGACGAGCACGCGGTCACCAGCACGGACCGCGCGGGAGAAACCAAAGACCGGCTCGTACGGCGAATGCCCGCTGATCAGCTCACGTTCCATGGGATCCATTGTCTGGCAGGGCGAAGAAGCGCAGCGCCATCGGCCGGGCGTCTTCCGGTACGCCGTCGCGGGCGTCGCGCGTGTGCCCGTACTTCCGCAGCAGTTCCATGTACTCGTCGAAGAACGCCAGCAACTCGTCCTTGGTCATGTACCCGCCCCAGCGGGAGCCCTGCACCCACCCATCCGGGCCATCGAACCCCGTCTCCGCCGCGATCGCGAGCTCGATGTCGGCGCTGAGCTGCCCGGCTCGGAAGAGGTTCAGCGCCGCCTGTTCCCCGGCCGTCCGGTCCGCGGGCGCCGCCGGACGGTGTTCCATGGGCTCGACGCGCCACCAGCGCTCGCGGCCGGCCGAGCGCTCGGGAATCTCCTCGATCAGGTGCTGCTCAGCGAGCTTGCGCAGGTGATAGCTGGTCGTCCCGGTGGACTCGCCGATCGCCTTCGCGACGCTCGTCGAGTTCGCTTCACCATGCTCACCGATGTGCGCGAGGATGCGCCGCCGGACGGGATTGGTCAGCGTCTGGTAGAGCGCCGTGCGCTCAGCGCTGGTCGGCGGGTTCGGTCCCGGGCGCTGCCGTGGCGTGGCCATGGCGACAGCATACCGCAGAGACTATTTGCAGAATCTATTTGCAAAGAGTCTCTGCAATGTCGTAGCGTGGCGCACGAACCCCCATAACGGAAGGAGCGACCATGTTGCTCACCTCGGGTCGGCACCCCGCGACCGGCCGGGCCCGCCGCTGGATCGCGACGGTGGTCATCGTGTCGGCGGTCGTGCTGCTGCCCTGGATCGGTTACCTGGCCGTCAGCCTGCCGCCGAGCGCCAGCGCCCGGCACTGGCCGGTCGTGTGGGCTGGCCTGGATGCCGCCGAGGCGGCCGGTCTCGCCGCGACGGGCTGGCTGGCGCTGCGGCGAGACCGGCGCGCCGCGTTCTGCGCGGCCTCCACGGCGACCATGCTCGTGCTCGACGCCTGGTTCGATGTCTGCACCTCGGCGGCCGGACAGTCCTACGCGTTCGCGCTGATCGATGTGGTCATCGAGGTGGCCGAGGCCGCCGCCTGCCTCGTCGTCGGCTGGCTTGTGTGGTGTAACCGATGAACCGGAAACTCATCGCCGGAGCCGGGGCGGGTGCCGCCGCTGGCCTGGCCGCTTGGTGGTTCACCGATTCGGCCCCGTACCCCTACGCGCAGCGCGCGCTGCTCGACCTGCCGTTGCCGTTTCTCACCAATCGCAGGCTGGACGCGCTGCTCGCCGTCCGGGCAGGGGAGCGGGTGCTAGAGATCGGCCCTGGCACCGGGCTCCAGACGCTGCCCGTCGCGACGCGGCTCGGCGACTCCGGGCGGCTCGACATCGTGGATATCCAGCAGGCCATGCTTGACCACGTGATGCGCCGGGCCGCGGCCAGCCGTCTCGACGGGGTGATCCACCCTACGCAAGCCGACGCCCGCGAACTGCCGTTCGGGGATGGTGCCTTTGACGCCGTCTACCTGGTCACCGCGCTCGGCGAGATCCCGGACCCGCTCGCGGTGCTCCGCGAGGCTCGCCGGGTGCTCAAATCAGGGGGCCGGCTTGTCGTGGGGGAGTTCTTCGACCGGCATTTCGTCTCGCTGGTCAGCCTGCTGCGGCAGGCCAACGCCGCGGAGCTGGAGCTCACCGCGACGCTCGGCCCGCCGTTCGCCTACTTCGCTCGGTTGTGTCCCGTACGATCCGGCTTACGTGGCCGTAGGATCGGTGGCAGGGGAATCATGACAACGCCAAATGGTGCGTCCGCCGCGCACGCTATCGAACTGGGCAAGACCTACGGGGTCGGCCAGGCGGCGGTGCACGCCCTGACCGGCGTCAACGTGACCTTCGAGCGCGGCCGCTTCACGGCCGTCATGGGTCCGTCGGGCTCGGGCAAGTCGACGCTCATGCACTGCCTGGCGGGCCTGGACCGCCCGACGTCGGGCCAGGTGTTCGTCGGCGGGCAGGACATCGGCAAGCTTGACGACAGCGGGCTCACCAAGCTGCGCCGTGACCGGATCGGCTTCGTCTTCCAGTCGTTCAACCTGGTGCCGACGCTGACCGCCGCCGAGAACATCACGCTGCCGGTGGACCTGGCCCACAAAAAGGTCGACCAGGAGTGGTTCGACCAGTTGGTGCGACAGCTCAACCTGGAAGACCGGCTGACGCACCGCCCTGGCCAGTTGTCCGGCGGCCAGCAGCAGCGGGTCGCCTGCGCGCGGGCGCTCATCACCAGGCCGGACCTCATCTTCGCCGACGAGCCCACCGGCAACCTGGACTCGAACGCCTCCGCTGAGCTGCTCGGCTTCCTCAAGAAATCGGTCACCGACTTCGGGCAGTCGATCGTCATGGTGACCCACGATCCGCGCGGCGCCGCCTACGCGGACCGGGTCGTCTTCCTGGCCGACGGCGCGGTGGTCGGCGAACTCGAAGATCCCACCGCTGATTCGGTGCTGGAACGCATGCGAACCCTCGGGGCCTGACATGTGGAACGTCACGATCAAAGGCCTGCTCGCGCATAAGCTCCGGCTGCTGCTCACCGCGCTGGCGATCATCCTCGGCGTGACGTTCATCTCCGGGACGTTCGTCCTCACCGACACGCTGCACAGCACATTCTCCGGGCTGTTCGGCAACATCTACTCCAAGATCGACTTCCAGGTCCGCGGCGTCGCGCAATTCGGCGCGAATTCGGCGGACGCGGTTCGGGATCCGATCCCGGAAAGCCTGCTGGCGAAGGTCCAAGCGGTTCCCGGCGTCGAGACCGCCGACGGGACGGTGGAAGGCTACGCCCAGTTCGTGGGTCCCAATGGGAAGGCGATCGAGACCAGCGGCGCACCCACCCTAGGGATCAATTACAACAACGATCCGCAGATCTCGGTGCTGCGCATCATCCAGGGCGGTCCGCCGACCACCGGCGACGACGTCATCATGGATGAAGGGACGGCCCGGAAGTACGGCTTCACCGTGGGCCAGCGCGTCCGCGTCCTGTTCGTGGGTCCGTCGCGTACCTTCACCATCACCGGTATCGCCGAGTTCGGATCGGCTAGCAACCTGGCCGGCGCGAGCCTGGCCGGCTTCACCTTGCCGACCGCCCAGGACGTCCTGCAAGACCCGGGCGTGCTGGACACCATCAACGTGGTGACGACGCCAGGTGCGAACAATGCCACCGTCCAGCGGGACATCCAACGAGTCCTCCCGCCCGGCGTGGAGGTGGTCACCGGCCAGACGGTGATAGCGGAGAACGCGAACGCCATCGACCAGGCACTGTCATTCTTCAACACGGCGCTGCTGATCTTCGCCTTCATCTCCCTGTTCGTCGGCGCCTTTACCATCTACAACACGTTCTCGATCATCGTCGGGCAGCGCACCCGCGAACTGGCCTTGCTGCGGGTGGTCGGCGCCAGCCGCCGCCAGGTGTTCCGCTCGGTGCTCGCCGAGGCGGTCATCGTGGGGTTCGTCTCCAGCCTGGCCGGCATCGGGCTCGGGGTGCTCGCCGCGCTTGGGCTGAAGGCACTGATCAGCGGCTTCGGTATCAGCCTGCCCGCCGGGCCACTGACGTTCGAGCCGCGCACGGTCGTCGTCGGACTCGTCGTGGGGACCGGAGTGACGCTCGCCGCTGCGATCGGCCCGGCCCGCAACGCCGTGCGCATCGCGCCGGTGGCCGCGCTCAGCGATCGTCCGGCCGAGGCCGCGGCCTCGCTGAAGCGACTGTTCATCTGGGGCGCCGGCCTGGCCGTCGTCGGCGCGGTCCTGCTCGTCCTCGGCCTGAGCGCCCCCGCCATCGCACTGGTCGGGATCGGCGCGATCTGCATCTTCGTCGGCGTCGCCATGCTCGCCCCGTCCCTCGCGCGGCCGCTGTCGGGAGCGATCGGCCGCCCGCTCGCCCGCATACTCGGCGAGCCGGGAAAACTCGGCCGGGCGAACTCGATGCGCAGCCCGCGGCGCACCGCGCAGACCGCCGCCGCGCTGATGGTCGGGCTCGCCCTAGTAGCGGCGATGGCGGTGTTCGGCGCGTCGGTGTCCCGGTCGGCAACGGCCAGCGTCGATCAGGCGATCAGCGCCGACCTGATCCTGACCCCGACCGGCGCGGAGGGCGGATTCAGTCAGCAGGTACCTCAGGTGGCGGCGACCGCCCCGGGCGTCACGGCCGAAACGACCGTCTATCAGGGTGAGTTCGAGGTCCGAGGGCTACTGCAGACCCTCACGGCTGTCTCCACGCAGGACCTGTCGAGCACGCTGATCCTCCGCATGACCTCCGGTACCCCGGCCGCCCTCGACTCCGGGAAACTGCTAATCGCCTCGACGACCGCGTCGAACGACCACCTGTCCGTCGGTGACACCGTTCCGGTCCGCTTCGCCAAGACCGGTCCCGCCACCCTGCGGATCGGCGGCATCTACCAGGCCAACGCCCTCATCGGCAGCTACCTGGTGAGCGATGCCGTTTTCCAGGCGCATTACTACGCACGCCACACCCCGTCCGCGGTCCTGCTGACCACGACCGGCAGCGAAGCCGCGGTGCAGCACGCACTGGCCGCCTATCCCAACGTGCAGGTGCAGACCAGAGCCCAGTTCGAGCAGGCGCAGGCATCAAGCGTCAACCAGCTTCTTGGCTTGGTCTACGCCCTGCTGGCCCTAGCGGTGCTCATCGCCCTCATCGGGATCATCAACACGCTCATGCTGTCGGTGATCGAGCGCACCCGTGAGATCGGGCTGCTGCGGGCGGTCGGCATGCGCCGCCGTCAAGTGCGGACGATGGTCCGCTCCGAGGCGGTGATTCTCGCCGTCTTCGGCGCGATCATCGGGATCGTCATCGGCACCTTGATGGGCCTCGCGCTCGTCGCCGCGCTTCGCCAGCAGGGCATCACCGACACCGTCGTCCCGGTGTCCAACCTGGTGATCTTCCTCGTGCTCGCCGCCCTGCTCGGGCTGGTGGCGGCCGGCTGGCCCGCTCGCCGCGCCGCCAGGCTCGACGTGCTCGCCGCCATCGCCACCGAGTAGCTTCATCATTGCGGCGTTTCGCTAATAACGAACAATTCGAGTAGCTTTGCGCGCAAGCATTTGCCAATTGCAATGGGGTGCATCCTGCTTTGTCGCAGTGTGGTCATATAAATGCCGCGGCTCCCCTAGGGTAGAATTGGGAAATAAGCA
>JBEKHI010000090.1:0-22712 GCA_050012355.1 Streptosporangiaceae bacterium | reverse complement strand
ATCGCCGTACAGCAGGCGGTTTTCTCGCTGTACCTCGGCATCAGCTTCGCACCCAACCACAAGGGGATGCCGATCATCGAGTCAGGAACCGCGGCCAGCTTCGCCCGCCGCCAAGTGGTCACTGCCCGGAATATCAGGGGCGGCCGGTTCACCACTTTCATGCTCGGCGGCCTTAACTATCAGGTCGAGCATCACCTGTTCCCGTCGATGCCCCGGCCCAATCTGCGACGAGTCCAGGGCCTGGTCAGGTACTTCTGCGCCGAGACCGGTCTCGGTTACAGCGAAGAAAACTTCGTCGAGTCATTCCGCCAGATCGTTCATCACCTTAGCGACGCAGGAGCAGCCGCCAGCCGCCGTCCTGACTGATCATCCACCCGGCGGCCCGGACTGGCCTGCCGGCAAGATAGTGGTAACTAGCCGTCGGCCGGCGACGGCCCGTTTCCACTATCTTGTCTCGTTGCCGGGCGGCCGCTGCGGTGGCGACGGGTAACGAAACGGCTCCCCGCGACCGCCCCGGCGGGCCGCGCGGAGCGCGTTACGATCCCGACGGGCGCTGTCGCGTGGGTACCTCGTGAGCGGGATCCGGTGCGGGGGCTGCTAGCTTGCGCAGCACGGCGCGCAGCAGTGCTGCCATGCCGTCTGGAGTGATCGCCGCCTCCCGGCTTGCCTGGACGTAGCCGAGGCCACCGAAGAGCACCAGCCCGAGCGCGCCGCGTTCCTGGCTGCTCAGCCCGCCTGGGTCGATGCAGCCGGCGAGGCTTTCTGGCGGTTGCGGCGCGGGAACGCCGGCGCGCCAGCCGGACCCGCCGACTAGTTCCTGGCAGCGCCGGTAGGCCAGCACCGCCAGCCGGTAATCCGCATCGCCGTCTTCGCCTGCTGACGCCGGGGCACCGACGCATGCACTGGTGATGACATCGCAGACGACCTGCTCGGCCAGTTCCGTGTTGCCGAGAGTCAGCAGCGCCTGCCGGTACAGGCCGGTGGCATGGCGGTCGTAAATGACCGCGTCCCGGTCACGGGCTTCACGCGCCGTGCAGGAAGGACAGGCGACGATTGTTGTGCCGGACTCCGGCATAAAAACTCCGAACCTCGTGGCGCTGCAGGAGGCGAGCACCTGAGCCACCGGGGTCCGGAGCGGCAAGGGCACGCTACCACGGAGATCATGATCTTGATAGTGCCGTCGATGGCCCACGGGCAGCACGGCCGGCATACCCTGGAGCGACGCTACCGCGATCCGTCCTTCGCGGGTACGCTCAGCTAGACCAGCCGGGCAGGCACTGCGCCAGCCCTGCCAGACACCCCGGGAACGTCGCTCCAGACCTTGGTGACGCAGCCGCATCACGCCAAGGAAGAGCCTGATGAGCGTCTATGAGGGTTCCCGCCTGTTGACCGCGGGTCACGGGCATCGCCCCGTTTCTTTCTCGCACTTCCCATCGCCGTCGCCCGTCAGTGCGCAAGCCGAGACTCTGATGCCCGCAACTGAATCACCGAGGGAGATCCCCATGCCCGATTCCGGCAACAGCGGCGGCACTGACGTTCTGCGTGACCCCGCGCCCAGCACGGCCGTCGGGCTGACCGAGCTGGCCGGGTTCCCGGAGATCTTGTACAACCCGGCGGCCGGTGAGGACTGCCTGAGGTCTGGTCACATCTTGCGCTCCCCGCACGGCATGTACCTCCCGGTCGCCCACGCGGGGCAAGTCAGGGACGTGCTGCGGAACTGGCCGGTCACGGACGTCCGGTTCATCTGCGTGACCGATGGCGGCCGCGTCCTCGGCCGGAGCGCCAGCGGCATGGGTATCCCGATGGGGAAACAGCGGCTCTACAGCACGGCGGCGGTACCGCCGGAGGGCCTGCTGCAGGTCTACCTCGATGCCGGCACCGACGACGAAACCTGCCTGCGCGACCCGCTCTACGCCGGCCTGCGCCGCCGTCGGCCCCCGCCCGGCGAGCTGTACGCCTTCACCGAAGAGTTCGTGGAGGCGGTCCAGGAAGTCTTCCCTGACTGCTGCATCCACTTCCAAGACTGGGCCGGCGCCGATCCGATCGCCCTGCTGGACCGCTACCGCGGCAAGGTCTCCTGCTACAACGACGACGCCCAGGGCACCGCCGGCGTCGTGCTCGCCGGGCTGATCAACGCGCTCAAGATCACCGGCGGCCAGCTGGACGAGCAGCGGATCCTCTTCCTCGGCGCCGGCTCGGCAGCCGCCGGAATCGCCGGCCTGCTTGTCCGCGCGCTAGGCCAGCAGGGTGTCGCACCTGGCGTCGCCCGGCAGCAGATCCGGATGTTCGACACCCAGGGACTGGTGGTCCGCGGACGTCCCGGGCTCGCCGCGCACAAGCTGCCCTACGCGCACGCGCTGCCGCCCGGCAAGCCCTTCGACCATCTCGACCTGGCATCCGAGCAGCCGCAGATCACCGCGGCCATCAACGACTTCAAGCCGACGGTCCTCATCGGCGTCAGCACCGCGGGAAAACTGTTCTCGCGGGAGATCGTCGCGACGATGTCGCGGCACAACGACCGGCCGGTCATCTTCGCCCTGTCCAACCCGGTGGACACCCACGAAGTGCTGCCCCAGGACGCCTACGCCTGGTCCGGCGGCCGGGCGGTCTACGCCGGCGGCGTCCAGTTCCCGCCGGTCCGCCTCGCCGGACAGACGTTCCTGCCCTCGCAGGCCAGCAACCTGTACATCTTCCCCGCCGTCGCCATGGCCATCTACGCCACCGGCGCCCGGCACGCGACCGATGAGATGGTCATCGAGGCCGCCCGCGCCGTCGCCAGCCAGGTGACCCCCCAGCAGCTGACGCTCGGGATGCTCTTCCCGCCGCAGTCCAGCATCCTGGAAACCGGAATCCAGACAGCCACCCGGGTCGCCGACCTCGTCTTCGACGCCGGCCTGGCCCACGTGAACCGCCCGGACGACACCCAGGACTTCATCCGCCAGCACGTCTACGCGGGGTAATCGGTTGCGGTGATGGGCCCTTCCCGGATCGGCTATTTCCCGCCGGACACGGGCAGGCTTAACTCAGAGATGAACGCGCACCAAGCCTGGTGCCCGCTCTCCTGCGGCTCGCGGGCCGGCTACCTCAACGGGGAGTGCGACATGATCATCACTCTGGGAATCGCTGAGCAGCCGGGCCGCCGCTGATGTCGCGGGTAGCGTCCGGCCTGAGGGCTATGGACTGGATGGCGCGAGGTGCCTGCCGGCAAGCGGATCCCGCGCTGTTCTTTCCCATGTCAGTGACAGGCACGGGAATGCGGAAGGCCCGGGCGGCGAAAACTGTCTGCCACGGTTGCGCTGTCCGCAGCAGCTGTCTGTCGTATGCCCTGGAGACCATGCCGGATGGCATCTGGGGCGGAACCACCCTGCAAGAGCGCCTCGCGGTACGCAGGCTTGCCGCCCGCCGGGCCCGGCGGGCGGCAAGACAAGGCGGGAGAGCGTGACGGGCTTGCCGACAGGCCAGCAGCGGGCGCTGAACCGGATCGAGAAAACCCTGGCGGACGATGATCCTGGTCTTGGGCCGCTGTTCGCGATCTTCACCAGGCTCGTCGGCCACGAGGCGATGCCCGCGACTGAGCGCGTCCCGATCCCGACCTGGCGGCGACGGCAGGTATGGCAGCTGCGGGCGGCACTGGTGACCATCATCGGGCTGGCCGCGGTCACGGGCACGATCGTATTCAGCCAGATGTCTGGCCGGCCGGTATGCCCGGGCACCGTTACCGCCGCCGCGGCGCATGTCCGGTCAGCCGGGACCGGGCGGCTGCTCGCCTGCACGTCCCGGCCAACCGGGCAGGCAGTACTCCGCGGTCGCTGACCGGTTACCTAGTAACGGGCAAGAGCCCGCGGAAGCCAATACGGAAGAAGGAATCACATGATCAGCAAAACTTCTCAGAAGACTGTGTCGGCGGGAGGAAGCCTGCCCGCCGCGGTCGGGCCGCCGGGGAATGTCCGTACCGCTGACTGGCTGTACCGGTCAAAGCCTGCCAGCGTGCTGTGGCTCGTGGCCCGGCTATGGCTGGGGTACGGGTGGCTGAACGCCGGCTACCAGAAGCTATGGGGCAGCGAAAAAGCAGTGTTCTGGAACGGCGGCGGTGCCGGCGTGAAAGGGTTCGCCACCGCCGGGGTCGCCGGATCGGCGGCAGGCAAGGGCGCGGGCGCGTCCTACGGATGGTGGGCGGCCTTCCTGCACGGCTTCGTCATCCCGAACGCGTCGTGGATCGCCAAGCTGATCACCGTGAGCGAGCTAGCCATCGGCGTACTGCTGATCCTGGGCCTGTTCACCGGGGCCGCTGCCGTTGCCGCCCTGAGCCTGAACCTCATCTACATGTTCACCGGATCCGCGGGCGTGAACCCCGCCTACGCCGTTGTCGCGGTGTTCCTCATACTGGCCTGGCGCAACGCCGGCTATCTCGGCCTGGACCGGTTCGTGCTGCCCAGTGCGGGTGAATTGCTTCACCGCCGGCCCCCGGTAACCGCGCGAGTGCTACCCCAGAAGCCTGCGGCCGAGCCAGTCAGCTGACCTGCCGCCGCGCACGGAAGCTCGGTCCCTTAGCCGGTGAACACCGGCTACGGGGCCGTTGCGGGTGTGTGGCTGGCTACCCAGGCGGCGATCCGGTCGGCTACCTCATCGGGGCTGCCCGACTCGGCGTGCCCCATACCCGGGATGATCCACAGTTCGCGGGGATCGCGGGCCGCTTCGAACAGCTGGTGCGGGTGCTCCACCGGGAAGTAGTGATCGGCGTCCCCGTGCACGATCAGCAACGGGACCGGGGAGATCATCGCGGCGGCCTCGGCGGGCGGCATGGGAACCGGATCCCACCCGTTCGGCTCGATCCGGGTATTCAGGAACCGCCGGGTCACAACCCGGCCGAGGCGCCGTTCAACCGCCCAGTGCAGGCGTCGCATCGGCAGCGTCCCCCGGTAATACCACCGGCCAGGCCCGCTCACCGAGACGACCGAGTCCACCCCGCCGAGCAGCGCCGCGTGCCGCAGCACCACCGACGAGCCCATCGAGAACCCCACCGCGGCGACCCGCTCGTACCCCAAGGACCGGGCGAAACGTACCGCCACGTCCATGTCATAGATCTCCAGGTCACCAAGCGTGGACATGCCGCCGGACCGGCCATGGCCACGGAAGTCGAAGGTGATCACGCCAGCGCGCTGCCGGAAACGCTGCGCGACGCGCCACACTGGCGGCCGCTGCCAGGACAGCGTGAACCCGTGCGCCATTACGATCGCCAGTTCTCCCGACCCGGGCATATGCACCGTGTCGATCGGCACGCCATCCTGCGTGACCAGGGTTGTAGTCGTGACAAGCGGGCTGGCCATGGATCTAGTACACCATGTCTGGAAAGCTAGGCGATATGCCCCTTCTCGACCAGCTTGCCGCCCTCGACGTGATCGATCTCACCGCTCCGCTCACCAGCCAGACGCCCATCATCCAGCTGCCGCCGCCGTTCGCCAACACCAAGCCCTTCAGCCTCACCGAGATCTCGCGTTACGACGACCGAGGTCCCGCCTGGTACTGGAACGACATCTCCACCGGCGAGCACAGCGGCACCCACTTCGACGCCCCGGTGCACTGGGTGACCGGCCAGGGCGGCGAGGATGTCTCGCAGGTCCCGCCGGAGAAGCTGATCGCGCCGGGCGCCGTGCTCGACTTCAGCGCCCAGGTCGCCACCGACCCTGACTTCCTGCTCACGATCGAGCACGTCAAGGACTGGGAAAAAGCCAACGGATCGCTGCCCGACGGCGGCTGGCTGCTGTACCGGACGGGCTGGGATACGCGATCAGAGGACCAGGAGCGGTTCCTGAACGCCAACGAGACTGGCCCGCACACCCCAGGGATCAGCGTCGAGTGCGCCGGCTGGCTCGCGTCCCGGCCGATCCTCGGCCTCGGCGTGGAGACCGTCGGCACCGACGCGGGCGCCGCGCACTCGTTCGACCCGCCGTTCCCCTGTCACTCGGCCCTGCTCGGCGCGGGCAAGTACGGTCTCACTCAGCTCCGCCACCTGGACCGGCTCCCGGCCCAGGGCGCGATCATCATCGCGGCTCCGCTGCCCATCGTGTCTGGCTCCGGCTCACCGTGCCGGGTGCTAGCCCTGGTGGAACGCTGACCATGCGGGTCACCGATGCCGTCGGGCAAGCGCTCGGAGCCGAGACCATCTTCGGCGTGGTCGGCAGCGGCAACTTCCACGTCACCAACGCGGCTCTAGCGGCCGGGGCCCGGTTCTACCCGGCCCGGCACGAGGGCGGCGCCGCCGTGATGGCCGACGCCTGGGCGCGCACCACCGGCCGCACCGGCATCCTGTCACTGCACCAGGGCCCCGGCCTGACCAACGCGCTCACCGGCATCACCGAGGCGGCCAAGAGCCGCACGCCGCTGATCGCGGTGGCCGCGCAGGTGCGCGATACCCGGTCCAACTTCCACGTGGACGTCGCGGGCCTGGCCGCCGCCGTCGGCGCGGAGTACGTCGGGCTGCGGTCCGCCGCGACCGCGGTCGCCGACACTCACCGCGCCCGGCTGATCGCCGCCCGCCGCCGCACCGTCATCCTCGGCCTTCCCCTCGATGTCCATAACGACGAGACTGACTCCCCCGCCCCCCTGACCACTCCCCCGGTCCGTCCGCCCGCTCCGTCACCGGACGCCATCCGCGAACTCGCCGACATCCTGCGCCGGGCCCGGCAGCCGGTCTTCATCGCGGGCCGCGGCGCCCGTGACGCACGCGAGGCGCTGCGGCGAGCCGCCGACGGCTGCGGCGCGTTGCTCGCCACCTCGGCCGCCGCCAAGGGGCTGTTCCGCGGCGACGACCGTGACCTGGACGTCAGCGGCGGGTTCGCCACGCCGCTGACCGCGCAGCGGGTCCACGACGCCGACGTGATCGTGGCGTGGGGCTGCTCGCTGAACGCGTGGACCACTCGCCACGGCACCCTCATCTCCCCCGGGACGACCGTCGTCCAGGTCGATGACGACCCCGCGGCCATCGGAGCCCACCGGCCGGTCGCGCTCGGGATCACCGGCGATGTGGCGCTGACCGCTGAGGGGCTGAGCGAGGAGCTGGGCGGATCGGGTCGCGCCGTTATGGTCAAAGAAAGATGGCGGGACGTCCGCTACGAAGACGAGAGCGACGGCGAGCGCATCGATCCGCGGACGCTGACCATCGCGCTGGACGACATCTTCCCGGCCGAGCGGACCGTGGTGACCGACTCCGGCAACTTCATGGGGTATCCGGCGATGTTCCTCGACGTGCCCGACGCCGCCGGCTTCGTGTTCACCCAGGCGTTCCAGTCCATCGGGCTCGGGCTGGCGTCGGCGATCGGCGCGGCCATCGCGCGGCCGGACCGGCTGACCGTCGCGGCGCTCGGCGACGGCGGCGCGCTGATGGGCGTCGCCGAGCTGGAGACCGTGGTACGGCTGGGGCTTCGGATGGCCATCGTGATATATGACGACGAGGCTTACGGCGCCGAGGTGCACCATTTCGGGCCGGAGGGGCATCCGCTGGATACCGTGCGGTTCCCGCCCGCCGACCTCGCCGCGATCGGCCGGGGCTTCGGCTGCCAGGCGGTCACGGTACGTTCGGTTTCCGATCTGGACGCGGTGCGCGCCTGGGACGGCGAGCGCCCGCTGGTGATCGACGCCAAGATCACCTCGACCCGCGGGGCGTGGTGGCTGGAAGAGGCCTTCCGTGGACATGGCTGAGCGCCGGCGGCTGCCGCAAGGCCGCCGGCGCTCAGCACGACCTAGCTCTCGACCTTGGCCTTATCGGATGGTTTCGGTGAGGCCTCGTCGGCGACCGACGACGCGACGCTGACCAGCTCGTCGGACGGGTACGCCTCCTCGCCGTGGATCGCGACGTCGCCGATCTCGAGCATCTCGTCGGGCATTCGCAGCTTCATCCGGAGCACGTACTTGATGACCATCAGGATCACGAAGGTCATGAACGCGTCCCAGACGATGATCGTCAGCGCGGCGAGGAACTGGGTCAGCAACTGCTTGGGGTGCCCGTAGAACAAGCCCGCGCCGCTGATGTTGGCGTTCTTGCCGAGGCCGAGGTACTCGACCATGTTCGGATCGGCTAGCAAACCCACTAGCAAGCCGCCGAAGAGGCCGGCTATGCCGTGGGTGTAGACCACCCCGAGCGCATCATCGACCTTGTTGAACGGCCATACGTACTTCGGCAGGTAGTACCAGGCGACCCAGACGACCGCGGAGCAGACCAGGCCGATGACGATCGCGCCGAGTCCGTTGACGTAACCAGCGGCTGGCGTGATGCCGACCAGACCGCAGATCATGCCGTTGACGCCGCCCAGGAAGGTCGGCTTCTTCTCCGAGGAGAACGACATGTCCATGATGATCCAGGTCATCATGGCGACCGCGGTGGCGAGGTTGGTGTTGATCACCGCGGCCGAGGCGTCCTGGCTCGCGAAGTACGGGTCACCGCCGTTGAACCCGTTCCAGCCGAGCCACAGGATTCCGACGCCGACCGCCACGAACAGCAGGTTGTTCGGGATGGCCCGCTCACGGTCCCGCTTGAGGCGCGGGCCGATCACCGCGGCCGCGACGAAGCCGGAGACGCCTGCCGCGAGGTGGATGACGTAACCGCCGGAGAAGTCCAGCGCGCCCTTCTGTGCCCAGTAGCCACCGCCCCACAGCAGGAACGCGTTCACGGCGTACACGAACGTGATCCACAGCGGAACGAAGACCAGCCAGACCTTGAAGCTGATCCGCCCGAGCACCGACCCGATGAACAGGATCGGGGTGATCGCCGCGAACACGAACTGGAAGTACACCAGGCTCGACTCGGGGAAGTGGAAGCTCGGCATCAGGCCGTTCAGCAACGGGATATTGGCTTGGCCCTGTTCGGCGGCGTGGCCGAGGACACTCCGCGGGTCACCGACGAAGCTGCTGATCAACGGCGTGCCGAAGCCCATCTTGAAGGCCCAGAGGACCCAGGTGATGAGCGTCAGGCCGAAGGCGGCAAACACCATCATCATGGTGTTCATCGCCCACTTCTTCTGGACGAGACCGCCATACAGCACGGCCAGGGCCGGGATCGACATTAGCCCGACGAGCGTCGCGGCTGTCATCTGCCAGGAGTTATCCCCGGCGTTCAGCCAGCTAGAGTAGGGAGACACGTTATTCGCTCCTCCAGGGGGGCTACCTATGAAGGGGCCTCTCGGGGGTTGCTGCTGGTCGTGTGTGCCTGCGTGGCCGCCCCGGGCCGCTCCTGTTTTAATGGAACGGTCAATATTTCCCATGCATGGGTTTCGGCCGGGTTTCCCGGTTGTTACGCCGCCGGTAACGCGTGTGACAGTCATGTAGCCGACGCCTGATCAGCGCCTTCCGTGCTCACTCCGTGCCGGCGGGCTCGCGGAGAGTTCACGAACCGGGCATCCGCGCCATCTCACCCGGCTGCCGCGCCCGACGAGTCTGGTTGGTGCTGCATTAACCAGACTCTTTTCTGGTTGGTGCAGCACTCACCATGATCACTCGAACACAAGGTCGAAAGCGAGGCTCGGAGCAACCGGGTTATACCGTAACAAATCGGTCGGCCGCTACGGCGGGCCAGCGGCGGGCGCTCGCCGCGCCAGTGGACGGAATGTCGTCACAGTCATGTAACAGTAACGACATTTGCCCTTGAGTTAGCGGCGCTCGCGGGCGTACGCTGCTGGCAAGTCAAGGCGGGAAAGCGCTTACCGAATCAGGGTCCGGTGACACGGACCCAAATTTTCGGCTCTTACGGTAAGCGCTTACCGCACGCTGTGAGTCTCGATGCGGAGGCATCCCTGGTGACACCAGACGACGCGGTCGCGCCCCCGACGATCTACGACGTGGCCCGAGTGGCGGGCGTCTCGATCGCGTCGGTGTCCCGGGTGCTCAACGGCCAGCGCAACCCCCGCCCGGAGACCAGGGACCGGGTGGAACGGGCGGTCGCCGAGCTGGGCTTCATACCGGACGGCGCCGCCCGCGCGCTGTCGGGGCGGCTCAAGGAGGTCATCGGGGTCGTCGTCCGGCGGCCGCTGACGGTCAGCCCGCTGGACGGCGACACCGAGGGCGCGTTCGCCGACGAGGCGGAGAGCCTGCAGTTTCCCGACATGCTGAACCGCGGCATCGAGCGCGCGGCGCAGCTTCGCGGGTTCGACCTGCTGGTGCGTTCCGTCGACGTCGACGACCACGATCCCGGCGCGCGGATCACCGCGCTGGCCCGCAAGACCGACGGGCTGATACTGCACGACCGGCTGCTCGACCCCGACCAGCTCGGCGCGCTATCCCGGAAGTTTCCGGTGGTGACGATCGCCGGGGTGGCCACCGCGACCACCGCGAACGTCCGCAGCGACAACAGCGCGGGCATCAGGGACCTGGCCCACCACCTGCTGCACGACCACGGCTATCGCACCATCGGCTACCTGGGCGGTTACGGTGACAGCCCGGACAGCCAGGCCCGGCAGGAGTCGCTGGCGGAGCTCACGGCGCAAGCCGGCGCCATTTTGCACTCCGGTCCCGACTGGCAGGGCAACTACTTCGCGGCCGGCGGCGCGGCGGTGACCCAGCGGCTGCTCGATTCCGGCCAGCCGCTGCCGCGGGCGATCGTCTGCGCCAACGACCAGACGGCGCTCGGCGTGATGTACGTGCTGCGCCAGCACCGGATCGACGTACCCGGCGAGGTGGCCGTCACCGGATTCGACGACATCCCGATGGCCCGGCACCTGCACCCCCGGCTGACCACCGTCCGCCAGCCCATCGGCGAGCTCGGCGGGACGGCCTTCGAGGTGCTGCACGCGATGATCGGGCGCAAGCAGCCACCCGAACGCGATGTCGTCCTGCCCGCGCGGCTGATCCGGCGGGAAAGCTGCGGCTGCGAAACCACCCCTGGAGCGTGAGATGCTAACCCTTGCCCGGCGAACGGGCTTCTACATCGTGACCGGCATTATCGCGATCACCCTGGACTTCTTCATTCCGCGGCTGATGCCGGGCAACGCGCTGTCCTCGGTGCTGGCCAGGCTGCAGGGCAGCCAGGTGACACCGGCGCTGATCAAGGGCCTGGAGCAGGAGTACGGGCTGTCCAGCAACTCGTCCGCCTGGTCGCAGTACCTGCACTACTGGAACAACCTGCTGCACGGCAACCTGGGCATCTCCACCAGCCAGTTCCCGGCGAAGGTCACCACGGTGATCGCGACCGGGTTGTGGTGGACGGTCGGGATGGTCGGCGTGGCCACGCTCATCAGCTTCACGCTCGGCACGCTGCTGGGGGTACTGGTCGCCTGGCGGCGCGGCAGCTGGCTGGACAACCTGCTACCCGCGCTGACGTTCTTCCAGGCGGCGCCGTACTTCTTCATCGCGATCCTGCTGTCCGCGTGGCTGGCCACCGACCTGCACTGGCTGCCGGCCATCGGCGCCTACGACCAGGTCGCGGTGACACCCGGCCTCAACTGGCCGTTCATCTCCAACGTGCTCGAGCACGCGGTGCTGCCCGCGCTGACGATCGTGCTCGCGTCGGCGGCGGGCTGGGTGGTCGGCATGCGCAACGTCATGGTGACGACCATGGACGAGGACTACGTGCTGGTCGCCCAGGCCAAGGGGCTGCCCAAACGGCGCGTGGTCGGTTACGCCGCGCGGAACGCGATCCTGCCGAGCGTCGCCGGGTTCTCCCTCGCCATCGGGTTCGTGGTCTCCGGCGCGCTGCTGACCGAGATCGTCTTCTCCTATCCCGGTATCGGCTACATCCTGCAGCAGGCGGTCGAGAACCGCGACTTCCCGCTGCTGCAGGGCGTGTTCCTGATCATCACCTTCGCGGTGCTGTCGGCCAACCTGATCGCGGATTTCGTCTACGTGCTGCTCGACCCGCGCGTCCGGCAGGAGGGGTGAGCGAATGAAATCGCCTAAGATCATCACCGGCCTGACCATCCTCGGCATCTTCGTGGTGCTGGCGATCTTCGGCTCGGTGCTCGCGCCGCACAATCCGTCGGCGTCGCTGAGCACCACCACCGGGATCCCCCAGCCACCGTCATCGTCGGACTGGCTGGGCACCACCCAGCTGCAGCAGGACGTCCTGTCCCAGCTGCTCGTCGGCGCGCGCTCCACGATGATCGTGGCGTTCACCGCGGGCGCGGTCGCGACCGTGCTGGCGGTGGTCATCGGGGTCAGCGCCGGCTACTTCGGCGGGCTGGCCGACGACCTGTTGTCGGCGTTGACCAACGTGTTTCTCGTGTTGCCGGCGTTGCCGTTGCTGATCGTGCTGACCGGGTTCCTGTCCTCGTCCTCATCGGCCAACGACATCCTGATCTCGCTGATCATCGCCATCACCGGCTGGGGCTGGGGCGCCAGGGTGCTGCGGGTGCAGACGCTGACGCTGCGCAAGCAGGATTTCGTCGAGTCGGCCCAGCTCATCGGGGAACGGCCGTGGCGGATCATCGGGTTCGAGATCCTGCCGAGCCTGGTCCCGATCATCGCGTCGTCTTTCCTGTTCACCGTCATCTACGGCATCGGGGTGTACACCTCGCTGGCGTTCCTCGGGCTGATCGACGCCGCGCACTGGTCCTGGGGCACCATGCTGTTCTGGGCGCAGCAGTCGTCGGCCGCGCAAAGCCACGAATGGTGGTGGTTCATCCCGCCGGGCCTGGCGGTGGCGCTGCTCGGCACGTCGCTGGCGCTACTCAACTTCGGCATCGACGAGTTCATCAACCCGCGGCTGCGAGCGGCCGGCCTGACCCGCAAGGTGGCGCGCAAGGCCGGTATCCCCCGGCGGTTCCGGCTGGGTCTCACCCCGGTGGTGCGCCAATGACCGCCGCCAGCAGCCTGCCGGCCGCGACCGCCACCGCCACCGGCGAGCCACTGCTCGAGGTGCGCGGCCTGTGCGTGGACTACGGTGTCGGGCCGGACGCGGTGCACGCCGTGCTCGACGCCGACCTCACCCTCCGTCCCGGCGAGGTGCTTGGCCTGGCGGGCGAGAGCGGCAGCGGCAAGTCCACCCTGGCCTATGCGTTCACCCGGCTGCTGCGCGCGCCGGGGGTGATCACCGGCGGCAGCGTCACCTTCGAGGGCACCGACATACTGGCGGCCAGCGAGGCGGAGCTACGGCGGCTGCGCTGGTCGCGGATCGCGGTCGTGATGCAGTCGGCGATGCACGCGCTGAACCCGGTGATGTCCGTCGGCGCCCAGCTCACCGATGTGCTGCGGGCACATCACGCGGGCGCCGACCGGCACGCGCGGCGGGAACGGGCCACCGAACTGCTGGCCATGGTCGGCATCAACGCCGACCGGCTGCGGGCCTACCCGCATGAGCTGTCGGGCGGGATGCGGCAGCGGGTGATGATCGCGATGGCGCTCGCACTCGAGCCGCGGATCGTGATCATGGACGAGCCGACGACCGCGCTCGACGTGGTGACCCAGCGGGAGATCCTCGAGGAACTGACTGAGCTCAGGGACCGGCTCGGGTTCGCCGTGCTGTTCATCACCCACGACCTGTCGCTGCTCATCGAGATCGCCGACTCGATCTCGATCATGTACGGCGGCCGGATCGTGGAGCGGGCCGGGGCCCAGCCGCTGTTCCGGTCGCCTCGGCATCCGTACACGCTCGGGCTGCTCGGTTCGTTCCCGCCACTGCACGGCCCCCGCGAGCACATGACCGGAATCCCCGGCTCGCCGCCCGACCTGCGCGAGCCCCCCGGCGGGTGCGCGTTCCATCCGCGCTGCGAGTACGCCATGGACCGGTGCCGCACCGACGTGCCGCTGCTGGCCGCACCGCACGGCCCGGGAGGTCGGTCGGGGCTGGTTGGTCGGGGAAACACTGCCCGCACCGTCGCGTGCTGGCTGCACGACCCGTCGTCCACCGAGCCGGTCCCGGCGGCGCTCGCCCCCCAGGGAGAAACATCATGACCGCGGTGCTCGAGGCGAACGAGCTCACCAAGCACTACCCGGTGCATCGGGCCGGCCGCCGCGCGGTGGTGCACGCCGTGGACGGCGTCACGCTGGCGCTGGGGGCCGGGCTCATCACCGCGGTGGTCGGGGAGAGCGGATCCGGCAAGTCGACGCTGGCCCGGACGCTCGCCCGGCTCATCCCGCCGACCGACGGCGAGGTGCTGCTCAACGGCGACCCGGTCCGCGGGTCCCGGCGGGACTACGCCAAGACCGTGCAGATGGTGCTGCAGGACCCGTTTTCCTCGCTGAACCCGGTGCACACCGTCGAATACCACCTGGCGCGGCCGCTCAAGCTGCACGGCGGCGACACCGGCACCATCAAGGAACTGCTCGGCCGGGTCTCGCTGCCCGCCGATTCCGCCGCCAAGTACCCGCACGAGCTGTCCGGCGGGCAGCGCCAGCGGGTCGCGATCGCCCGGGCGCTGGCCGTGCGGCCCAAGGTCCTGCTGGCCGATGAGCCGGTCTCCATGCTGGATGTGTCTATCCGGCTCGGAGTGCTCAACCTGCTCGCGGACCTGCGGGAACGCGAGCGGCTCGCCATCTTGTACGTCACCCACGACATCGCTTCCGCCCGCTACCTGGCCGATGAGGTCTGCGTCATGTACGCGGGCCGCATCGTCGAGTCAGGTCCCGCCACGGTGGTGACCGACCGGCCGCAGCACCCCTACACCCAGCTGCTGCTGGCGGCGGCTCCCGATCCTGACCGGACGCAACCGCCCGCACTGCAGGGCCGCGGCTCGCCCCCGAGTCTGGTGACCCCGCCTAGCGGCTGCCGCTTCCACCCGCGCTGCCCGTTCGCCATGCCGGTCTGCTCGCAGCGGGTGCCACCCGCCTTCGAGATCGGCCCCGGCCACGCCAGCCACTGCTGGCTCCACGACAAAGACGACCAGAAAGGAGCATAAGCCCAGGCCGGAAGACCCGGCCGACCACGCAGCACCGCACATGACAAGACCCCGACACGGTCATTCATTCACGGGCCGGCGATGAGCCGGCCGGGCACAACGGAGTTTAAAGCAATGAGTCACAGAAACATAAAGGCAAGAGCCATCGGCGGCGTCGTCGTGGCGGCAGTTCTCGCCGTCGCCGCCTGCAGTAGCTCGGCTGGTCCCAGCAAGACCACCGGGGCCACCGCCGGCAAGCCCCTAGTAGTAGAGTCAACCGCCCAGTCACCGATCACCCAGAACTTCAACCCGTTCTCGGCGACCTCGTCCGGGACCATCCTGCACTCCACCGACCTGTACTACGAGCCGCTGTTCTTCTTCGACACGCTCGAGCCGACCCAGGCGCCGTCGGACCTGCTCGGCACCGGCTACAGCTGGTCCAACAACGGCAAGACGCTCACCATCACCACCAGGTCCGGCGTGAAGTGGAGCGACGGGCAGGCGTTCAGCGCGGCCGACGTGGCGTTCACCTTCAACCTGATCAAGTCCAACCCGGCGCTGTCCCAGACCGGCACACCCGCTCCGGTCAGCGCGACCACGTCGGGGCCGGACACGGTGGTGCTCACCTTCGCGCAGCCCGAGGTGGCCAACCTGTTCCTTATCGGCACTCAGTCGATCGTGGCCCAGCACGTCTGGAGCAAGGTGTCCGATCCGGCCACCTACACCGACGCCAGCCCGGTCAGCGCCGGGCCGTACGTGCTGGACAAGTTCACCCCGCAGGGCGTGGAGTTCAAGGCCAACCCGCTGTACTGGAACAAGTCCGCGGTGAACGTGCCCGAGGTCGACTTCCCGTCCTACACCAGTAACACCGCCGCGCAGTCGGCGCTGACCTCCGGGCAGATCGACTGGGCAGGCAACGACATCAGCAACGTGCAGAACGTGTTCGTCGCGGCCGACACGTCGACCAACCATGTCTGGGAGAGCAGCGCGCCCTACATGAGCTCGAACAACGTCGTCACCCTGTGGCTGAACGTGACCAAGGCGCCGCTGAACGACCCGAAGGTGCGCCAGGCGATCAGCTACGGCATCGACCGCCAGCAGCTGTCCACCCAAGGCGAGACCGGCTACGAGCTGCCAGCCACGTCCTCGAGCGGCCTGCTGCTGCCGACTCAGCAATCGCTGCTTGCCCCGCAGTACGCCAACGACCTGCCGGCCACCGGCAGCTCCGCCAAGGTCGCCTCGATCCTGCAGTCCGACGGCTACACCAAGAGCGGCGGCCTGTGGGAGAAGAACGGCCAGCCGATCAAGTTCTCGATCGAGGACCCGGTCGCTTACAGCGACTACTACACCGACGCGCAGCTCATCGTGAAGCAGCTCAACCAGCTGGGCTTCGACACCACGGTGGATGGCGTGGGCCAGCCGACCAGCTGGGCCAACGACGCCGCCGACGGGACGTTTGACGCGATGCTGCACTGGTCCAACCAGGGCCCGACACCGTACTTCCTGTTCGATAACTGGATGGACTACAACACCAGCGCCAAGGTCGGCCAGGCGGCTGGCGGCGACTACGGCCGGTTCGACAGCTCGGCCGCGCAGACGGCGCTGAACGACTACACCAGCAGCACCGACGCCACCACCCAGCAGAACGCGCTGGACACTCTCGAGGGCATCATGTCCACCCAGGTCCCGGCGATCCCGCTGCTGTACGGCGCGTCGTGGGCCGAGTGGTCCACCAAGGACTACACCGGCTGGCCAACCTCGTCTAACCCGTACTCCGACCCCGGCCCGAACCCGAGCGAGATCGAGTACGTGATCCTGCACCTTAAGCCGGTGTCCTAACCACGATATGAGCCAACTCGATAACCCGGACGTCGTGCCCGGCCGCGCAAGCGGCCGGGCCGGCGCGCCGGAGGACCTGATCACGACCCTGTCCCTGGACGACAAGATCCGGCTGCTCACCGGCACCGACAACTGGCACACGGCCGCGCTGCCGGAGATCGGCCTGCGCGCGATGGCCTTCTCCGACGGCCCGGCCGGCGTACGCGGCGTCACGCTCGACGAACGCAACCCGTCCGCGAGCCTGCCCTGCCCGTCGGCGCTCGGCGCGACCTGGAACCCCGAGCTGATCACCGAGGTCGCGCGGGCGCTCGGCACCGAGGCGCGCAGCAAGGGCATCGACGTCCTGCTCGCCCCCACCATCAACATCATGCGCACGCCGCTCGGCGGCCGCGGCTTCGAGAGCTTCGGCGAGGATCCGGTGCTCGTCGCGAACGCGGCCGTCGCGTTCGTCACCGGCCTGCAAGCCGCGGGCGTCGCCGCCGCCGTCAAGCACTTCGTCGGCAACGACTCCGAGACCCAGCGCTGGACCTACGACGCGCTGATCGACGAGGACGTGCTGCACGAGATCTACCTGCTCCCGTTCGAGGCCGCCATCACACTGGGGCACGCTGGGCTGGTGATGACCGGCTACAACTCGGTCAACGGCGCCTCTATGACCGAGCAATTTCACCTGCTCACCACCGTCCTCAAGCGCCAGTGGGGCTTCGATGGCGTCGCGCTGTCAGACTGGCACGCGGCGCGCTCGACCGTGCCGACCGCCAAGGCAGGCCTGGACCTGGCGATGCCGGGACCGGCCGGTCCGTGGGGGCCCAAGCTGGCCGCCGCGGTCCGCGATGGCCAGGTCAGCGAGGCCGAGGTAGCCGACAAGGCGCTGCGCGTGCTGCGGCTGGCCAGCCGGGTCGGCGCCCTCGGTGTCCCCGACGGCGAGCCGCGGCGCCCGGAGCTAGCCAGCCCAGCACTGGCCAGCCCGGCGCTGCTGCGGGAGGCCGCGGCCGCGGCGTTTTGCCTACTGAAAAATGACGGTGCCCTGCCGTTGGCAACGGCGGGCACGCTCGCGGTGATCGGACCCAACGCGGTGGATCCGGTCACCCAGGGCGGCGGCAGCGCCACCGTCCCCCCGGTGTCGGTCTCCACGCCCGCTGAGGCGCTGATCGACCGGTTCCCCGGGGGCCGCGTCACCGTCGCGCCCGGCTGCGTGACCTGGACGATCGTCCCGCAGCCGCCGCCCGCCTCGCTCACCGACCCGGAAACCCACCAGCCGGGGACCAGGATCGAGTTCCGCTCCCCCACTGGCGAACTGCTCGCGGCCGAGCACCGCACCGCCACGATGTTCACCTGGTGGGACGGGCTGCCCGACGGCATCGGCTGGGGCGGCCAGGGCACGATCACCCTGCGCACCAGGTACCGGCCGAGAATTTCGGGACCACATGTGATCGGCGCGGGCGGGGTCGGCCACCTCACCCTGGCCGTCGACGAGACCATCGTGGCGTCCGGCGACACGCCGGTCCCCGCCGACCCGGTGGAGGTCATGGTGCGTCCCGGTGAGATCCGCGCCGTCGTCGAGCTGCGGGCCGGGCACGAGGCCGAGATCGGCATCGAGCTGCTGCCGGAGAACTGGGCGCAGGGGCCGGTCGCGATCAGGCTGGGCGTGGTTCCCGAACCCGACGCCGACGAGATGCTCGCCGACGCGGTGGCCGCCGCCCGCGACGCCGATGTCGCCGTGGTGGTCGTCGGGTCAGGACCGGCGACCGAGAGCGAGGGCTTCGACCGGCCCGGCCTGGCGCTCCCTGGCCGTCAAGATGAGCTGGTCAGACGGGTCGCCGAGGTCAACGACCGCACGGTCGTCGTGGTCAACGCGGGCATGCCGGTGCTGCTCCCGTGGGCGGACGAGGTGGCCGCCGTCGGCTACGCCTGGCTGGCGGGACAGGAGATGGGCGACGCGCTCGCCGACGTGCTCACCGGCCAGGCCGAACCGGGCGGGCGGCTGCCGGTGACCATCCCGCGGGCCGAGGCCGACTGCCCGGTGCTGCACGCGATGCCGGCCGCCGGCCAGCTGCGTTATGCCGAGCGGCTGCTGGTTGGTTACCGGGGCTATGACCGGGCGGGCATCGAGCCGCACTTCGCGTTCGGCCACGGGCTCGGCTACACCACCTGGGAGTATGAGTCGGCCACCGTGACCAGCGCCGACGGTGACGTCGAGGTGGACGTGGTGGTTCGCAACACCGGCCCGCGCGCGGGCCGGGAGGTCGTCCAGGCCTACCTCGAGCTACCCGCCGTAACCCCCGGCCGCCCGCTGCGCACGCTGGCGGCCTTCACCGCGGTAACAGCCTCCTCGGCCATAACGGCGGTTGCCCATCTCGTGGTCCCCCGCCGCTCGTTCGCGAGGTACGACCCCCAGGCGGGTGACTGGGTATGGCCGGACGGTCCGTGCACGCTGCGCATCGGCCGTTCGTCGCGGGACCTGCGGCTGTCGGTTCAGTGCTTTACCGGCGGCGCGGCTACCAGCTCGACCTCGTAGCCGTCATCGTTTTCAAGGTAAGCCGCGTAGTGCTCGGGTCCGCCCGCGTACGGGTGCCGGTCGGCGAACATCAGCCGCCACCCGTGCGCGGGCGCGCTCAAGGTCAGCTCGTCCACCCGTGTCTGGTCACCCACGCTGAACGCGAGATGGTTAAGCCCCGGCGCCCGCCGGTCATGCTTGTCGCCCGACCGGTCGGGCGACCGCTCCATCACGATGTACGTTCCCCCGCTTACCGGCCGCCAGCTCCGGCCGCCGGGCCAGTCCTGGTACGGCTGGTACCCGAGTTCGGTTAGCAGCCAGCCCCAGCTCTCGACGGCGCGGTCCAGGTCCGGCACCCATAGCTCGACATGATGCAGCGTCACCCGACGGACCTTACAGCACCTTGCCCTTGTCTAGCCTTGTCGCCTGTCTTGCCCTTGTCGGCCGAAACCACCAGGTCAGCGCTCGCCGCGCCCGCGAGGTGTAATTGCGGGCAAGTCCGGGTAAACATGGCGCAAGCGTCCACCAGAGGGTCGGACATTAGACATGTTTCGCATGATCTGCGTTAATGACGGAGCAACACAGCCATTACAACTCGGCGCTCACGTGGCCGCCGACCTAAAACGCTGGCGTCTCGCAGCGTCCCCTTGGTCTCCCTGCCAACAGAAAAGGCATGATAATGACCGACCTCTCGGAGGTTCCGCCAAGGCTACGGCGAGATGTAGGACTGCTTCCGCTGTTCATGGTCTCGGCCGGTTCTGTTATCGGATCCGGCTGGCTCCTCGGCACGCTGAACGCGTCCGAGGTTGCCGGGCCGGCGGCGATCGTTTCCTGGATAGTCGGGGCAGTCCTGCTGATCGGCATAGCGCTCGTTTACGCCGAGCTCGGATCCACGTATCCGATATCGGGCGGCACTGCGCGCTTCACCTGGATTCACACCGGGACCCTCGGCGGCTTCTTCTGCGGAACCTTCTCCTACCTGCAGGCCGTCGCCATCGCCCCCATCGAGACCGAGGCCTCGCTCGGCTACCTGAACGCGAAATGGTGGCACGGCCTCGAGAACTCCAATTCGCTGCTCACCGGCAAGGGCCTGGTAGTCGGCATAGCGGCGATGTTCCTGTTCACCGCCTTGAACCTGCTGGGCGTGCAGTGGATGGCCAAGGGCAACGCCGTCATGATGGTATGGAAGATCATCGTGCCGGTGGCCACCATCATCCTGATAATGACTAAGGTCTTCCACACCTCGAACTTCTCCGCCGGCGGGGGGTTCATGCCCTATGGCATTAAGGGTGTGTTCATAGCGTTGCCGCTTGGCGTCATCTTCGCCCTGGAAGGCTTTGAGCAGGCGGCCCAGCTCGCGGGCGAGGCTCGTAACCCGAAACGCGACATCCCGCTGGCCATAGTGGGGTCTATGTTCATGGGCGCCGCCCTCTACCTGCTCCTGGAGGTCTGCTTCATCGGGGCCCTCAATCCGCACAACGTGGCGCATGGATGGACCAGCCCGTTCGGCACCACCGGCGCATTCGGGCCTTACTACACGCTGGCCACCTCAGTCGGCCTCGGCTGGTTCGGCACGATCCTGATCATTGACGCGCTGATCTCGCCAGGAGGCACCGGCCTGGTCTACCTGGCGACCACCTCCCGGTTGTCGTACTCGCTGGCGCGGGTACGGTTCCTCCCCCCGGTCTTCTCCAGCATCGACCGGCGGGGCGTCCCGTGGTTCAGCATCGCCTTCGGCGGAGTCTTCGGCTGCATCCTGTTCTTGCCGTTCGGCGGCTGGGCTCAGCTGGTCGGGGCCATCACCGCGGCCTCGTCCTACATGTACAGCTTCGCGCCGGTAGCGGCGGTCTCGCTCCGCAAGAGCGACCCGGACCGCCCGCGCCCGTACCGGGTGCCCGGGCTCAGCGTCATCGCTCCGTTCAGCTTTGTAGTGTCGGGCCTGATCATCTACTGGAGCGGGACCTCGAACGTGGTCAAGCTCGACCTGGCCGTGCTCTTCTTCCTGATCCTCTACTTCGTCGCCCGCCGGTTCGACCCGACCCAGGCGCCGATCGACTTCAAGGCCGGAATATTCGCGGTGCCGTGGATTCTCGGCCTGACGATCTTCTCGATCTTCGGCGGCAGTTACGTCGGCGGTTACCCGTCGGTCTTCGGGATAGCGATCCATCACCACCTGCCATTCTGGTGGGACATCGGCTCGATCGCCGTGTTCAGCCTGATCGTCTTCTACTTCGCCGTCAACACCCGCCTCGGCCCCGAGCGGGTGAACGCCAATGTCCTGGAGGCGGTCTCCGACGCCCACCAGGAGGACATTGACCTGGGGATCGGCGAGCCCGCCTAAACGCACCAGCCCGGTTGCGGGCCGCGTCCGCGCGAAGGGCCCGCCCGCCGTGATCGTGAGGTCACGGCGGGCGGGCCCTTCGGTGGATAAGCCGGTCAGTGCGTCGGGGCCGCCATCGGGTCGATGCCGGCTAGGTCCGACCGCTTGACCCGGATCATCACCACCGCGATGATCACCGCGAGGATCGAGATCCCCGCCGACACCAGGTACCCGCGGCCGAACCCGTAGGCGAGCGCGTGGTTGGCCAGCGCCGTCTGCGCCGCCGCCGACAGGTGCGCCCCGTGCGTGGCGGCGATAGCCGACTTCGTGTTCGCCGCCACCGCCGACCAGGCCACGGTGCCGAGGATCGCCAGGCCGATCGACCCGCCGACCTGCTGCCCGGTGTTAAGCAGCGACGACGCCACCCCGGAGTCCTTGTTCGGCACCTTGGCCAGCGCCACCAGGGACAGCGGAACGAACGTCAGCCCCATCCCGAGGCCGGTCAGCATCATCGGCCCGAGCAGGCCGCCGGCGTACGTGCTGTGCTCGGTGATCCGTGACAGCCAGAACATGCCGCCAGCCGCCAGCAGCGGCCCGACGGTTATCAGCGGCCGCGCGCCGATCCTCGCGACCAACTGCGAGGAGAGCGCCGCCCCGACCACGATCAAGGCGACCATGGGCAGGTAGGCGATCCCGGAGCGGACCGGCGAGTATCCCCAGACCTCCTGCACGAAGAGCGTCATGAAGAAGAACATCCCGAAGATCGCCGTGCCGATGCACAAGCTGATCAGGTACGCCGCGGTCCGGTCGCGGGACGCGAGCACCCGGGGTGGCACCAGCGCGTGCCGCGACCGTCCCTCGATGAACGCGAACGACCCCAGCAGTACCACGGCCGCCACCAGGCTCGCGATGACCTTGGTGCTACCCCAGTGCCCGATTGCCTGCCCGTTGGTAAACGTGGTCGCCGCCTCGGAAAGCCCGTACACCAGGGCTCCCAGCCCGAGCGATCCGGTGATCGCACCAGGCAGGTCGAACTTGCCGTGCACTCGCTCCGACTCGCCGATGACCCGCGGCGCGAGCAGCACGAGGACCAGGCCGATCGGCACGTTCACGAAGAACACCCAGCGCCAGTCGGCGTAGCTGGTCAGCAGCCCGCCGGCGATCAGCCCGATGGCCGCGCCGGAGATGGACACGCCCGCGTACACGCCCATCGCCCGGTTCCGCTCCTTGCCCTCGGGGAAGGTGACGGCGATCAGCG
>JBEKHI010000089.1:0-22945 GCA_050012355.1 Streptosporangiaceae bacterium | reverse complement strand
GTCCCGGTCGATGTGACATTGACCGGCATAGAGTCCGGTCGATGTGACATCGACCGCCCGTTGGCCGGCGCGCCAGCGGCGGCTGCTGGTACGGCGGGGGCGGCGGGCGGCGGGGGCGCTACGGGAGCCGACGCGGCGGGGGTGCCGACGCGGCGGCGGCGGGTGGTGGAGGACTCGCGGACGCCGTAGCCGACTAGGACGGACTGGGCGCCGGAGGTATCCGTCGCCGCGGCGGC
Organism: Streptosporangiaceae bacterium; assembly: GCA_050012355.1. Classification (GTDB taxonomy): domain Bacteria; phylum Actinomycetota; class Actinomycetes; order Streptosporangiales; family Streptosporangiaceae; genus JBEKHI01. Next base: position 22,709 of record JBEKHI010000089.1, on the reverse strand, counting down.
GGCCGCGCGGTCGGCTACCGCGCGCTCCTCGTTGGCGCGTACCGCCTCGCTGGCTTCGCCGTCCGCGCCGGTCACGTCGATGGCGATGATGGGGGCGCCGACGTCGACCGTCTGGCCCTCGTTCACCAGCAGCCGCGACACGGTTCCGTCGAAGGGACTGGGTAGTTCGACGACCGCCTTGGCGGTCTCGATCTCTACGATTACCTGGTTGACCTTGACCTGGTCACCGGGCTTGACGTGCCATGTCACGATGTCGGCCTCGGTGAGGCCCTCCCCGGCGTCGGGGAGCCTGAATTCTCTGATCACGCGAGCCCCCTCAGTACCCGAACGTCCGGTCTACCGCGTCCAGCACCCGGTCCAGGTCCGGCAGGTGGTGCTCCTCAAGCCGGGCCGGCGGGTAGGGGACGGCGAAGCCGCCGACGCGCAGCACCGGCGCCTCCAGCTGGTAGAAGCACTCCTGGGTGACCCGCGCCGCGATCTCGGCGCCGAGACCGCCGTACACCGGCGCCTCGTGCACGACCACGCACCGCCCGGTCTTGGCGACCGACGCGGTGATCGTCGCCATGTCCACCGGGGACAGCGACCGCAGGTTGATGACCTCGATCGACCGGCCCTCCTCGCGAGCCGCCGCGGCGGCCTCCAGGCAGGTGCGCACCAGCGGGCCGTAGGTCAGCACCGTCACATCATTTCCGGCCATAACGACGCTTCCCATCTCCAGGGGAAGCGCGTCCGCCAGCGACGCGGACATGTCGACCTCGGCCTTGTCCCAGTAGCGCCGTTTGGGCTCGAAGAAGATGACCGGGTCTTCGGAGGCGATCGACTGCTGAATCATCGTGTATGCCTCGGCCGCGTTGGCGCAGGCGACCACGCGCAGCCCGGGGATGTGCGCGAAGAGCGCCTCCGGGGACTCGCTGTGGTGCTCGACCGCCCCGATGCCGCCGCCGAACGGTATCCGGATCACCATCGGCAGCGTGACCAGGCCGCGGGAGCGGTAGCGCATCTTCGCGACCTGGCTGACGATCTGGTCGAAGGCGGGGAACACGAAGCCGTCGAACTGGATCTCGCAGACCGGCCGGTAGCCGCGCAGCGCGAGGCCGACCGCGGTGCCGATGATGCCGGACTCGGCGAGCGGGGTGTCGACGACGCGGTGCTCACCGAAGTCCTTCTGCAGGCCGTCGGTCACCCGGAACACGCCGCCGAGCTTCCCGACGTCCTCGCCCATGATCATCACCTTGGGGTCGGACTCAAGCGCCTTGCGCAGGCCCTCGTTGATCGCGCGGGAAAGAGTCAGAGTGGTCATCTCGCGGCACCTCCCTCGAAGGACGCCAGGTAGGAGGCGTACTGCTTCCGCTCGTCGGCCAGGATCGCGTTCTCGCCGTCGTAGACATGGTCGAACAGTTCCAGCGGGCCCGGGTCGGGCATGGAACGGCAGGCTTCACGGACGCGGGTACCGAGCTGATCGGCCTCGGCGTCGATCTCGTCGAAGAATCTCGCGTCGGCCCGGCCGCTACGGGCCAGATAGGACTTGACCCGCTCGATCGGGTCACGCAGCTTCCAGGTCTCCAGCTCGCTGGCCAGCCGGTACCGCGTCGGGTCGTCGGTGGTGGTGTGCGCGCCCATCCGGTAGGTGAACGCCTCGATCAGCATCGGCCCCTGGCCCTCGCGGGCCGCCCGCATCGCCTTCTTCGTCACCGCGTAACACGCGAGCACATCGTTCCCGTCCACCCGGACGCCGGGGAACCCGAAGCCGCTAGACCGCTTGTACAGCGGGACGCGGGTCTGCTTGTCGTTTCCCTCGGAGATGGCCCACTGGTTGTTCTGGCAGAAGAACACGATCGGCGCGTTGAACACCGATGCCCAGATGAACGCCTCGTTCACGTCGCCCTGGCTGGACGCGCCATCGCCGAAGTACGCGATGACCGCCTCGTCGGCTCCGTCGCGCTGGACCCCCATCGCGTAACCGGTCGCGTGCAGGGTCTGCGCGCCGATCACGATCGTGTAGAGGTGAAAATTGTGCTCCTTCGGATCCCACCCGCCGAAGCTGACACCACGGTAAAGCTCGAGCAGTCGCTCGGGGTCGAGACCGCGGCACCAGGCGACGCCGTGCTCCCGGTAGGTGGGGAACGCCATATCGGATGCCTCAAGCGCGCGGGCTGAGCCGATCTGGGCGGCCTCCTGGCCAAGCAGCGAAGCCCAGATGCCGAGTTCTCCCTGGCGCTGCAGGGAGATGGCCTCGGTGTCCACCCGGCGGACCAGGACCATGTCCCGGTACATCCCCGCGAGGTCGATCTCGTCGTCGAGCGGATAGTCCGGATGTTCCAGCCGCTCGCCTTCGGGCGTGAGCAGCTGGACGAACTCGGGATCATGGTCGGGTGTGCCCTGAACCGGGCTGGTGAGTGTGCGCGGTGCGTTGGTGACCGCACCACCTGGGTCGATGGTCACGTGCCGCTCCTTCCGAGCCACCGGCGGGGTCTCCGCTGCTGGCCGAGGTCGTGGACCGGCCGCGAACTGCTCGCCTCATGGGCGATCGGCTGTCGCGGCCGAGGGCTCTCACCTGACGATATATGCCGTTGTAGGTCGGTGAACATGGGACATTCTCCCCCACCGGCCGCCACTGGTTGTCCGGTGGCGGTCCCGGCTTAGTCCGTCTTAGCGGCGCCGGGTCCGGCGTTTCTTAGGGATGTGCCCGGCGTAGCCGGGTCCTACCGTCCCCGAATGGTCTCCGTTCCTCATGGGTGCTGCATTACCCATTGAAGAGTGCGGGTAGTGCAGCACCAACGAGGAACGATCCGCTGGAGCTGCCTGGGCGCGTTCGTTGGTGGTGGGCTCGCTAGGCTCTTCGGAGGCGGAAGTTAATCACCAGGAGGATACGTGGCTCGACTAGTCGTGGACGTGATGCTGAAACCGGAGATCCACGACCCCCAGGGCGAGGCCGTGCTGGCTGCCTCGCATCGCCAGGGATTCGGGAAGGTTGTCGCGGTCCGGCAGGGCAAGCGATTCGAGATCGAGGTGGACGGGCCCGCCGACGACGCGGCGCTGGCCGCGGTAACCGAACTGGCGTCCGAGCTGCTGGCCAACTCGGTGATCGAGGAATTCACGGTCCGCGCCGACGGGTAGGCTGCCTGCGTGCGAATAGGCGTCGTCACCTTCCCTGGATCGCTAGACGATACCGATGCGCTGCGGGCCGTCACCGCCGCCGGGGCCGATCCGGTTCCGCTCTGGCATGGTGACCCTGACCTGCGCGGCGTGGACGCGGTGATTCTCCCTGGCGGTTTCTCCTACGGCGACTACCTGCGGGCCGGCGCGATAGCCCGGTTCTCGCCGGTGATGTCGAAGCTGGTGCCCGCCGCCGAGGCCGGGTTGCCGGTGCTCGGCATCTGCAACGGTTTCCAGATCCTCTGCGAGGCGAGGCTGCTGCCTGGCGTGCTGACCAGGAACGTCCGGCGGCGGTTCATCTGCGAGCCGGTACGGCTGCGGGTCGAGGACCCCCGCACCCGGTGGACCACGGACTACCAGCAGGGGCAGGAACTCGTGATACCGCTCAAGAGCGGCGAGGGGCAGTACGTGGCCAGCGAGCAGACACTGGCGGCGCTCGAAGCGCGCGGCCAGATCGTGGTCCGCTACCTCCACGGCGGTCCGGACGGCTCGAGCCCCAATGGCAGCAAACGGAGTATTGCGGGGATCCGCAACCAGGCGGGGAACGTGGTCGGCCTGATGCCGCACCCGGAGCACGCGATCGACGGTTTCACCGGCCCGTCGGCTGACGGGCTCGGCTTCTTCACCTCCGCCGTGAAAGGCCTGGTGTCGGCGTGAGCGACAGCGTCAAGCACGCGGCGGCCACCCCGGACGTCCGGCAGCCGTATGAGGAGCTCGGCCTCACCGGCGCCGAGTACCAGAAGATCCGCGACATACTCGGCCGCCGTCCCACGGCCGCCGAACTCGCGCTGTACTCGGTGATGTGGAGCGAGCACTGCTCGTACAAGTCGTCCAAGGTCCACCTGCGTCAGTTCGGGCAAAAGGCCCCCAAGACTTCCGCGTTGCTAGCCGGCATCGGCGCCAACGCGGGTGTGGTGGACATTGGCGGCGGCTACGCGGTCACCTTCAAGATCGAGTCGCACAACCACCCCTCGTTCGTGGAGCCGCTGCAGGGCGCCGCGACCGGAGTCGGCGGGATCGTCCGGGACATCCTGGCGATGGGCGCCCGCCCGGCCGCCGTGATGGACGCCCTGCGTTTCGGGCCAGCGGACGCGCCGGATACCCATCGGGTACTGCCGGGAGTGGTCAGCGGCGTCTCCTGGTACGGCAACTGCCTCGGCCTGCCGAACATCGGCGGCGAACTCGCCTTTGACCCCTGTTACGCCGGAAACCCGCTGGTCAACGCGCTGTGTGTCGGCGTGATGCGGCATGGCGACCTCCAGGAAGCCAAGGCCACCGGGGTCGGCAACAAGGTCATACTGTTCGGCTCGCGGACCGGGCCCGACGGGGTGGGCGGCGCGTCGGTGCTCGCCAGCTTCTCGTTCGGGAACGGCGAGACCGGGAAAGCCAAACGGCCCAGCGTTCAGGTGGGCGACCCCTTCATGGAGAAGCTGCTCGTCGAATGCTGCCTGGAGCTGTACGCCGCCGGGCTGATCGAGGGCATCCAGGACCTCGGCGCCGCCGGAGTGGCCTGCGCCACGACCGAGCTGGCCGCTGCCGGGGACGGGGGAATGCGGGTAGCCCTGGACACCGTGCCGCTCCGCGATCCCGCGCTCCAGCCGGCCGAGATCCTCATGAGCGAATCGCAGGAACGCATGATGGCGGTTGTCGCGCCCACCGCCGTTATGGACTTCATGAATATTTGCCGTAAGTGGGACGTCGAGGCGACCGTCATCGGCGAGGTGACGTCCGACGAGCGGCTGGTCATGACCTGGCACGGCGAGACGGTGGCGGACCTGCCGCCGCGGACCGCGGCGGACGGGCCGGTGTATGACCGGACGATCGCGGTGCCCGCGGGCCAGGAGGTGCTGGCCGGGGACGACCCGCTGGCGCTGCGCCGCCCGGCCACCGCTGATGAGCTGCGGGCGGACCTGATCAAGGTGTTCGGCGCGCCCGAACAGGCCGATCCGGCCTGGGTGACGTCGCAGTACGACTGGTACGTGCGAGGCAACACCGTGCTCGCGATGCGGGAGGACGGCGGTGTCCTACGGGTGGACGACGAGTCCGGCCTGGGGATCGCGCTGGCGACGGACGGGAACGGGCGGTACTGCCAGCTCGATCCGTATAAGGGCACCCAGCTGGTGCTGAGCGAGGCCTACCGGAACGTGGCGATGACCGGGGCGCGGCCGCTGGCCGTCACCAACTGCCTGAACTTCGGATCGCCCGAGGACCCCGGGGTGATGTGGCAGTTCTCGCAGGCCGTCACCGGGCTCGCCGACGGATGCGCGGAGCTTGGCACCCCGGTGACCGGCGGAAACGTGTCGTTCTACAACCAGACCGACGAGGAGCCGATCTTCCCGACCCCGGTGGTCGGGGTGCTCGGCGTGCTGTCCGACGTACGGCGGCGGGTGCCGTCCGGATTCCGGAAGCGCGAGTCGTCGGTGATCCTGCTGGGCGAGACCAAGCTGGAGATCGGCGGGTCGGCCTGGGCCTATCTGGTGCACGAGCACCTCGGCGGTAAGCCGCCGGAGCCCGACCTGGACGCCGAGCGGCGGCTCGCCGCCCTGATCGCCGGCGCGGCGCAGTCCAGGCTGCTGGACAGTGCGCACGACCTCTCCGACGGCGGGCTGGCGATAGCGCTGGCCGAGTCGTGCAGCCGCGGGGTCCATGGCTGCCGGGTGACGCTGCCCGGTGACCCGTTCACCTACCTGTTCAGCGAGTCGGCGGCCCGGGCAGTGGTGTCGACCTCGCGGCCCGATGAGTTCCTGTCACTGGCCGCCACCCACGAGGTGCCGGCGAAGGTGATCGGATTCACCGGCGGCGACGCGCTGGAGATCACCGGCCTGTTCGAAATCGGACTGGGCGAGCTGTCCGCGGTCCACCAGCGGACGCTGCCTGCGATCTTCGGCTGATGCCGCCCAGACGGCCCGACGGGTCCAGCTTGCCAGGCGTCCTGGCGGCGCTGGACTCCGGTGGGTCGCCGGATCGGGCTTCGCTGGCCTTGGCCGTCCGGTACCTGCTCGGAGTGCTGACCGACCGGGCGCCTGGGCGCTCGGTCGAGGTCCGGATCCCGCCGGTGGCCGCCATCCAGTGCGTCGAGGGGCCACGGCACACCAGGGGAACGCCACCGAACGTGATCGAGACCGACCCGGTGACCTTCGTCCGGCTGGCGACCGGCCGCCTTAAGTGGGCGGATGCCGTCGCGGCGGGCGCGGTCCGCGCCAGCGGCGCCCGCGCGGATCTGAGTGAATGGCTGCCACTCCTAGGGTCATAGCCCATAACTGTCCTGGTAGGGACCTAGACTGATGGTGTGGCTAAGCCCGATGGCTATCTGACGGATGACCTCGACCCTCAAGACCGGCCGCCCAAGGATGCCTGTGGCGTCTTCGGTGTGTGGGCGCCGGGCGAGGATGTCGCCAAACTCGCTTACTACGGTCTGTACGCGCTTCAGCACCGCGGCCAGGCATCAGCTGGCATCGCGGTAAGCGACGGCAACCGGATCGTCGTGCACAAGGAGATGGGCCTGGTGGCCCAGGTCTTCGACGAGCCCTCGCTGACCGCGCTGCGCGGTTACATCGCGGTGGCGCACTGCCGGTACTCCACCACCGGCAAATCGGTGTGGGCCAACGCACAGCCGACCTTCCGGTCTACCCCGGATGGCGGGCTGGCGCTCGGGCACAACGGCAACCTCACGAACTCCAGGGAACTGGCCGCGCTGATCCCGGCGGCGGTCGGCCCGGTGCCGGTGGCCGCCACCTCGGACACCGACGTCCTGACCGAACTATTCGCCCAGGGCGGGCCGGGTCCCGAGCCCGCGAAGTGTACCGAGGACGCCGTTGCCGCGACGCTGCCGCTGGTCAAGGGTGCCTACTGCCTGGTGTTCATGGACGAGAACACGCTGTACGCGGCGCGTGATCCGCAGGGATTCCGCCCGCTGGTGCTCGGACAGCTCGCCGACGGCTGGGTGGTCGCCAGCGAGACCGCGGCGCTGGACATCGTGGGCGCCAAGCTGGTCCGCGAGATCAGGCCGGGCGAACTCATCGCCATCGACGCCAACGGGGTTCGGTCGCGGAGGTTCGCGCCCGAAGAGCCGCGTGGCTGCGTCTTCGAGTACGTCTACCTAGCGCGCCCCGACACCACGATCGCGGGCCGGGGAGTCTACGCCACCCGGGTTGAGATCGGGCGTCGGCTGGCCGCCGAGCATCCCGCCGAGGCCGATCTGGTGATCCCGGTTCCGGAGTCGGGTACTCCCGCCGCGATTGGCTACGCAGAGGCTAGCGGGATCCCGTACGGGCAGGGACTGGTCAAGAACTCCTACGTCGGGCGGACCTTCATCGAGCCGAGCCAGACCATCAGGCAGCTCGGGATCAGGCTGAAGCTCAACCCGCTGCGCGATGTGCTCGCTGGACGCCGGATCGTCGTGGTAGACGATTCCATCGTGCGGGGCAACACCCAGCGGGCGATCGTCGCCATGCTGCGGGACGCGGGAGCGCTCGAGGTACATGTCCGGATCGCGAGCCCGCCAGTCCGCTGGCCCTGCTTCTTCGGGATCGACTTCGCCAGCCGTGACGAGCTGATCGCGGGACGGCACACGCCAGCGGAGATCCGTGCCTCGATCGGCGCCGACTCGCTGGGATATGTATCAAACGAGGGGATGATCGCGGCTACCACCATCCCGGCGGGCAAGCTATGCCGCGCCTGTTTCGATGGCGAGTACCCGGTGGAGGTCCCCGAGACCGAACGTGGCAAGCACGTACTCGAACCCGTGCGCTGAGAAAGCCGGGTCGGTCAGCACGCCGCGCGATAATCGCGCGGCGCGCCGTCGACCGCACCGGTGCGTGCTCTAACCGGCCTGGCTGACGGCCCCAGCTTTCATCGGGGTCATCGTCAGGCTCGGTGTCGTCGTCGCTATCGTCGTCGAAACCATCGTGGTCAGTGTCGGACGAAGTCCGATGACCAGTTTCGGCGCCTAGCTCGGCACGCAGCCGGTCAAGGTCTGTGCCGCCGCTGTTGTACTTGAGCTGGCGGGCAACCTTTACCTGCTTGGCCTTGGCTCGGCCGCGCCCCATTGGCTCGACCCCCTCGAACGTCCGGAGCCACTCGGCCCCACGATGCTGATGTCGCTGACCTCTGAATTATCCCACAAGGACAGACAGAATCGCCGTCGGCCCTGTACCTGAGGGGCTCGGCGTCGGCCAGCTTCCGTACAGGTATTACCGTACCTGCTTTGCGGCCCTGATGACTACGCTGTTCCGTTAGCACGAGGTAGCCAAAGACCCCGCAACCGTCCTACATCGGACATTCTGCGCTCAGCAAGCCGGTCAGCAGCGGCGAGAGGTGACATTCTGTCACGTTCAGCCAGGGTAAAAATACTCAAAGTAGTATCGAAGATTTTTTCCGCCCGGGCCTTGGCGCGCTCGAACCGGAAGCCTGCGAGTTCGTCGGCGACCTGGATCACGCCGCCCGAGTTGACCACGTAGTCAGGGGCGTACAGGATCCCGCGGTCGGTGAGCAGTTTGCTGGTCGCGGTGCTGGCGAGCTGGTTGTTGGCCCCGCCGCAGATCACCTTCGATCGCAGCGTGGCGATCAGTTCCTCGGTCAGCGTGCCGCCGAGCGCGCAGGGGGAGAAGACGTCGAGCTCCGCCGCCGCTAGTTCGCGGGTGTCCCTGGCGACATGTACCTGTGGGTACTCCGCCAGTACCCGGTCTACCGCCGCCGGGCTCACATCGCAGACGCTGACCTCGGCACCGGCCTCGATCAGGTGCCCGATCAGCCTGCGTCCGACCTTCCCGGCTCCCTCGACGCCGACCCGCTTGCCGGACAGCGAATCGTCACCCCAGGCGCTGGCCGCCGCGGCGCGCATCCCCTGGTAGACGCCGAACGCGGTCAGGACGCCCGAGTCGCCGGCGCCTCCGCTGGCCACGGTGCGGCCGGTGACGTGACCGGACTCGCGCGCGACGAGATCCATGTCCTCGCTGGTCGTGCCGACATCGCAGGCGGTGACGTAACGTCCGCCGAGCGACTCGACGAACCGGCCGTAGGCGCGCAGCAGCGCCTCGGTCTTGATCGTGGCGGGGTCGCCGATGATTACGGCCTTGCCGCCGCCCAGGTCGAGGCCGGCCAGCGCGTTCTTGTACGACATCGCACGGGACAGCCGGAGCGCGTCCGTCAGCGCCGCGCCCTGGTCGGGGTAGGGATAGAACCTCGTGCCACCAAGCCCTGGGCCGAGGGCGGTGGAGTGGATGGCGATAATCGCGCGCAGACCGCTGCCTGGGTCTTGGCAGAAGACGACCTGCTCGTGCTCGGCGGTGCTGGTGGTTTCGCCGTGGGTGAGCGAACCGAATATGTTTGTCACGGTGGTGACCTATCTCACTCGTACCCGTGCTCCCCGTCGAGCACGGGATTTGCGTTCAGCGTATTCCGTCCCGTTTCGTCGCGGTGCGGCTCGTCCCTTCCCATTGTGAGTGCGGAGAGTAATGCTCTTGTTATGGAGGGAAGCACCACATGAGGCGGCAAAGTATGTCACTATGCGGTCATGATGCCTTACGCCGCGTATCTCCGCATCTATGAACCGCTGTCCGCCTTCTCGGAGCCAGACCGGACTCGGTGGGCGGCGTACGCCACATCAGCCGCACGTTCGCGGCGGATGTCGGCGCTAGCGGAGGAGTACGCGGAGGCATTGCGGCGAGTGGCGACCGTGCCGCCCGTTCTGATTCCGGAACGAGAGAGCGAGCACGCCTACGTCCGGTGGCTTGAGGGCGTGACCTACGTCTGCCCGTGGCAGACCCGGTTGCGTTCCTGGCTGGCCCTTGGTGAGCTGCGGGCAACGGCGGAACCGCCGTTCGGGGACGCGTTCGCGCCACTGCAGGCGGCGGCGGCCGCGGCGTCCGCCGCGGAGTTCGGCGGCGAATGGGCATCGGACCGCGTTCACATCAGGACGAACACCTGGACCGTGCCCATCACCTGGTTCGTTCCCTTCGCCGCTACGGAGCGGCGGATGGCGCAGGGGGAACATAGGCCATCCGAAGGATTTCGAGAGCCTAGCGGCCAGCAGAGCGCCGTACAGGGGGTACGTGGGGTCGTCCCCCCTGGTGTATCCGTCACGTACATGACCACGCTCTCGCAGGCCAGGCGGCGGGTGAGCCGGTCGCTCGCCGTCGCCCGGGGCGCGATCCGTCAGCTACCCGGGAGTAGGGGGCGGCTGCTGCAGGAGGCGCTCGGCGTCGAGGCCGAGCTCACCGGTCTTGACCGATGGCTCGCGGAATTTCATCCTTACTCGCTGATTGAGCTTGACTATGGCGGGCTCGTCTGCCTGCTGAGCGAACAGGCGCTCCGCGCGGACGAGTCGGCAGCGGAGATCTCCGCCGCCATCGAGGCCCTCGCCAGGTCGGAATGGGAGGTGGCACTAGCGATGCATCAGCGGGTGGTGACCCGATGGCGCGTACCGCGGGCAACCGCGTGCGCGAACTAGGGCACGACTCGCGGGGACTATTTCCGAATCTGGCCCGATGCGACGATAAGTATCGCTAGAATCACCCTGAGTGACATCGATCCGAGGAGCAACAGGGCATCCCACGACAGAAACTCCGAGACAGGTGGTCGACGCGTCACCGATGGTGATGGCAATATGGCCCTTATGGGCCATAAAGGACATCGAAGACAGGAAGTACAACAGGAGAGACGGGCTCCCAACGGAGTGCCGCGAAGAACTGAGGATCGCTCTGCCGATCCAGGAGGAGAGGCCGCACACATGTCCGCACGTACGCCCGAAGCCGAACCGTTGCTGACGCCAGCCGAGGTCGCGACGATGTTCCGCGTTGACCCAAAGACCGTCACGCGGTGGGCCAAGGCAGGCAAGCTCACATCCATCCGTACGCTGGGGGGGCACCGGCGCTACCGGGAGACCGAGGTTCGTGCTCTGCTCGCGGGAATTCCGCAGCAGCGTTCCGAGTAACAAAGTGCCGCGGTCTCGCGGCATGGGATTGGGGGGTCGGCCCCGGTAGCACCTCACCTGAGGGGGTGCTCCGGGGCCGGTCCGTTGTCTAGGGGGTGTCTACGGGGTGTCGGGGCTCGTACCAGGGGGATCTTCATTAGAACTTTGCCGGTCCCTATCGTGGCCACAGCGTTTTACCAGACTGCGCTGGCAATCTGCCTAAAGCAGCGATCCACTGCGAGAGCGTCTGGGTCCGGTGTGGCCAGGCCCCGCTCCGGGCCCAGACTTATTTTCAGCTGACCGCTGGGACTTCCGAAGTGCAGTACATGCACCGCTTAGCCGCGATCGGGATTTCGCTCAGGCACTCTGGGCAGGTTCGCTCGGTCGCTTCCTTGGTCTTGGTCATCCTGGTCAGCAACTTGCCGACGGGCGCCACGACAAGGAAGTACACCACTGCCGCGATGATCAGGAAGCTAATTATCGCGTTGACGAACGAACCGTACATGAACTTGCTGTGGTTCACCGTGAAGTACAGGTTCGAGAAATCCGGCTTGCCGCCGATCGCCGCGATCAGCGGCGTGACGATGTCAGCGACCAGCGCGGTCACGATGGCGTTGAACGCCACGCCAATCACCACGGCCACCGCGAGTTCGAGAAGATTACCTCGCAAGATAAAGGTCCGGAAACCCTTCACAGTCCTATCCCCATCCCGTTTGTGCCGGCTCTAGTGTTCCGGCGGATCGCGTCTTGTAGCGAACGATAGCCGCCACGAGTCCTCCGTGTGACCGTCCGCTTCTAGAATCCAGGTATACCGGCGCGACGGCGGCAAAGTCAGCACGACATTAAACGCGATCGGGACATTCGTCTCGGTGCCCGGCGGCATGCCCGCCGGGCGTCCCGTCTCCAGCTGGCCGGCAATCCCGACCTCGCGTGACCCCTCAGGTCCTGGCTGGGGAACCGGATGCCCGTCCTCGTCGACCAGGCGCAGCGCGAACGGGATCTTCTCGTTAGTCTGCTGCCACGGGACGTGAAACAGCATCGCCACCGCACAAGGGACGGTGCCCGGCGAACAATAGGTCCAGCCGCCGCCGGAGATGAACATTTTCCCGTCGGCGACCTGCGCGTGATCCGCGAGCAACATGGTGACCCTCACAGGGTCACCTTAGAGCGCCGCGTCCTGGCGGTGGGATGCGGCCTCAACCCCAGCGGTGAACATGTCGATGCCGAGCTGGTAGTGAAACTCGGGATCGCCGGGGTCCGTCATCTCGACGGCGCACTCCACAAGGCGCGGAAAACGTGCCTCCGGGAGCAGCGAAAGCGTTAGCCGGTCCTTACGGAGATGCTCGTCGAGTTCTTCCCGCGGCACGTCATAATGCACGGCGGGATCGCTTCTGACGAGGATGATCCCGGTCCACAGTGCCTGGCGGGCGATGGCGCTGGCATGCACCGGGCCGAATCCCGCGTCGCGGAGTACTTCCAGCGCGACCTCGGTGGCTCGCAGCGCGGCTTCGCTCCGCTTCGTGTCATGCATGAGAAGGTCGGGCGCCGCGGGGTGCGAGCGCAGCACGCGGATCAGCGACCCGAATATGCGACGGAACTGCGCGATCCATGGCTCGTCGGCGTCGCGGGCCAGGTCAAGCTCGCCCCAGACCCGCTCCGCGAGCGCGGAGAGCAGCTCGTCCTTGCTGCGGAAATGCCAGTACAGCGCCATCGGCGTGACGCCGAGCGACTGAGCCAGCTTGCGAATCGTCAGCGACTCAAGGCCGCCGCCGTCCGCGAGTTCCAGTCCGCGATCGACCACGGCCTCCTTCGAGAGCCGCTCACGCTCCGGCTGCGTCTCGGCTGTTTTCCTAACCATCACTTGACAACTGTACGCCGTACAAGTCACGATGTCATCGAACCTACTTGTACGTAGTACAGGTACAGCGTCTAGGAACGTTGTACAACGGAGGGATCAACCAGATGTCCAAGCGCTGGTGGACGCTCATCGCGATGAGCCTGGCCACCTTCATGACCTATCTCGACAACAACGTTGTCAACGTTGCGATCCCCACCATTCAGCGGGATCTGCACCTGACGTTCTCCGGGCTCGAGTGGGTGGTGAGCACCTACCTGCTGGTCATCGCCGGTTTGCTGCTCGCGGGCGGCCGGGTAGCCGACGTGTTCGGCCGCAAGCGGGTGTTCCTGATCGGCCTGACGATCTTCACGTTGTCCTCGCTGGCGGCCGGGCTGGCGGGAAGCGCCGGGCTGCTGATCGCTAGTCGCGCGGTACAGGGGCTCGGCGCGGCGATGCTGATGCCGGCCACACTCGCCATCGTGCAGGCGACGTTCACCGATCCGGGCGAGCGGACCCGCGCGATCGGGATCTGGGGTGCCGTGGGCGCGCTGGCCCTGGGCTTCGGACCAGTCATCGGCGGCCTGATCAGCGAGCACATCCGGTGGGGCTGGATCTTCCTCATCAACGTGCCGATCGGCATCGTGACGTTCGCGATCGCGCTCGCCGCCGCCGGGGAGTCGCACGGCAACACCGCGTCGCGCCGGCTTGACTGGCCCGGGCTGGCCGCGTCCTCGGCCGCGCTGTTCGCGCTCACCTACGCGCTGATCGACGGGCAGGACCGCGGCTGGACTTCGGGGCCGATCCTGGCGGCCTTCGCCGCCGCTGCCGTCTGCTTCACCGGTTTCCTGACCATCGAGGCGCGTTCGGCGCACCCGATGGTGCCGCTGTCGATGTTCCGCTACCGCGAATTCACCGGGGGCAACGGAACCATGATGGGCTGGTCCTTCGGCGTCCTGGGGATCTACATCTTCACCTCGGTGTACCTGCAGACGATCCTGCGTTTCTCTCCGGTCAAGGCGGGTCTGTCGTTCGTCCCGATGGCGCTGTGCATCGCTCTTTCTGCGGCCCTCGCCCCGCAGGTGGTGCGGCTGCTGGGAAGGAACCGGACCGTTTCGCTCGGCGTGCTCATCATGGTCGTGGGGCTGTGCCTGTTCGCGATGCTGGGCGATCATGCATCGTTCGCGTCGCTGATGCCCGGGTTCGTGGTGTTCGGCCTGGGTGGCGGGCTGATGACCGTGCCGCTGACCGAGGCGGTGCTGGTCGCGACGTCACCCGAACGCGGTGGTGTGGCCTCGGCGCTGCTGAATGAGTCGCGTGAGGTCGGCGGGCTGCTCGGAATCACGGTGATCGGAGCGGTACTGCGGTCGGTTCAGTCCGGCTCGCTTCGCGGCGGCGCGAACCCGGCGACGGCGTTCCTGGACGGGTACCACGCGGGGGTCTTCCTGGCCATCGGGGTGCTGGCGGTGTGCGTGGTCGTCAGCTTCGTGACGCTCCGTCCCCGGGCGCTTCCCGTCGAAGCGCGGCAAACAGAGTCGCTGTCAGACGCTCCGTCGCCTGCCCGGCGGTGAGACCCTCGGTGGCGGTGAGATCGACGACCACCCGCTCGTCGAAGATCGTCACCCACAGCAGTACCGCGTAGCGGATGTCCTGGCCGGGAATGACCCCGGCCAGGATCGCCGCGTCTAGCAGGCGTTCCAGGCGCGCGTACAGCGCGACGATGAACTCGTCGCCGTCATCGAGCCGCTCAAGGAAGCCGCGCGGGGACCGCAGATAGACGGCGGCCGGTCCCCAGCTCGCCGCCTGCCTTGTCCATTCGGCGCAGAGCTGTTCGATACCTGCTTGGGGACCAAGCGCGTCGACCGCGTCGATCAGGCCCGCGGTGAGCGTGCTGAAGTACGCCTCGATCGCCTCGTCCGGGCCGGGGAAGTGGCGGTAAGCGGTGGCCGTTGACAAGCCGGCCCGCCGGGCCACCTCGGCGAGGGTGAAGCCGGGACCGCGTTCGGCCAGCAGGCTGGCGACCGCCGCCAGCAGCGCCTCCCGGTTGTCGCGCGCGTCACGTCGGGGCACGCCGGAGAGTCTACGAGTGTGGCTCACCTGGGTACGTGCCGAACGACCAGCGGTTCCCCTCGATGTCGCGGGCCGCGAAGTCGCGGGAGCCGTAGTCGGTCTCGTGGAGCTCGTCGGTGATCTCCGCCCCCGCTGCCTTGGCGCGTGCGTACACCGCGTCCGGGTTGGTGGTGACCACGTAGGCGGCGGAAAGCCTGGGGTCTCCGCTGGCCGAGCCAAGCATGATGCCGCCGCCCTCTGGCCAGGCCAGTTCGGCGTGGTGGACGACGTCTCCGTCGCCGTGGACGACTGTCTCGGTGAAGCCGAACGCTTCGGTCAGGAACCGGATCAGCGCCCGGGCATCCCGGGCGGTCAGCGTCGGCCAGACCTGCGGTGCTGGTGTCTTGTCAGTCATGATTCCAGCCTGACCCCGGCTCATGGTGGCCGGATTGGATGTTTCGGAACTCCTCGGCGAGCCAGCGGCTAGGCGCGGATCCCGCCAGTGAGCGAAACTCGCGGTCCAGATGAGCCTGGTCGAAGTACCCGCAGTCGGCGGCGATGTCCGCGAACGTGTCTCCGCCGACGAGTCGTTGCCGGGCCCGGCCGAAGCGGATCACCCGCGCCGCTGCCTTCGGGGTGAGCCCGGTCTCCAGCGTGAGCCGGTTACGGAGGTGGCGGTCGCTCCAGCCCACTTCGGCGGCGAGGTCGGCGACGCCGATCGTGCCGCCGCTGTCTAGCAGCATTCCCCAGGCCTGGCGGACCTCGGGCGCGGGGGTGCGCGCCGTACCGCGTCGCAGCCTCGCGAGCAGCCAGTCGTCGATCACATCAAAACGGCGGGTCCAGTCCCGCGCGGCCCGCAGTCTGTCATGGACCTCGGCAAGACCGGAACCGAATACGACGTCGGCCGGTATATCGGCGCCCGCGAGTTCTCCGGCGGGCAGACCCAGCAACGCCCGGCAGCCAAGCGGGCTAAGGGCGATCTGCACGCCCGATTGCCGGCCGGGGACGCTGATCAGCGCGGGCGTGGTGTGCAGGCCGCCGAGCAAGGTCCGGTAATCGCCCGGCGGATCCTTCGGGTCCGGATGACTGACGATGGTGAGCGGATCATCCAGGGTGAGGATGAGCGTCAGGAACGGCGAAGGCAGCCCGCGGTGCTGGGCGACCGGGACTCCCTGCTGACGATAGCCCGTGTACCAGGCCACCAGCCCTCGCAGCGGGACCGCGGGCCGGGCCCGGATCGCTTCGTCGACCGCCATGTTCCGAGTATGCCCCGCGTAACAAGTGAGAAACTTTTCTCATTTATGCTTGGTTGTTATGAGCAGAGTCGCGGTGGTTGGCGGCGGCGCGATCGGCGGAGTGCTGGCACAGGCCGCCGGTGCGGCGGGTCATGAGGTGACGTTGTGCGTGCGGACGCCGGTGGACCGGCTGGTGGTCGGCGATCACCAGGTTCCGGTACTGATCGCCGGGTCGCCCTCCGACGTCGGCTTGGTCGACTGGGTCATCGTGGCGACGAAGGCTCACCACGACGTCTCGGCCTGGCTGGCCCAACTGGCCGGTCCCGTTGTGCTGGTCAGGAACGGCGTGGATCACGCTGCCGGGTCGGACGTGGTGCCGGCCCTGGCGTACATCGCGGCCAGGCGGGTGGCGCCGTGGCACGTGGTGCACACGGCCGGAGATCTCCTGATCGTGCCGTCGGGCCCGGCTGGGAACAGGTTCGCCGCGCTGCTCGACGGCGGTCCGGTGCGAGTGTCGCTGTCGGAAGATTTCCTGACCGACGCGTGGCGCAAGCTGCTAACCAACGTGGCCGCGAACCCGATCACCGCGCTGACCGCCCGGCCGGTCGGGGTAATGGCGGCTCCCGGGATGCCATGGCTGGTCCGCGGGCTGCTGGAGGAAGCCGTCCGTGCGGGAGTCGCCGCGGGCGCCCGGCTGTCGGAGCGGGATGTGGCGGCGACGCTGGAGTTCTACGGTCGTTTTGGTGCCGATGACGTGACCTCAATGCTGGAGGACCGGCGCGCCGGGCGGCCAACCGAACACGAGGCCATCACCGGCGCGGTCGTCCGCGCCGCCGATCGGTACGGGCTAGACGTCCCGCTCAACCGCGCCGTCCTAGCCTTGCTAGACGCCACCAGCGCTCCTGCTCCTGCCGCTGCTCCTGGGACCCCATCGATGGGCCATCGGTGGGGCTGGGGCGCCAGCGATGGGCCATCGACGGCGCTGTAGAAGATCCCACTGTCTGCAGCCTTCAGGTCACAAGCTGGGTGCAATCGCCTCTCAAACCTTTAAGTCAGGATATATATGCGAAAGTAGGCAATCCGGGGTCGCTAAAGTGGTCGCGGTAACCCCGTGCGAAGTCGTGATAACCCCCCGCGAAGGAGCTCCATTGGACCCCTCGGGCAACCAACTGTTGTTGCGTGGCAGCCAGCCCGGTGCTGCCGAGCGGATGCGTGAACTGCTCGCCCGTACCATTCAGGATCACGTGTCGGACGAACGGTCGACGGCGGCCGTACTAGAGGAGATCGTGCAGCGGCTTGACGGCCTAGAGGTTGCGGTCAGGGAGGTCAGGGAGCGCGAGGTACCAGGACTCGGCGCGCACCTAGAGGGTCTGGCGGCCCGGGTTGATGATGTACGGGACCGCCCGCCGGGCTGGGCTGAGTCGATGGCCGGCCGCATTGAATCGCTAAGCGGACAGATCTCGCCGGCCAACGAGCTGGCGGCCCATGAGCTTGCGGCGGTGCGCAGCGACGTTGGCGCGGTAGCGGAGATCGTGGGGCAGATCCTGCCCCAGCTCCAGATGCTGTGCGACACGGTCACCAAGGTGGTCGACGCGCTCAAGGCCTCCGACGACCGGCTGGCCGGGATGGCGGTGGATGTCGACAAGCTCCAGCACTCGATGGACTCGGCGGGCAGCCGGTTCGGCCGCCTGGACAAGGCTTTGGCCGAGCTGTCTCAGCGCACGACCCACCTGGACAAAGAGATGTCAGCCATCAAGGGCCGAACTGACCAGGGCTTCAACACGCTGGGTACCAAGGTCGGCCAGGCCGCCGAGGCGCTGTCGGGTCAGATGAACGCGCAGGAAACCGCGGTCACCGCGCTGACAACCAGCGTGACGAGCCTCGGCACCCGGTCCGAGAAGCTCAGCGACCAGGTCCAGACGGTGCACGACCGGGTTGAGCAGCTTGATGACCGGATTGGCGACGCCGAAGACCGGCTCGGCGCGATACACAACACCGTCACGGTGACCGAGAACAATGTGACGGCACTGGGCGGGAAGTTCGGTGCGCTCGACGACCGGCTGGCCCAGTCCGACGAGCGGCAGGCGAAGGCTGGTGAGCGGTTCGGTGAGCAGCTGGCCGAGCAGGGCCGCAACCTTGCCGAGCTCGGTAGCCGGGTCACGTCGCTGACCGGCAAGCTCGGCCCGGTCGACGGCAAGCTCAGCGCCCTCGACGTCCGGATGTCCGCCGTCGACGCTAGGACCGGGAGCATGACCGGGAAGCTAGACGGCCTTGACGGTCGGCTGGAGGCGGTTGGCGCCCGGCTCGACGGGCTGGCCGACAAGTTCGTGGCCGTCGATGGCCGGTTCGAGGCGGTTGGCGGACATTTCTCCGCGGTCGATGGCCGGTTGTCCGGCCTGGCCGAGCAGATCGCCTCGGTCGCGAAGCGGATCGACGCCGTCGACCGCCTGCTCGATGATCTGCCGGGATCGACCGACCTGGAGAAGGTGCGGGACCGGATCACGGAGGTTACCGCCAAGTCTGTCTCCGACCTTGATAAGCGGATCACGGACCTCGGCGGAAAGCTCGCGGACCTGTCGTCAGCTCCTGGGCAAAAGGAGATCGAGGAGTCGGTCACCTCGATCGTCGAAACGGCGACCGGTGACGTGAGCGTACGGCTCAGCTCTCTCGAGGAGACAGTGCTCACCCTCGCCGAGGCGCTGCTGCGCCCGGCCGCGGCCGCCGCGCGGGCGACCGCGGCTAGCACCAGCGCCCCCGCCAGCACCCCCACCACGGGTCGGGCGTCCAGCCGCGGATCCACGAAGCGCTGACCTTCTAGTCGCAGACCCCAGCGATGGCCCGTCGATAGCGGAACGACGCTATCGACGGGCCATCGCTGGTTATCGGCTGAGCGCGCGGCCCGCCGTTTCTGGTTGGTGTGGCACTGCCCCGAAAAGAGTGCGGGTGGGGCAGCACCGACCAGAAACAACCCGCCCAGGTCGCTGCCTCACAGCACTCATAGGCACCATCAGTACCAGGAGCAGCACTCGCCCCCCGGTCGAAGGACGCGGCAAGCAGTTCCAAGCCGTGGGGCCGCAACCCAGCTTCCGGGCAGTATGCCGAAGACGATGCCGAGTCTTCCTCGAGGCGGAGCGTGCGCCGACCTGCCGGTTTACCGGGGCGGCTGGAGACGTGTGATACCTGGTGGGGCGCCAGGGGCTCGAACCCTGAACCGACGGATTAAAAGTCCGCAGCTCTGCCAATTGAGCTAACGCCCCGAACGGGGACCAGACGGTACCCCTCACTAGAGAAGATTACCGACTCCAGGCTCTCCTCGTAACCGGAGCGCCATCCTTGCCCCAGCGGGTGTCCGGGTTCCTGGTTGGTGCAGCACCGCCCGCACTCTTTGACGGGTAGTGCGACACTCATCAGGAGCTACCGGTAGGCGGAGATCCCGGTCAGCGCCTGGCCGATGGCGAGCGTGTGGATCTCCTCGGTTCCCTCGTACGTCAGGACGGCCTCCAGGTTCGCCGCGTGCCGCATGACCGGGTACTCCAGGGTCACTCCGTTCGCTCCCAGGATGGCGCGGGCTTCCCGGGCGATGTCGATCGCGGTCCGTACGTTGGCCATCTTCCCGACGCTCACCTGCACCGGCTCGAGGGAACCAGCGGATTCCTTGAGCCGCCCGAGGTGCAGCGCGAGCAACTGCGCCTGGTACAGCCGGACCGCCATCGACGCGAGCTTGCCCTGCGTGAGCTGGAACGACGCGATCGGCTTCCCGAACTGCTCGCGCGTCTTGCTGTAGTCAACCGCCGCCGCCATACAAGCCCTAGCCGACCCGGTCACTCCCCACAGGATTCCGAACCTAGCCTCGGTAAGGCAGGACAGCGGCCCCTTCAGCCCTGATACTCCCGGCAGCACCGCGGAGCCGGGCAGCCGTACGTCGTCGAAGTGCAGTTCGGACGTGATCGACGCCCGCAGCGACAGCTTCTTGTGGATATCGCGGGCGGTGAATCCCCGGCTACCGCGCGGCACCAGGAACCCGCGTACTCCGTCCTCGGTCCGTGCCCACACCACGGCCACGTCCGCGATCGACCCGTTGGTTATCCACATCTTGGTGCCGGACAGCACCCAGTCGGAACCGGAACGCCGCGCGGACGTCAGCATGCCGCCCGGATCCGATCCGCGATCCGGCTCGGTCAGCCCGAAGCAACCGATCGCTTCTCCGGCGGCCATCCGCGGCAGCCACTCGTCCTTCTGCTCGTCGCTGCCATAACGCCAGATCGGATACATCGCCAGCGATCCCTGGACCGAGGCCGCGCTGCGGATCCCGGAGTCCACCGCCTCGAGTTCGCGGCAGGCGACTCCGTAGGCGACCGGTCCGGTGCCCGCGCAGCCGTACCCGGTCAGGGTCATGCCGAAGAGGCCGAGCTTGCCCATCTCGCTCAGGATGGAACGGGGCAGCACGCCCGCCTCGAACCAGTCCCCGACCTCCGGCAGCACCCGGTCGGTCGCGAAAGAGCGCACCGTGTCACCGATGAGACGCTCCTCGTCACGCAACTGGTCGTCGATGTGCAGCAGGTCCACGACGCGTTCCTTCCGTCGAGCGGATGACGAGAACCAGATGTCACCCAGAGCATGAATACGGGCATGATTGACCCATGAGCGAATCTAACAGCAACACGGGGAAGAAGCTGGTTCGCCGCCGTGAGGGTCGGCTGGTCGCGGGGGTCTGTGCTGGCTTGGCATCGTACTTCGGCCTCGATGTGAATCTCGTCCGGCTGCTCTTCGGGGTGTTCACGATCTTCTACGGGCTCGGGGTCCTGGTGTACGTGATCGCGTGGGCGGTGGTACCAGAGGAGGGCGAAAGCGACTCAATCGTGGAGGCCTTCATCAACAAGGGCCGCCAGTAAGCCCGATCGGGCCGCGATGACCTTCGCCCGTTGCTGGGACCAGGTCAGCGCCAGGCACGTCGCCGCGCACAAGCCGATCAAGCCCGCCAGGCTCACGGCCATCGGGGCGCCGATCCAGTCGGCTATCGCCCCGCCGGCCGCGATGCCGATGCCTTGCACCGCGTACAGCCCGGACTGGGCGACACCGAATGCCGACCCCCTGGTCGATGGCTCCAGTTGCTGAACGAACGCGGGTACCGCGGCCATCTGGAACGCGCCGCCAACCCCGGCGATGCCGAGCAGCGCCAAGACCACCCATAGCGGCGGATTCCACGCGCAGCCGATGAGTGGCGCGCATGCTCCCATGGCAAGCCAGCCCATCATCCTGAGCTGCGAGTCCGGCCCGACGAACCGGTTCAGCAGCATCACCCCCACCACCGTCCCCAGCGGCATCGCAGCCATCAGCAGCCCCACCGTGTACGTGGTGCCGTTCAGCGAGTGCGCGTACGGGGCCGCCAGCCCCTCGGGGACGATGTAGAAACCCGCCAGCCAGCCGAACAACAGGAGGGTGCGCAGCGACGGTTTCCCGAACACGAGCCGGATGCCGTCTACCGACACCGACCACACGGAAGACTTCTTCGCCGGATCCCGGCTGGGCGCCGGACGGCGCTTGACCGCCACAACGGCGATAAGCGCTGATATGCCAAACGTCGCTGCGTCAATCCCCAGGGTCCGGTACGGGTTCAGCACAGCCACGACCGCGGCGCCCGCCACGAAGCCGAGAATCTGGCTCGCCTGATGGGTGATATTGGCGATGGCCGATCCGACCGGCAGCTGGCGCGAGGTCAGCACGTCCGGTTGCAGGGCGGACCGGGCCGAGGCGAACGGCGCACCGAGCAGCACGGTGATGAAGAGCAGGACGCACAGCCCGGTGAACGGAACGCCGTGAATCGCCATCAACCCGACCGTACCCACCCGCAGGAGGTCGCAGATGATCATCACCTGGCGCCGGGGAAGCAGGTCGGCGAACCCGGACAGCAACGGACCGCCGGCGATCGGCGGCAGATACGTCAGCGCGTAGACCAGAGCGGTGAGGAACGGCGAGCCGGTCCGGTGGAAGACCAGGATCGCTATCGCGACCTGAGCGAACTGATCTCCTGCGTAGGACAGCACCTGCGCGAGCCACAGCCAGCGGAACTCACGGACAGCGAAGACCTCTCCATAGGTCACTCGCTGTTGCGGTGCACGCCGATGACGCCCGCTGAGCCCGGTTCCCCGGCCATTGCGGCTACCGGGGAGCTGTTCCCCCAGGACGGGAGGCGGGACCTGCTGGTCGCTTGCCATAGGCCGCCTAGCCGCGGTGCCTGGTCATTGGCATGCCTCCGTTCGAGCCTCGGTACCAACCTATCTTCCCAGAGACCACCGCAGCGTAATCTCCATATCGCATACCGTCCCGGATTCCTTAGCTGCGCGCAAGGGGTATCTTTATACGGCAGCGAGTTCGTTGCCCCCATCGTCTAGTGGCCTAGGACACCGCCCTTTCAAGGCGGCGGCACGGGTTCGAATCCCGTTGGGGGCGCCCTGCCGGAGGGAACGGGCCGCGTTCTACGCGGCGTGTCATCCGGAGCCACCTGGTGAGCGCCGCGGCGAGT